>NZ_JBNNPF010000062.1:0-41541 GCF_050275515.1 Streptomyces sp. NPDC004126 | reverse complement strand
GTACCGGACGCTGCGCGCCCGGAGCGCTCAAACGCCGCGCGGGCTGGATTTCGCGCAGCGAAATTCCAGCCCCGCCGGCGTTTGAGGCGCGGGGGTCCGGGGCGGAGCCCCGGGGAACGGGCGAAGGGCGGGGAGGGGCCGGCCCCGCAGGGCCCCCCGCCCGGCCAGGGGCTACGCCGCCGGGGCCAGCTCGCGCCGCGCCACGGTCGGGACGAAGACGACGCCGTGGCGGTTGAGGCGGAGCCGGAGGTTGCCGACGCGGGACAGGACCAGGCCCACGGCCACCGCGGCGGCGAGGGAGACCAGGCCGCCCGCGGCCATGCCGAGCCGGGCTCCGTAGGTGTCCGTGATCCAGCCGACCAGCGGCGCGCCGACCGGGGTGCCGCCGGTGAACACCATCATGAACAGGGCCATCACCCGCCCCCGCATCTCGGGGTCGGTGGCCATCTGCACGCTGGAGTTCGCCACGACGTTGACGGTCAGGCCGAACATCCCGATCGGCACCAGCAGCACCGCGAACAGCCAGAAGCCCGGCGCGAACGCGGTGACCAGCAGCAGGACCGAGAAGAGCACCGCCGCCGTCACCAGCAGCCGCAGGCGGGAGTGTCCGCGGCGGGCCGCCAGCAGGGCGCCGGCCAGGGAGCCGGCCGCGATGAGGGTGTTGAACAGCCCGTAGGTGCCCGCGTCGCCGTGGAAGACGTCGTCGGTGAAGGCCGACAGCCAGATCGGGAAGTTGAACCCGAACGTGCCGATGAAGCCGACCAGCACGATCGGCCAGACCAGCTCGGGCTTGCCCGCGACGTAGCGCAGGCCTTCGCGGAGCTGCCCCTTGGCGCGCGGCTGCGGGGTGACGGGGTGCAGTTCGCGCGTGCGCATCAGCAGCAGGCCCGCGATGGGCGCCGCGAAGGACAGGCCGTTCAGCAGGAAGGCCCAGCCGGAGCCGACGGCGGTGATGAGCACGCCGGCGATCGCCGGGCCGACCAGCCGCGCGGACTGGAAGTTCGCGGAGTTCAGGCTGACGGCGTTGGCGAGCTGCGCGGGGCCGACCATCTCGGAGACGAACGTCTGCCGGGCCGGGTTGTCCACGACGGTGACCAGGCCGATCAGGAAGGCGGCGAGGTAGACGTGCCAGACCTGGACGTTGCCGGCCAGCGTCAGCGCGGCGAGTGCGACGCCGGTGAGGCCCATCGCGCTCTGGGTGGCGATCAGCAGCGGCCGCTTGGGCAGCCGGTCGGCGAGTACGCCTCCGTAGAGCCCGAAGAGCAGCATCGGCAGGAACTGCAGGGCGATGGTGACGCCGACGGCGGACGCGGAGCCGGTCAGGGAGAGGACCAGCCAGTCCTGCGCGATGCGCTGCATCCAGGTGCCCGTGTTCGAGACGACCTGGCCGGTGGCGAAGAGCCGGTAGTTCCGGATCTTCAGCGAGCTGAACATCCCCCGGCTACCGCCGGGCGGTGCCCCCGGGTTCCTGCTCGCTGCGGTGGTAGTGGTGGATGTATGGCCGGGTGCGGAGTCTGCTCCGGTTCCCGTACTCAAAAGCGTTCGCCTCCTGGCGTGGTTCCTATAGGTGGGCGAGCTTCTCCAGGACGGGTGCGGCCGCGCGGAGCTTGGCCCATTCGTCCTCGGTGAGCTCGGCCGCGAGCCCGGCCAGGAAGGCGTTGCGCTTCCGACGGCTCTCTTCGAGCATCGTCTCGGCCTCCTCGGTCTGGCGGACCACCTTCTGGCGGCGGTCCTCGGGGTGCGGCTCCAGCGTGACCAGTCCCTTGGCTTCCAGCAGCGCGACGATGCGTGTCATCGACGGGGGCTGGACGTGCTCGCGCCGGGCCAGCTCACCGGGGGTGGCCTGGCCGCAGCGGGCGAGGGTGCCGAGCACCGACATCTCGGTCGGGCTGAGCGATTCGTCGACGCGCTGGTGCTTCAGGCGCCGGCCCAGCCGCATCACGGCGGAGCGCAGATCGTTCACGGCGGCGGCGTCGTCGCCATGGGAGAGGTCATGCATGTCTTTAGAATAACTCATTACTCTGCCTAAGGAAAAATGGGTTACGGGGGCCCCGTGGATCCCTGTCCGGGCCTGCCGTCTCACTCGTACGGGTGAGTGCGCGGCGGAAAGTGACACGCGTGCGCACTCTCTGGCCCGACCCTTTCGGGCATGGGGACACATGTGCTGAGCATGCGCATAGACGGGGAGCTGCTGGAACGGCTCCGGCACCATGCCGCCAAACGCGGAATGAGCGTCCAGGACTATGTCGTCCGGACGCTCATTCGCGATGACTTCGACGAGCGGTTCAAGGCCGCCGTCGACGAGACGGAGAAGTTCTACGGGCTCACGTGAGGCCGAGGGCCGGCATCGCGTAGTAGAAGACGAAGACCGCCGAGACGGCGTACATGGCGGCCGGGACCTCGCGGCCCCGGCCCGTCGCCAGCCGCAGCACGGCGAAGCTGATGAAGCCGATGCCGATGCCGTTGGTGATCGAGTAGGTGAACGGCATCATCACCATGGCCAGGAAGGCCGGGACGGCGATGGTGAAGTCGCTCCAGTCGATGTCCCGGACCGAGCCCGCCAGGATCAGGAAGCCGACCGCGACGAGGGCGGGGGTGGCGGCCTGGGAGGGGACCATCGTGGCGAGCGGGGTCAGGAAGAGCGAGACGGTGAAGAGGGCGCCGGTCACCACGTTGGCCAGGCCCGTGCGGGCGCCCTCGCCGACGCCCGCCGTGGACTCCACGAAGCAGGTGGTGGCGGAGGACGAGGTGGCGCCGCCGGAGGCGACGGCCAGGCCGTCGATCAGCAGGACCCGGTTGATGCCCGGGAAGGTGCCGTCGGGCTTCGTCAGCTTGGCCTCGTCGCCGACGCCGAGGATGGTGCCCATCGCGTCGAAGAAGCAGGACAGCAGCACGGTGAAGACGAACAGGATGCCGGTGAGGACGCCGACCTTGCCGAAGCCGCCGAAGAGGCTCACCTGGCCGACGAGCCCGAAGTCGGGCGCGGCCACCGGGTTGCCGGGCCACTGCGGCACGGTCAGGCCCCAGGCCGTGGCGGGCAGGTCGGCGATCAGCTGCACGGCGACCGCGACGACGGTCATCGCGACGATGGAGATCAGGATCGCGCCGGGCGTCTTGCGGATCAGCAGCGCGAGGGTGAGCAGCACGCCGACGACGAAGATCAGGACGGGCCAGCCGTGCAGGTGGCCGTTGCCGCCGAGCTGGAGCGGGACCGTGGTGTGGGCGGCGTCCGGGATGCGGGTGACGAAGCCGGAGTCGACCAGGCCGATCAGCATGATGAACAGGCCGATGCCGATCGCGATGCCCTTGCGCAGGCCCTGCGGGACGGCGTTCATGACGCGCTCGCGCAGGCCGGTGGCGACCAGCAGCATCACCACGAAGCCGGCGAGGACGACCATGCCCATGGCGTCGGGCCAGCTCATGCGCGGGGCCAGCTGGAGGGCCACGACGGTGTTGACGCCGAGGCCGGCGGCCAGGGCGATCGGGACGTTGCCGATGACGCCCATGAGGAGCGTGGAGAAGGCGGCCGTCAGGACGGTCGCGGTGACGAGCTGGCCGCCGTCGAGCTGGTGCCCGTACATGTCCTTCGCGCTGCCCAGGATGATCGGGTTCAGCACGATGATGTAGGCCATCGCGAAGAAGGTGGCGAAGCCGCCCCGGACCTCGCGGGCGACGCTCGAGCCGCGCTCGGAGATCTTGAAGTACCGGTCCAGGCCGGTGGTGGGGGCCGCGGCGGGTGCCGAGGTGCTCATGCGGTCCTCAAACGGGTCTATTGGGCGGTTCATACGAACGAATCCGGTCGTAGACAAACCGTTTCAGTATGAACACATGAACGAAGGGCCGTCCATCTCCGCGCGTAGACCCGAAATCGGGCCACCTAGACTGGGCTCCATGGCGAAGTGGACTGCGAAGCACGAGGCGCCCGAGCCCCTGGAGGGCCCGGTTGTCGCCACCATCACCGGCGGCACGATCCTCTGGTTCGCCATGTTCCTCGTCCAGCTGCCCTTCTACGGCTGGTTCGCCGACCGCGACCTGCTGTGGTGGGTGTGGACCTGCGCCGCCGGCGGCGGGCTCGGCCTGATCGGGATCTGGTACGTCCGCGGCCGTGACGCGGCCCTCAAGCGTCACGCCGCCGCTGCCGCCGAGGGGGAGCCGGGGCCCGCCGCCCAGGGGTGACCGCGGGGCGACCTCGGGACGATTCGGGTCATCCTGAAGTCGGATCTTCCGACCGCTCGGGGGGTGAAGCGTTCGAACCGCCCTTACCGTCGAAAACATGACGCAGCGGGCGAGGATCGACCAGGACGGGCCGGAACGGGCCGGCGGCGCCGCCATCGACGCGGGCGCCGAGCTCGACCCGGTACACCCCGTGAAACCCCCCGCCCCCCGGTTCAAGCCGGCCGGCCTCAGCACCGCCGAGGTCGCCGAACGCGTCGCGCGCGGCGACGTCAACGACGTCCCCGTCCGCTCCTCCCGCTCCACCGCCGACATCGTCCGGGCCAACGTCTTCACCCGCTTCAACGCCATCATCGGCGTCCTCTGGGTGATCATGCTGATCGTCGCGCCCATCCAGGACAGCCTCTTCGGCTTCGTGATCATCGCGAACACCGGCATCGGCATCATCCAGGAACTCCGCGCCAAGAAGACCCTCGACGGCCTCGCCGTCATCGGCGAGGCCAAACCCAGCGTCCGCCGCGACGGCACCACCGCCGAGGTCTCCACCTCCGAGATCGTCCTCGACGACGTCATCGAACTCGGACCCGGCGACAAGGTCGTCGTCGACGGCCTCGTCGGCGAGGCCGACGGACTGGAGATCGACGAATCCCTCCTCACCGGCGAGGCCGACCCCGTCCTCAAGAAGCCCGGCGACCAGGTCATGTCCGGCTCCTTCGTCGTCGCCGGCGGCGGCGCCTTCACCGCCACCAAGGTCGGCCGCGAGGCCTACGCCGCCCAGCTCGCCGAAGAGGCCTCCCGCTTCACCCTCGTCCACTCCGAGCTGCGCACCGGCATCTCCACGATCCTCAAGTACGTCACCTGGATGATGATCCCGACCTCTATCGGCCTCATCATCAGCCAGCTCGTCGTCAAGGACTCCAACCTCAAGGACTCCATCGCCCGCACCGTCGGCGGCATCGTCCCGATGATCCCCGAAGGGCTCGTCCTCCTCACCTCCGTCGCCTTCGCCATCGGCGTCATCCGGCTCGGCCGCAAACAGTGCCTCGTCCAGGAACTCCCCGCCATCGAGGGCCTCGCCCGCGTCGACGTCGTCTGCCTCGACAAGACCGGCACCCTCACCGAAGGCGGCATGGACGTCACCGAGCTCCGCCCCCTCGGCGGCACGGAAGCCGCCTACGTCAAAAAGGTCCTCGGCGCCCTCGGCGAATCCGACCCCCGCCCCAACGCCAGCCTCCAGGCCATCATCGACGCCTACCCCGACAGCGCCGAATGGCGCTGCACCGAGTCCCTGCCCTTCTCCTCCGCCCGCAAGTACAGCGGCGCCAGCTTCAGCGAGGGCGACGGCGAGAACAACACCTGGCTGCTCGGCGCCCCCGACGTGCTCCTCCCCGCCGGCGACCCCGCCCTCGACGAGATCAACGGCCTCAACGAACAGGGCCTGCGGGTCCTGCTGCTGGCCCGCTCCGCCCGCGAACTCGACGACCCCGCCGTCGCCACCGGCGTACGCCCCACCGCCCTCGTCGTCCTCGAACAGCGGCTGCGCCCCGACGCCGCCGACACCCTGCGCTACTTCGACGAGCAGAACGTCAAGGCGAAGGTCATCTCCGGCGACAACGCCGTCTCCGTCGGCGCCGTCGCCGGCAAACTCGGCCTGCCCGGCGCGCACAACACCGTCGACGCCCGCGAGCTGCCCGCCGACCAGGCCGAGATGGCCGAGGTCCTCGACGGCAACTCCGTCTTCGGCCGCGTCACCCCGCAGCAGAAGCGGGACATGGTCGGCGCCCTCCAGTCCAACGGCCACACCGTCGCCATGACCGGCGACGGCGTCAACGACGTCCTCGCCCTCAAGGACGCCGACATCGGCGTCAGCATGGGCTCCGGCTCCGAGGCCACCCGGGCCGTCGCCCAGATCGTGCTGCTGAACAACAGCTTCGCCACCCTCCCCTCGGTGGTCGCCGAAGGCCGCCGCGTCATCGGCAACATCACCCGCGTCGCGACCCTCTTCCTCACCAAGACGGTCTACTCGGTGCTGCTGGCCGTCCTGGTGGTGTGCTCGCAGGTCGAATACCCCTTCCTGCCGCGCCACCTCACCCTGCTGTCCACCCTCACCATCGGCATCCCCGCCTTCTTCCTGGCGCTCGCCCCCAACAAGGAGCGCGCCAAGCCGCACTTCGTGAAGCGGGTCATGCGCTACGCGATCCCCGGCGGCACCATCGCCGCCGTCGCCACCTTCGTCACCTACCTGATCGCCCGCGCCCACTACGGCGGACCCGACGCCCTCAAGGCCGAGACCAGCGCGGCGACGCTCACCCTGTTCCTGACCTCCATGTGGGTGCTGGCGATCATCGCCCGCCCCTACACGTGGTGGCGCGTCGCCCTGGTCGGCGCGATGGGCGCGGCCTTCCTCGTCGTCCTCGTCGTGCCCTGGCTCCAGGACTTCTTCCAGCTCAAGCTGGAGGGCGTGACCATGCCGTGGATCGCCGTCGCGATCGCGGCGGCCGCCTCCGCCGCGATCGAGTTCACCTTCCGGTGGGTGGACCGGCGCTTCCCGGCCTAGACGGCCCGAGCGCTAGTCGAACCAGCGGTCCCGGGCCAGCTCCGCCGTCCGCGACGGGTCCTCCAGCAGGGCCGCCACCTCGAAGCGGCGCGGCCACTGGGACGCCGACCAGGCCAGGCCCGCCGCCACGCCCTCCAGGGTCGCCGCGTGCAGCACCCCGTCCGGGGTGAGCCGCCAGTCCAGCTCCGTGCCGCCCGCCACCAGCTCCTCGTGCTCCACGTACGTCGCCGGGGTCTTCGGGCCCAGCAGGACCCGCACCGACTCCGGCACCTCGTGCTCCTCGCCCGGCGTGGTCACCTCCGCCGGGACCGTCTCCGACAGGCGGCGCACCTGGAACAGGTCGGCCAGGTCCGCCGCGCGGGCCGGGGAGACCGGGAGCAGGGGGAGGCCCGCCGTGAGGGGGAGGAGGTCGGGGGCGTCCGCGACGACCGCGTCGGCCGCGTCCACCACGACCACCTCGCCGTCCACCACCGCCCGCAGCTCGTCCGGCAGCGTCACCTGCTCCGGGTCCAGATCGGCCAGCGCCCCGTACAGCCCGTGCAGCTGGTGCCCGGTGACCTCGCGGTCCGGGTCGGCGAGCCGGCCCAGCAGCTCGGCCGCGCCGCCGGGCTCCTCCAGCAGCGCGCGCACGGAGGTGCGTACGCCCAGGGCCCGCAGCACCTGCTCGTCCTCGAAGCCCGTCGCGTCCGCCGGGGTGTACAGGCCCGCCAGCAGCGGATCGCCGCCCGCCGCCCGCAGCCCGGCCGGACGGCGGCCGTCCAGCACCGGGTGGTCGCGCAGCCACCAGGCGGTGTACGAGCGCACCGACTGCGTGGTGCCGTCCGGCAGCAGGATCCGCACCGGCTGCGTCAGGGCGTCGCGCAGCGGCGGCTGCGCCAGCATCGCCAGGGCCTGCGGCCAGCGGTCGTCGTCGACGAGGTCCAGGTCCCGGACGGCGACCAGCTCCGTCGCCACCGGCGGCACCGGGGTGTCGGGGAACTGGTCGAGGAGGTCCTCGCACCACACGTCCACGGCGTCCAGCACACCCGCGTCGTCGGGCTCGACGAAGTCGCCCTCGCGGGGCTCCAGTTCATCCGGGTCGAGGACCACGTCGGTGGCGCGGACCAGCTGGAACGCGGTCAGCACCCCGCACGCGGCCAGCGTGTCCGCGTCCCAGCGCGCCGCGAACTCGGCGTCCAGGTACGGGACCTCGTCCTCGCGCAGCACCGACGCCAGCGGGCTCCCGGCGAGCAGCAGCTCCCCGGCCGGGGCGAGCTCCCCGTCCTCGTCGGGCAGCGCCAGCGCGCCCAGCCAGGGCTCCTCGCCCGGGGCCAGGCCGGCCGCGCGGACCAGGGCCAGGACGGTGTCGGCGAGCTCCTCCGGATCCGGCGCGTCCTCGTCCCAGACCTCGCCCGCGTCCAGGGAGGCCGCCACGGCCGCGCGGACCTGCGGGGTCGTCAGGACGGCGCGCGCGGTGGCGGGGAGCGCGCCCAGCTTCTCCAGCAGCGGGTGCGCGGCCTCCGGGTGGGCCACCTTCAGGCCGAGCCGGGCCAGGTCGGCGGGGGTGTCCGGGCCGGGCAGCAGGACGTGGCGCGGGCCGATGGTGGTGCGGCCGTCGGCGAGCGGCACGGGCAGGCCCGACAGCCGGTCGGGGTCCACGCCGGCCAGGGTGTCGTACAGGCGGTGCCACCAGTCCGGGGTGCGCTCGATGCCGGCGATCCGCTCGATGGCGTCGCCGAGCGGCAGCCTGCCCACGCCCAGGGTGCGCAGCTCGGGGCGGCGTTCCAGCCCGGCGGGCAGCAGCGTCGGGAGGACCTCCGCGAGGACCCGTACGGTGTCGGCGCCGGCGCCCTCCACGACCTCGGCCTCGAAGGGCCGCAGCGAGGGCAGTTCCTCGGTGGGGGCGGCCGGGGCGAGGAACGCGGTGCGGGGCAGCCGCTGGAGGACGGCGGCGCGCAGGGCGCCGTCGAGCGGGCTCCCGCCGAGCGGGCCGGGCACGAGGTCGACCAGGGCGGTGCTCACCGGCTCCCAGGCGCCCAGGAGTTCGGCGTAGGCGTCGGCGGCGCGCTCCACGAGGAAGTCGGTCAGCGGACCGGGCGCCGGGTGGCGGCGGGCGGTGTCCAGCGGCAGGGAGGCGATGAGCAGGGCGGGGACGCCGAGGGGCTCGTCGGTGGGGGTCGGGGCGTGCACGACGGGCGCGGTGCGGGGGCGGACGGGGGCGCCGTCGGGGTCGGCGGGGACGGCCCAGGTGACCGTCCAGTCGGGGCGCAGGCGCTCCTCGACGGGCCGGTCCGCGAGGAGGGCGGGGTCGATGGGGCCGGTGTGGCGGACGGTGCGCCAGCGGTGGGTGCCGGAGGCGGAGTCCTCGATGACGGTGTACGGGCCGTCCATGCGGCGGAAGAGGACGCGGTGCCCGGCGGAGGGGGTTTCGACGACGACCTCGCGCAGCCCGGGCAGGGTCAGCAGCAGGGCGTCGTCGATGCCGGCCAGCAGGCGTTCGGTGAGGTCCTCGGCGGCCGCGTCGCGCAGCGGGAGGACGACGACGGTGTCGTAGCCCTCGGGGGCGGTGCCCTCGGCGGGCAGCGGCAGCCGCAGCAGCGGTACGTGGCCGTCGCGGCGGCGGAGTTCGTCGCCGAGGCCCGGGCTGAAGGCCGCGGTCTCCCGGGCCAGTTCGCGGGCCTCGGCGAGGGACCAGCGGACGCCGCCGTGGCGGCCGAGGACCGCAGGCTCGTCGGTGACGGCCAGTACGGCGGCGAAGCCGACGCCGAAGCGGCCCACCGAGCCCTGGTCGTTCTCCCGCTTGGCGGAGGCGCGCAGGGTGCTCAGGGACTCGACGCCCGTCGCGTCGAGCGGGGCCCCGGTGTTGGCGGCGGCCAGCACGGCGGGGCCGTCGGGTCCGGCGGGGTGCAGGGTCAGGCGCAGCCGGCCGGGGACCTTGGCGCGGGCGGCGGCGTCGGCGGCGTTCTGGGCCAGTTCGACGACGAGCCGGTCCCGGTAGCCGCCGAGCGCGAGGTCCTCCTCGGCGTTGGCGTCCTCGCGGAACCGGGCCGGGCCCGCGCCCCACGCGTCGAGCACCCCCCGCCGCAGCCGGGCGGTGCTGAAGGGGTCCACGCCGCTCTCGGCCGCCGTCACTCGTACGTTCACGCCGCATGCCTCCACGCTGTACCGCGTACTCCTCTGGAGTGCTGAAGGTATCGCGTGGGGGGCTACGCCTTGCCCGTGAGGTGGGCGAACACGACGACGTTGGAGTCCCAGTGGCGGTCGGCGGTGAGGTTGCCGCCGCAGGTGATCAGGCGCAGTTCGGCCTTGCCGTGGGTGTCGCCGTAGACCTTGTCGGTGGGGAAGGCGTCCTTCTTGAAGGTGTCGACGGAGTCGACGGCGAAGACGGCGGTGGTGCCGTCGGTGCGGTGGACCTCGATCTCCTGGCCCTTCTTGAGGGTCTTGAGGTTGTAGAAGACGGCCTTGGGGGCCTCGGGGGTGTCCATGTGCCCGACGATCGCGGCCGCGCCGGCCTCGCCGGGGGTGGGGCCCTGCTCGTACCAGGCGGCGTCCTTCGGTTTGGCGAAGTCCGGTTCCTGCATGACGCCCTGGGCGTCGAGTCCGACGGTGTCGAGCGGGGCGTCGACCTTGATGCCGGGGATCTCGATCCGGTCGGGGACGGACGGGGGGAGGACGGAGCCGGGGAGGGCGGAGGCCGCCGTGCGGGGGGCGGGGGCGGTGCCGTGCGCTTCGGCGCCGGCCGAGCAGCCGGTGGCCAGGGCCAGGGCGAGGGCCGGGACCCCCGCCAGGGCGGCGGCGCGGCGTGCGCGGCCGCCCCGGCGGCGGGTGGGGGCGGTCTCAGGCATCGGCGGGGGCCTGGCCGGTGTTCACGGAGCCCTTGGGGGTCTTGTGCTCGGAGGGCTTCAGCGGGACCGGCTTCACGTCCGGGTTGCCCTTGGCCTCGACGGAGAACTTGGCGGTGTCGAACTTCTTGCCGCCGGCGAAGGCGTCGACCCCGTAGTAGCCGGTCTTGACGTCCTTGGCGACGGTCGCGGTGCCGGTGAAGGTGCCGTGGCCGTCGTTCTTCAGGTCGACGCGGCCGCCGGCGAAGGCGGCGGACTTCACGTAGGCGTCCTTGGCGGTGGTCTTCACGGTGACGGTGACCTTGTCGCCGGGCCGGCCGAAGTCGGTGGAGAGGCGGAGCGTGGAGGAGACCGGGGTGGGCGGCTTCGGGGCGTCGCCCTTCTTCACGGTGAGCTGGGCGGTGGCCTGGAGCTTGGTGCCGTCGGGGGCGCTGCCGGTGAGGGAGACGCCGTAGGAGCCGTCCTTGACGTCGGCGACCTGGGCGGTGCCGCTCCAGCTGCCGTCCTTGCCCGGGGTGAGCGAGACGCCGCCGAGGGCGGCGGAGGAGACGGCGAGGTTCTTGGAGCCGGCGGGGGCGGTCACGGTGACGCTGATGGCGTCGCCGGGCTTCACGGGCGAGGAGGGCACCTCCACGCGGGCGGACGCGGCGGGGTGCGTGCTCGCGGTGGGGGAGGCGGCGGGGGTGGGGGTGCCGGCGGCGAAAGCGGTGGTGGCGCCGCCGAGGGCCAGGGACGTGGTGAGGGCTACGGCGGTGAGGGTGAGTGCCTTGCGCATGGGTTCCTCCTGAACGGAACGGGCCGGCCGGGGATCGTTCCCGGCACACCGGACAAGAGGGGCATTCGGGGTGTTTGGTTTCGGGGTCCGGGCGGCGCCCGGAGGGGCGGGCCGAAGGTCCCGAGGGGTGGATGCGCAGGTGGGGGGCGGGGTGATGGGGGTCCGTTTGCTGGGTTTTTGCCCCGAATTTTGGGACGAAAGTCCCGGGGGGGGGGAGGGGCCGGGGTGGAGTGGGGAGCCCCCGGGAACGGCCGGAGCCCCCGGCGCCGGTAAGGCGACGGGGGCTCCACGGGTACGGGACGACGGGCGGCGGGCCCGTCAGGTCAGAGCTGCTCGATCACGTAGTCGATGCAGGCCGTCAGCGCCTGCACGTCCGCCGGGTCGATCGCCGGGAACATCGCGATGCGCAGCTGGTTGCGGCCCAGCTTGCGGTACGGCTCGGTGTCCACGATGCCGTTGGCGCGCAGCACCTTCGCCACCGCCGCCGCGTCGACGTCGTCCGAGAAGTCGATCGTGCCGATGACCGCGGAACGCTTGTCGGCGTCCTGCACGAACGGGTTCGCGTACTTCGACGCCTCCGCCCAGCCGTACAGGTTCCGCGCGCTGGCCGCCGTACGGCCCGTCGTGAACTCCAGACCACCCTGCGAGTTCATCCACCGCAGCTGCTGGTCCAGCAGGAAGAGGGTGGACAGCGCCGGGGTGTTGTACGTCTGGTTCTTCAGCGAGTTGTCGATCGCCGTCGGCAGCGAGAAGAACTCCGGGATGTGCCGGCCCGACGCGTGCACGCGCGCGGCCCGCTCCAGGGCGGCCGGGGAGAACGCGGCCAGCCACAGGCCGCCGTCCGAGGCGAAGGACTTCTGCGGGGCGAAGTAGTAGACGTCCGTCTCGGTGATGTCCACCGGGAGGCCGCCCGCGCCCGAGGTCGCGTCCACCAGGACGAGCGACCCGGCGTCCGCGCCCGCGACGCGCTTCACCGGCGCCGCGACACCCGTCGAGGTCTCGTTGTGCGTGTACGCGTACACGTCCACGCCCGCCTCGGCGACCGGCTCCGGATGCGTGCCCGGCTCCGACGAGATCACGGACGGCTCGTCCAGCCACGGCGCGAGCTTCGCCGCCTTGGCGAACTTCGACGAGAACTCGCCGAACGTCAGGTGCTGGGACTTCCGCTCGATCAGGCCGGCGGTCGCGACGTCCCAGAAAGCGGTGGAGCCGCCGTTGCCCAGGATCACCTCGTAACCCTCGGGCAGGGAGAAGAGGTCCCGGAGGCCCTGGCGCACCGAGCCGACCAGGTTCTTGACCGGGGCCTGGCGGTGCGAGGTGCCGAGCAGGGAGGTACCGGTGGCGGCGAGGGCGTCCAGCGCCTCGGTCCGCACCTTGGAGGGGCCCGCGCCGAAGCGACCGTCGGCGGGCTTGATGTCAGCGGGAATCTGGATCTCAGCCACGAGCGGAGCGTATCGGGTCCCGGACCGGGCGTCGGAGGCGCGTCCACCGGGTGAGACGGACCGGCCTCGTCCGTCCTCTTCCGTCCTCGTCCGTCCTCTTCCGTGCCCGGTGGTTCAGTCCACGGCGTCCACGAGGAACGCGACCCCCACGAACAGTCCGGCGTACGCGAGCACGATCAGCAGGCTGACCAGGAGCAGCAGCCAGCCGGCCAGGATGCCGAACAGGGCCGCGCCCTTGTCGCGGCCGCCGAGGCGTTTGGCGCGGCGCCGGCCCAGGTGCCCCGCGGGGATCGCGACGAGCCCGAACACCGCCATGAAGAAGGTGTAGAAGCGGCCGAAGCCGATCCACAGCAACGGCGTCAGGAAGATGCCGGCGATCAGGCCCATGCCGCAGGCGGCGGACCAGAAGCTGATCCGGGCGGGTGTGTTCCGGCCCACCGCGGCGCTGTTGGTGCTGTTGCCACTGCCTCTGGTACTGCCGTCGATACTGCTGGTCACGTCGGATCCCCCTCGTCAGGCCGGGTAGGCAGGCGAGCCGGCCGGGCAGGCCACTCTACGGAACCGGCGCCGTGCCGGGACGGGGGTGGCGGGCCGCCGGTGGCAAGGTGGGCGCCGTGACGTCAACCGGGGAACTCCAGCGGACCTTGCGGGCAGAGCTGCGCGGGGAGGTGGACTTCGGCGCCGCCGCGCGGGCCCTCGCGACCATGGACGCCTCGAACTACCGGCGGGTGCCCGTCGGGGTCGTCGCCCCGCGCGACGCCGGGGACGTGGCGGCCGCGCTGCGGATCTGCGCCGAAGCCGGGGTGCCCGTCGTACCGCGCGGCGGCGGCACCTCCATCGCCGGGCAGGCGACGGGCACCGGGGTCGTGCTCGACCTCACCCGGCACATGAACGCCCTGGTGTCCGTGGACCCCGAGGCCCGCACCGCCGTCGTCCAACCCGGGCTGGTGCTCGACCGGCTGCGCGACGCCGTGCGCCCGTACGGCCTCACCTTCGGGCCCGACCCGTCCACGCACTCCCGCTGCACCCTCGGCGGGATGATCGGCAACAACGCGTGCGGGGCCCACTCCGTCGCCTGGGGCACCACCGCCGACAACGTCACGGAGCTGGAGGTCGTCCGCTACGGCGGCGCCGCCCACCGGATCGGCACCGGCTGGACGGGGGCGCCGGCCGGACTGCGGGAACTCGTCGAGGGCAACCTCGCCGTACTCCGCACCGGCCTCGCCGACGGCTCCTTCTCCCGCCGCATCTCCGGCTACGGCGGGCTCGACGCCCTGCTCCCCGAACGCGGGGTGCGGGTCGCACGGGCCTTCTGCGGCAGCGAAGGCACCCTCGGCGTGGTCACGGAGGCGGTGGTGCGCCTGGTGGAGCTGCCGCCCGCGCCCGTCCTCGCGGTGCTCGGCTACCCCGACGAGAGCGCTGCCGCGGACGCCGCCGCCGGGCTCCTCGGACACGGGCCGCTCACGGTCGAGGGCATGGCCGAGGACCTGGTGCGCGGCGCCGCCGGCCTGCCCAGGGGCCGGGCCTGGCTGTTCGTGGAGATGCCGGACGAGGCCGCGGGCCGGCGCCTGCTGCGGGACGCCGACGCGCTCGACGCGGCACTGGTGACCGACCCGGCCGCGCAGCGCGCCCTGTGGCGGATCAGGGAGGACGCGGCGGGCACCGCGACCCGGACCCCGTCCGGCGCGATGGCCTGGCCGGGGTGGGAGGACTGCGCGGTCCCGCCCGCGCGGCTCGGCGCGTACCTGCGGGAGTTCCGGGCCCTGCTGGCGCAGCACGGGCTGCACGGGACCCCGTACGGGCACTTCGGCGAGGGCTGCGTCCACGTACGGATCGACTTCGACCTGGTCTCGGCGGCGGGCGTGGCCCGCTTCCGGGCCTTCTCGGAGGAACTGGCCGACCTGGTCGTCGCCCACGGCGGCTCCCTGTCGGGGGAGCACGGCGACGGACAGGCCCGCGCGGAGCTGCTGCCGCGGATGTACGGGCCGCGGGTCGTGGAGCTCTTCGGGGCGTACAAGGACCTGTGGGACCCGGCGGCCGGCATGAACCCCGGAATCCTGGTCCGGCCGGCCCGGCTGGACGAGAACCTCCGCTTCGCGGTGGTCCCGGCCGGCGCGCCGCTCGGGGCGGAGGTGGCCCGCTGCGTCGGCGTCGCCAAGTGCCGGTCCGCCGAGCCGGGCGGGGCCGGGGTGATGTGCCCGTCGTACCGGGTCACGGGCGAGGAACGGCACTCCACGCGCGGCCGGGCCAGGCTGCTGCACGAGATGCTGGCCGGGGAGGTCATCACCGACGGGTGGCGCTCGGCGGAGGTCGCCGAGGCCCTCGACCTCTGCCTCGGCTGCAAGGGCTGCCGCAGCGACTGCCCGGTCGGCGTGGACGTCGCCGCGTACAAGGCGGAGTTCCTGCACCGCCACTGGTCCGGCCGCCTCCGGCCGCTCTCGCACTACACCCTGGGCGGCCTTCCCGCGTGGCTCCGGCTGATCGCCGCGCTGCGGGCAGCCGGGCCCGTCAACGCGGCGGGCCGCGTGCTGCGGGTGCCCGGGCTGGCCCGGGAGCGGGGACTGCCGGCGGTGGCGGGGGTGCCGTTCACGCGGTGGTGGGGCGCGCGGGGGGCCGCTGCCCCGACCGGGAGCGGGACCGCCGTGACCGTGACCCTGTGGCCCGACACCTTCACGGAGTACCTGGCCCCCGAGGCCGGCCGCGCCGCAGTCCGGGTGCTGACGGCGGCCGGCCTCGGCGTCACCGTCCCTGCCGGGG
This sequence comes from Streptomyces sp. NPDC004126, assembly GCF_050275515.1. NCBI lineage: Bacteria > Bacillati > Actinomycetota > Actinomycetes > Kitasatosporales > Streptomycetaceae > Streptomyces > Streptomyces sp. NPDC004126. The sequence continues at coordinate 26,016 of NZ_JBNNPF010000062.1, read as the reverse complement.
GCCGGGTGTGCTGCGGGCTGACCTACGTCTCCACCGGCCGGCTGGACCGCGCCCGCAGGGTGCTCCGGCGCACCCTGGACACCCTGGGCGACCTGGACGGCGTACGAGGACCCGTGCTGGTCCTCGAACCCAGCTGCGCGGCGGCCCTGCGCACCGACCTCCCGGCCCTCCTCCCCGACGACCCCCGAGCCCACCGCCTCGCCGCAGCCGTCCGCACCTTCGCGGAGACCCTGGAGGAGCACGCCCCCCACTGGACCCCGCCCCGCCTGGACCGGCCCGTCGCCGGGCAGACCCACTGCCACCAGCACGCCGTCCTCGGCGACGCCGCCGACCGGCGGCTGCGCGCACGCGCCGGGCTGACGGGGGAGCTCAGCGGCGGCTGCTGCGGCCTCGCGGGCAACTTCGGCTTCGAGCCCGGCCACCACGCCGTCTCGGTGGCGTGCGCCGAGGAGCAGCTGCTGCCGTCGCTGCGCACGGCCGCGCCGGACGCGGCGGTGCTGGCGGACGGGTTCTCGTGCCGCACCCAGATCGCGCAGCTGGGCGGGCACCGGGCACGGCACCTGGCGGAACTCCTGGCGGAGGGGTTGTAAGGCAGAACACTCGCTGATGGGCCTTACGTACCCCTTAGTCTGGATTCATGCCCGCACCATCCTCTTCGTCCCCGACGACCGCCGTTCCGGCTTCCGGTCCGGTCTCCGGTCCGGTTTCCGCCCCCGCCCGGGCCTCCCGGCTCGGGCCGGTCGCGCTGGTGGTCTCAGCCGGGGTGTCGGTGCAGTTCGGGGCCGCCTTCGCGGTGATGGTCATGCCGAGGGTGGGCGCGGCGGGCGTCGTCACGCTGCGGCTCGCGGCCGCCGCGCTGGTGCTCCTCGTCCTGTGCCGTCCCAAGGTGCGCGGGTACGGGCGTTCCGACTGGGGGACGGTCATCGCCTTCGGCGTGGCCATGGCCGGCATGAACGGCCTCTTCTACCAGTCCATCGACCGCATCCCGCTCGGCCCCGCCGTCACCCTGGAGGTGCTCGGTCCGCTGGCCCTGTCCGTGATCGTCTCGCGCCGCCTGGTGAACCTGCTGTGGGCCGCCCTGGCCCTGGCCGGTGTCGCCCTGCTGGCCGGCCACGGCGGAGGAGGCCTCGGCGGCCTCGACCTGCTCGGCGCCGGCCTCGCGGTGGGCGCGGGCGCGATGTGGGCGGCGTACATCGTCTTCAGCGCCCGTACCGGGCGCCGCTTCCCGCAGGCCGACGGCCTGGCCCTGGCGATGGCGGTGGCCGCGGTTATCTCGCTCCCGCTGGGCGTGGTGGAGGCCGGCTCCGACCTCCTCACCCCGAGCACGCTGGCACTGGGCCTCGGCGTCGCGGTGCTGTCGTCGGTGCTCCCGTACACGCTGGAGCTCCTCGCCCTGCGCCGGCTCCCGGCCCCGACCTTCGCGATCCTGATGAGCCTGGAACCGGCCATCGCGGCGACCGCGGGCTTCCTGGTCCTGAGCCAGGCGATGTCACCGCTGGACGCGCTCGCGATCGCCCTGGTGATCGCGGCCAGCATGGGCGCGGTCCGGTCGCAGAGGGAACCGAGGGAGCCGAGGGACGCCGGCTGAGGGGGAGCGGGATCCCCTGGGGCGGTAGTCGGGGAGGGTTTGGGGGTTTCCCGTCAGTCCCATCGTCCTTCCGGTTCGGGCCGTCCTGTCAAGGGCGCTCCCTTCGGTCGCGTCGCTTCGCGATCGCCTTCGGCGACCCTTGACAGGCCGTCCCGCCCCGGAATGCCGAAAGACTGCCGGGAAACCCCCAAAAGGAACGGTCACAGGGGGAGACACTCCAGGAGCGGGCCTGTCGGAGATGAGGCGAGGGGCCGGGCGCCGGCCCACCGGGCATACGGGCCCCTCATCTGCGATTCCGGGCCGGGTGCGCGGCTACCCGCACGAGAGGCCGAACAGAGCAGCCCAGGGAGCGGGCGGGCGCGTCAGATCGCTACGCGCTCCTCATTCCTCAGCGTCCGACGACCGTCTGGGGCTGATACCGGCACGAGAGGCCGAAAAGAGCAGCCCAGGGAGCCGAGGGGCGCGTCAGATCGCTACGCGCTCCTCTCGTCTCAGCGTCGGACGGCCGTCCGGGGCTGATGTTCAGGGGGCGATGGGGAGCTGGCGCTTGTGCTCGGTGAGGCGGTAGCGGTTGACGATCGTCTCGTAGGCGCGCGCGTCCACCGGCTTGCCTTCGAGGAAGTCGTCGATGTCGTCGTAGGTGACGCCGAGGGCGTCCTCGTCGGCCTTGCCCGGGTCGAGGGTCTCCAGGTCGGCCGTGGGGGTCTTCCACACCAGCTCGGCGGGGGCGCCCAGGGCGTCGGCGATGGCGCGGACCCGGCGCTTGGTCAGGCCGGTCAGCGGGACCAGGTCCGCTGCGCCGTCGCCGAACTTGGTGAAGAACCCGGAGATGGCCTCGGCGGCGTGGTCGGTGCCGACCACAAGACCCGCGTGCGCGCCGGCCACGGCGTACTGGGCGATCATGCGCTGGCGGGCCTTGATGTTGCCGTGCACGAAGTCCCGGTGGTGCGCGTCGCGGAAGGTCACGCCTGCGGTTGCCGACGCGTCGAGCGCCGCGTCGCTGGCGGGCTTGATGTCCACGGTCAGGACGTGGTCGGCCTGGATGAAGGACAGGGCGAGCTGCGCGTCGTGCTCGTCGGCCTGGACGCCGTAGGGCAGCCGCATCGCGTAGAACTGCGCCTCGTGCCCCGCCTCGCGGGCCCGCTCGACGGCGAGCTGGCAGAGCCGGCCCGAGGTGGTCGAGTCGACGCCGCCGCTGATGCCCAGTACGAGGGAGCGCAGACCCGTGGAGGTCAGCCGCTCGGTGAGGAAGGCCACCCGGCGCTCGATCTCCCGCTCGGCCTCGAAGGTCTCGGCGACCTGGAGTTCCCGGGCGATCTCCTGCTGCAGGGCGATGCCGCTCACGTCTGCTCCTTGTTCCGGTTCACGATGTGCCGTCCACCCTAACGGGAAGGCCCGCGAGGAACCGTCGGGCGGCCCGCACCCCTGCCTCGTCCCGCGCCCAGACCCCCCACTTCACCAGACGCTCCTGCTCGAAGAGCTCCGCGAACGTCCGCCACAGGTGCACCCGGAAACCGTCGGACTCCCACCACCACTCCGTGTGGCCCTCCCGGATCAGGGGCAGCCTGGACGCCGCCTCCCACACCCCGGCCGGAGACTGCCCGGGCTTCGGCTCGACCACGGGAATCCAGCTCTCGCACTCCCAGTACAGGGCGTCCGCCTCGATGAGGGCGTCGGGATCCGGGAACACCGCCACGTCCCGGCCGAACCGGTACACCACCGTGCCGTCACCTCGCAGCGTCACGGAGTAGGGGTGCGCCACGCCGTGACCGATGAACTGCCCCAGCGGCCCGTGTTCCGCGCTCGCCTTGTAGGCGGGCCACGGCTCGAACCGGATCTCCTCCTCGAACGACCACGCCGAAGTCCGGTAGACCAGCCCGCCGTAGCGGGCCTGCGCGCGGCGGAGACCGGCGAGGACCAGGCCCTCGTCCACACCCGGAAAGCGGGCGAGCCGCTCGGCGACCTCGACGTCGCCCGGGTTCTCGATGTTCGGGAACGGAACGGCGCGGGCCCGCGCGGCCAGGAAACGCCGCGCCCTGTCGGTCAGTCCCCCGGGGGACTCCAGTACGTGCAACACGTCCTCATGATGGCCCCCTATCGGACCAGCCCCAGACGGTCGCCGGACGCTGAGAAATGAGGAGCGCGTAGCGATCTGTCGCGTCCGTCGGCTCCCTGGGCTGGTCTTTTCGGCCTCTGGTGCCGGCATCAGCCCAAGGCGGTGGTCGGACGCTGAGACGGGAGGAGCGCGTAGCGATCTGCTGCGCTTGGGGGCTTCCCGGCCCGGAGCTGCGACATCTTGGGAGCCGTAGGCATGGCGAGCCGGCGCCCGGCCCCTCGTCTCGTCGCTGACGGGGCCGCTTCTGGCTCGTCTCCCCCTGTGACCGTTCCTTTTGGGGGTTTCCCGGCAGTCTTTCGGCTTTCCGGTTCGGACCGGTCGGTCAAGGGTGGCCGAAGGCCATCGCGAAGCGACGCGACCGGAGGGAGCGCCCTTGAGGGACCGGGCCGAAGCGGAAGGACGATGGGACTGACGGGAAACCCCCAAACCCTCTCCGACGACCGCCCCAGGGGATCCCGCCCCTCACACCCCCTCCAGGAACCGGGACACCGCCGCCGCGAAGGCGGTCGGGGCGGCGGTGTGGATGAAGTGGTCGGTGTCGAGTTCCGTCAGGGTGGTGCCGGGGCGGCGTTCCGTCATGGCGCGGGCCTGGTCGGCCGGGATGACGCCCTGCGTGCCGCGTACGAGCAGTGCCGGGCAGGTGGAGGCCGTCCAGTCGGCCCAGTGGTCGCCGTGGACGTGGTGCTCGGAGTCGTGCATCTCCAGGGGGTGGAAGGGCAGGCGCCAGGTGCCGTCGGGGTTCTCCCGGAGCCGGTCGGAGAAGTACGGCGCGGCCGGCCCGAGGCCCGCGACCAGGGCCTCGCGGGTCGGGGCGTCGTACGGGAGCTGCAGCAGGAACGCCAGGGGGTTGGAGCCGTCGAGCCCGAGCGCGGCGGGGCCCTCGGCGTTGACGAGGGCGCTCACGCGCTCGGGGTGCCGCGCGGCGAACTGGTAGGCGTTGACGGCGCCGAGGGAGTGGCCGAGCAGGACGACGCGCTCCAGCCCCAGGTGGTCCAGGAGGGCGCCGATGTCGGAGAGGTACCCCTCCCGCGTGTAGTCGGCGGCGCGGTCGGATTCGCCCTGGCCGCGCTGGTCCGGGGCGATCACCCGCCACTCGGGGCCGAGGGCGCGGGCGAGGTCGGCGAACGTGCTCCCCTCGGCCAGGTGCCCGTGCAGGGCGACCAGCGGGCGGCCGGTGCCGCCGAAGTCGAGGTACGACAACCGGCGGCCGTCGATGGTGAGTTCCGAGCGGGTGGTGGTGTCGTTCGCGGTCATGGTGTTTCCCTTCGCGGTTCGTTCGCGCCTTGACGTGAAGAACCATAACCAGGATCCATACGGTTGTTCAATACGTTTGTATGGAACGGTTGTATGGATCCGGGATCCGGGATCCGGGATCCGGGATCCGGGATCCGGGATCCGGGATCCGGGATCCGGGATCCGGGATCCGGGATCCTGATCCTGCGACCCCCTCATCCCACCGGCACCTCCAGGTACGACGGTGTCGGCTCCGGCGAGGTGAACGACAGCGTCGCGCGCGGCAGGTTGGCGTCCCCGTAGAGGGGGTCCCGGGCGGCCGCCACCAGCAGGAGCCGGTGTCCGCGCGGGACGTCGTACGCCGCGGCCTGGAGGTCGATGTCCGCGCCGACCAGGCTGTCCGGCGGGGAGTGCAGGTCGCTGAACGGCGCGTGCGTGATCAGCCGGGCCGAGCCGTCCGGGGCCAGGTCCAGGAGGTACGCGACGAAGGTGGACCCGGAGTTCGCGGCGCGGTACGTCACGCGCAGGCGGGGGACGCCCCGTACGCGGAGGGTCTCCTCGGCCGGGTCCGCGGCCCAGGCGGCGGTGACGGCCGCGGCCGCGGCGGCGCCGATCTCGCCGCCCGGGTACGGCTTCGGGAGGCCCGCCATCTCGGCGTAGCCGGACCGCACCACCGCGTCGGCCGCGCCGGCCGGGGTGTCCACCCCGCACAGCACGCCCGCCGTCCAGCCGTGCTCGGGCTCCCCGGCCAGCCCCCCGAACCCGGCCGGCGGCGCGCCGCCGGTGAGGTACAGCCGGCGGACGCTCCCGCCCGGGACCGGCAGGGCGGCGGAGGGTTCCAGGGCGCGGCTCCACATCACCTCGGAGCGCACCTCGCCCTCCTCCTCCACCCCGTTGGCGGCGCTGCACAGGTGGTGGTCGAGCCAGCGGTGCGCGTCCGTCCACACCGGGCTCGGCAGCCCCAGCAGCCCCGCGCTCTCGGGGCCGCAGTGGTCGCCGACCGACAGGTCGAGCCGCTTGGGGCCGGTGAGTTCGCCGAACAGCGCCAGCGTCTGGTTGGCGGGGAAGAGCGTCTCGTGCCAGGCGTGCGCGAGGAAGACCGCCACCCGCCTGCGGTTGAACTCCTTGACGTGCGCGGACGGAGAGCGCTGCTGGGCCCACCGCAGGGCGCCCTCGGCGTCCCGGTCGGCGAGGACGTCCTCCAGGGCCCGCTCCGTCTCCGGGCTGAGCCGGGCCCGTCCGGCCGACGCGAGCAGGGCCTGTACGGCGGCGGCGCGGCGGGTGGAGTTCTCGTACAGGACCTCGCCGAGGTCGCCCCAGGCGCTGAGGGCCGCCACCGCGTCGACGCGGGGGTCGTGCGCGGCGACGAGCAGGCCGATGCCGGCGCCGTACGAGACGCCGAGGAAGCCGATCCTGGTGACCGGGCCGGCGGCGCGTTCCAGGAGGTGGTCCAGGGCTCGTCTGCCGTCGGCGACGTCCAGCGGGCCGGCGAAGTCGGACTGGCCGTCGGATCGGCCGAACCCGCGGACGGTGTAGGCGAGCACGTCGTAGCCGCGGGCCGCGAGCGCGGCGGCCTGGACGGCGTACGCGGTCCAGCCCAGGGCCGTCCACGGCGAGGGCAGTACGAGGACCGCGCGCGGCCCGGGTCCGGCGTGCCGCCAGAACGCGGCGTCGAGCAGGTCCCCGCAGGCGCCGGTCACCTTGCCCCGGCTGAAGGTGGCCGCGGCCCGGGCGGCCCGCACGTCCGCGGCGCGCGCGGGCGGCAGGCCGGCGGGGTCGCCGCTCTCCAGGGCGGTGGCGAAGGCGGTGAGGGCGGTGGCGTCGAGCTCGGGATAGAGGGAGTGGGACGCGGCTGGGGCAGCGGGATGCACGGCGGACCGTCCTCGTCGTCGAGTGGCGTGGCGGGGCGCGTGGAGGGAGGGGGTGCGGTGTGGTGCGGAGCCCGGCTCGGCGGCGGCGCGGGCGGGGAAGCCCCCAGTATCGGCGCACGGCGGGCGCGTGCAGGGCGCGTTGACGGCGTACGGCCGGAACCGCCCCTGTTCGTCTCGGGCGGGGTGCGGCGCGTTCCGGCCGCGTCCTCTGCCGGGCCTTGCCTGATGGCCGGAACCGCTCAAGTGGCCGCCTGAAGCGCCTGGTTGACGGGAGTGGCGGGAATCGGACGCGGCTCGCAAAAATAATGCAAGCATGCTTGATTGTTTTAGCGGAGGCTGCCAGGCTTCCCCCCACGCCGAGAGGGGAGCACTCCGTGCCCGATCCGTCCGCCGCCACCGTCTTCGCCGGTCTCCTCGCCGACCTCCGCGAGGAGGGCGGCGAACTCGACTCGATCGTGGGGGAGTTGCCCGCGCAGGTCTGGGCCCGACCGACGCCCGCGCCCGGCTGGAGCGTCGCCCACCAGATCGCCCACCTGCACTGGACCGACCGGGCCGCGCTGCTCGCCCTCACCGATGCGGAGGGCTTCGCGCGGATGGTGGAGGAGGCCTTGAAGGCCCCCGAGTCGTTCGTCGACGAAGGCGCGGAGGAGGGCGCCGCGCTGGAGCCCGCGGAGCTGCTCGCCCGGTGGCGCGAGGGCCGGGCGGCGCTCGACGCGGCGCTCGCGGCGGCCTCGCCGGACGCCCGGTTCCCCTGGTACGGGCCGCCGATGAAGGCCGCGTCGATGGCGAGCGCCCGGCTCATGGAGACCTGGGCCCACGGCCAGGACGTGGCCGACGCGCTCGGCGTGCCGCGCACGCCCACGGCCCGGCTGCGGCACGTCGCGCGGATCGGGGTCCGGGCGCGCGACTACGCGTACGCGGTACGGGGACTGCCCGCGCCGGAGGGGGAGTTCCGGGTGGAGCTGACCGCTCCGGACGGGGTCGGGGTGTGGGCGTACGGACCGGCGGACGCCCCGCAGCGGATCACCGGGCCGGCGCTGGACTTCTGCCTGCTGGTCACCCAGCGCGCCCACCGCGCCGACCTCGCCCTCACCGCGACCGGGCCCGACGCCGACCGCTGGCTCGACATCGCCCAGGCCTTCGCCGGCCCGGCGGGCCAGGGCCGCGACGCGCGGGGCGGCGACGCGCAGGGCCGCGACGCGCGGGGCGGCGGGCGGTGACGCGGCGGGCGCTGCGCGTCGGCAACGCGTCCGGCTTCTACGGGGACCGGTTCGACGCCGTGCGCGAGATGCTGACGGGCGGCCCGCTGGACGTGCTGACCGGCGACTACCTCGCCGAGCTCACCATGCTGATCCTCGGCCGGGACCGCCTGAAGAACCCGGACCTCGGCTATGCGAAGACCTTCCTGAAGCAGCTGGAGGAGGGCCTCGGGCTGGCGCACGACCGGGGCGTGCGGATCGTGACGAACGCCGGCGGGCTGAACCCGGCCGGGCTGGCGGCGGCGGTGCGGGCGCTGGCGGCGAAGGTGGGGGTGCCCGTCTCCGTCGCGCACGTCGAGGGCGACGACCTGATGCCGTACGGGCAGGACGCGCTCACCGCCAACGCCTACCTGGGCGGCGCCGGGATCACCGCCTGCCTGCGGGCCGGAGCGGACGTGGTGGTGACCGGCCGGGTCACGGACGCGGCGCTGGTCAGCGGGCCGGCCGCCTGGTGGTTCGACTGGGGCCCGCAGGACCACGACCGGCTGGCGGGTGCGGTGGTCGCGGGCCACGTCCTGGAATGCGGTACGCAGGCCACCGGGGGCAACTACTCCTTCTTCACCGCCCACGACGTCCGGCGGCCCGGCTTCCCGCTCGCGGAGGTCTTCGAGGACGGCTCGGCGGTCGTCACCAAGCACCCCGGCACCGGCGGCGCCGTCACACCGGGCACGGTCACCGCCCAGCTGCTGTACGAGACCCAGGGCGTGCGCTACCTCGGCCCCGACGTCACCGCCCGCCTGGACACGGTCCGCCTGGCCCCGGACGGCGAGGACCGGGTCCGGATCAGCGGGGTCCGGGGGGAGGCCCCGCCCGCCACCCTGAAGGTCGGCGTCAGCCGCGTCGGCGGCTGGCGCAACGAGGTGGTGTTCGTCCTGACGGGCCTCGACATCGACGCGAAGGCCGCCCTGGTGCGGGCGCAGCTGGCGGGGGCGCTGCGCGAGGTGGAGTCCGTCCGCTGGACCCTCGCCCGCACGGACCACGCCGACGCGGGAACGGAGGAGGAGGCGAGCGCCCTGCTGCGGCTGGTGGTCCGCGATCCGTCCCCGGACCGGGTGGGGCGGGCGCTGACCTCGGCCGCGGTGGAGCTGGCCCTCGGCAGCTATCCGGGCTTCCACGTGACGGCCCCGCCGGGACCGGCCCAGCCCTACGGGGTGTTCGACTCGGCCCTGGTCCCGGCCGGCTCCGTGCCGCACGCGGCGGTCCTGGAGGACGGCACCCGCCTGCCGGTCCCGCCCCCGCCGGACCCGGCGCCGGCCCTCGGCCTGGACCCGGCGCCGGCCCCGGCCGGGGACCCCGCGCCGGACCCCGCGCCGGTTCCGCCCGCCGTGCCCGCCCCCACCGTCCGGGCGCCCCTCGGGGCGGTGGCGGGGGCGCGGAGCGGGGACAAGGGCGGCGACGCCAACGTCGGGGTGTGGGTGGAGGACGAGGAGGCCTGGCGGTGGCTGCACCGCACCCTCACCGTGGCGGCGTTCCAGGAGCTGCTGCCCGAGACGCGTGAGCTGGCCGTCACCCGCCACGAGCTGCCGAACCTCCGCGCCCTGAACTTCACCGTCCCCGGCGTCCTCGGAGACGGCGTCGCCTCCGGACACCGCTTCGACCCGCAGGCCAAGGCCCTCGGCGAATGGCTGCGCGCCCGCCACCTCGACATCCCGGCCCACCTCCTCCCCCGCGGTGGCGGGGGCCTCCCCGCCACCCCGACACCCGCTCCTGAGGGGACCCGATGACCCGCCTCGGAACCACCGTCGACCCGCACGCCGCCGAGCACGCGCAGGCCCGTACCGCCGCCCTGGAGCGGCTCGCGGAGCTGGACGCCGAGCACGCCAAGGCCCTCGCCGGCGGCGGGGAGAAGTACACCGCCCGGCACCGGGACCGCGGCAAGCTGCTGCCGCGCGAGCGGATCGAGCTGCTCCTCGACCCCGACACCCCTTTCCTGGAGCTGTCCCCGCTGGCCGCCTGGGGCAGCGACTACCCGGTCGGCGCCTCGATGGTCACCGGCATCGGCACCGTCGAGGGCGTCGAGTGCCTGATCACCGCCAACGACCCCACCGTCCGCGGCGGCGCCAGCAACCCCTGGACGCTGAAGAAGGCCCTGCGGGCCAACGAGATCGCCCTCCGGAACCGGCTGCCGTGCATCAGCCTCGTCGAGTCCGGCGGCGCGGACCTGCCCTCCCAGAAGGAGATCTTCATCCCGGGCGGGGCGGTCTTCCGCGATCTGACCCGGCTCTCCGCCGCCGGCATCCCGACCGTCGCCGTCGTCTTCGGCAACTCCACGGCCGGCGGCGCGTACATCCCCGGGATGTCCGACCACACCGTCATGATCAAGGACCGTTCCAAGGTGTTCCTCGGCGGTCCGCCCCTGGTCAAGATGGCCACCGGCGAGGAGAGCGACGACGAGTCCCTCGGCGGCGCCGACATGCACGCCCGCGTGTCCGGCCTCGCCGACCACTACGCCCTCGACGAGTACGACGCCATCCGCCAGGCCCGCCGCATCGTGGCCCGGCTCAACCACCGCAAGCCGTACGCCGAGCCGCCCCGGGCCGAGGAGCCGCTGTACGACCCGGAGGAGCTCCTCGGGATCGTCCCGCCGGACCTGAAGACCCCCTTCGACCCGCGCGAGGTCATCGCCCGCATCGTCGACGCCTCCGACTTCGACGAGTTCAAGCCCCTTTACGGCACCAGCCTGGTCACCGGCTGGGCCACCCTGCACGGCTACCCGGTCGGCATCCTCGCCAACGCGCAGGGCGTGCTGTTCAGCGCCGAGTCGCAGAAGGCCGCCCAGTTCATCCAGCTCGCCAACCAGCGCGACATCCCCCTCCTCTTCCTCCACAACACCACCGGCTACATGGTGGGCAAGGAGTACGAGCAGGGCGGCATCGTCAAACACGGCTCGATGATGATCAACGCGGTCTCCAACTCCCGCGTCCCGCACCTGTCCGTCCTCATCGGCGCGAGCTACGGCGCCGGCCACTACGGCATGTGCGGACGCGCCTACGAACCCCGGTTCCTCTTCGCCTGGCCCAGCGCCAAGTCCGCCGTCATGGGCCCCCAGCAGCTCGCCGGGGTGCTGTCGATCGTCTCCCGCCAGTCCGCCGCCGCCCGGGGACTGCCGTATGACGAGGAACAGGACGCCGGGATGCGGGCCTTCGTGGAGGCCCAGATCGAGTCCGAGTCCCTGCCCCTCTTCCTCTCCGGGCGGCTGTACGACGACGGCGTCATCGACCCCCGCGACACCCGTACCGTCCTCGGCCTGTGCCTGTCGGCCGTCCACAACGCCCCCGTCGAGGGCGCCCGCGGCGGCTTCGGCGTCTTCCGGATGTGAGCCCCAGATGACCGCACCGATCACCTCGCCCACCCCGATCGATTCGACCACCTCGCCCACCCCGGTCGATTCGATCACCTCCCTCCTCGTCGCCAACCGGGGCGAGATCGCCGTCCGGATCTTCCGCACGGCCCGCGACCTGGGCCTGTCCACGGTCGCCGTGCACTCCGACCCCGACGCCGACGCCCTGCACGTCCGCCACGCCGACGCGGCCGTCCGCCTGCCCGGGGCCGCGCCCGCCGACACCTACCTGCGCGGCGACCTCCTGATCGCGGCGGCCCGCGCGGCCGGTGCGGACGCCGTGCACCCCGGCTACGGCTTCCTCTCCGAGAACGCCGGCTTCGCCCGGCAGGTCCTGGCCGCCGGCCTGACCTGGGTCGGCCCGCCGCCCGAGGCCATCGAGGCCATGGCCTCCAAGACCCGGGCCAAGGAGCTCGTGCGCGCCGCCGGCGTCCCCCTCCTCGACCCCGTCGACCCGGCCGCGGCCACGGCCGCCGACCTGCCGCTTCTGCTCAAGGCGGCGGCGGGCGGCGGCGGCCGCGGGATGCGCGTCGTACGCGACCTGGACTCCCTCAAGGAGTCCCTGGAGGCGGCCCGGGCCGAGGCCCTCTCGGCCTTCGGGGACGACGAGGTCTTCGCCGAGCCGTACGTGGAACGCGGCCGGCACGTCGAGGTGCAGGTCCTCGCCGACGCCCACGGCACCGTCTGGGCGCTCGGCACCCGCGACTGCTCCCTCCAGCGCCGCCACCAGAAGGTCATCGAGGAGGCCCCCGCCCCCGGCCTGCCGGAAACCCTGCGCGAGACCCTGCACACGGCCGCCGTAGCCGCCGCCCGCGCGGTCTCCTACCGGGGCGCGGGCACCGTCGAGTTCCTCGTCGGCGCCGACGGCCGTCCGTACTTCCTGGAGATGAACACCCGCCTCCAGGTGGAACACCCCGTCACCGAAGCGGTCTTCGGCCTCGACCTGGTCGCCCTCCAACTGCGCATCGCCGAGGGCCGGCCGCTTCCCCTCACCCCGCCCACGCCCTCGGGCCACGCCGTCGAGGCCCGGCTCTACGCGGAGGACCCGGCGCACGACTGGCGCCCGCAGACCGGGGTGCTGCACACCCTCGACCTCCCCGGCCACGTCCGCGTCGACACCGGCTTCACCGCCGGGGACACCGTCGGCGTCCACTACGACCCCATGCTCGCCAAGGTCGTCGCCCACGCCCCGACCCGCGCCGAGGCGGTCCGGATCCTGGCGGACGCCCTGTCCCGGGCCCGGATCCACGGCCTGACCACCAACCGCGACCTCCTCGTACGCTCGCTGCGCCACCCCGAGTTCGCCGCCGCCCGGCTCGACACCGGCTTCTACGAACGCCACCTCGACGCCCTCGTCGAAGCCGGCCCGGACCCCGCGCTCGCCTGTCTGGCCGCGGCCCTCGCCGAAGCGGCCCCGGCTCCCGGCGCCCCCCTCGCCGCCCGCCTCGGCGGCTGGCGCAACCTCCGCTCCCAGCCCCGGGCCCGCCGCTACACGGTGGCCGGTACCGAGTACGAGGCCCGCTACGACCCGGTGGAGGACCCGGACGTCCGCGTCCTGGAGGCCACTGCGGACACGGTCGCCCTCGAAGTCGCCGGAGTCCGGCGGATGTTCCACGTGAAACGCAAATCGAACACGGTCTACGTGGACTCCGTGCTCGGCTCCCACGCCCTCGTGCCCGTACCCCGGTTCCCCGATCCCCAGGACCGCACCGAACCGGGCTCCCTGCTCGCCCCCATGCCCGGCACCGTCGTCCGCATCGCCGAGGGCCTCGCCCCCGGCAGCACCGTCACCGCCGGGCAGCCCCTGCTGTGGCTGGAGGCCATGAAGATGGAGCACCGCATCCTCGCCCCCGCCTCCGGCACGCTCACCGCGCTCCACGCCGTCACCGGCCGCCAGGTCGAGTTCGGCGCCCTGCTCGCCGTAGTCCAGGAGGACCAGCAGTGATCGAGACCGAAGAGCACCAGGCCCTGCGCGCCGCCGTGTCCGCCCTCGGGCAGCGCTACGGCCGCGACTACCTCGCCCGCGTCGCCCGCGAGGGCCGCCACCCCGACGAGCTGTGGGCCGACGCCGCCAAGCTCGGCTACCTCGGCGTCAACCTCCCCGAGGAGTACGGCGGCGGGGGCGGCGGCATCGCCGAACTCTCCATCGTCCTCGAAGAGCTGGGCGCGGCGGGCTGCCCCCTCCTCATGATGGTGGTCTCGCCGGCCATCTGCGGCACGGTCATCGCCCGCTTCGGCACCGACGCCCAGAAGAGCGCCTGGCTCCCCGGCCTCGCGGACGGCAGCCGCACCATGGCCTTCGGGATCACCGAACCCGACGCCGGCTCCAACTCCCACCGCATCACCACCACCGCCCGGCGCGACGGCGACGACTGGGTCCTCACCGGCCGCAAGGTCTTCATCTCCGGGGTGGACATCGCCGACGCCACCCTCGTCGTCGGCCGCACGGAGGACGCCCGCACGGGCCGCCTCAAGCCCTGCCTGTTCATCGTCCCGAGGGACGCCCCGGGCTTCTCCCGCTCGGTCATCGACATGGAACTCCAGGCGGCGGAAAAGCAGTTCGAGCTGGTCCTGGACGACGTGCGCCTGCCCCCCTCGGCCCTGGTCGGTGGGGGCACCTCCCACGACGAAGTCGTAGGGGGAGAGGACGCGGGCCTCCTCCAGCTCTTCGCCGGCCTCAACCCGGAGCGCGTCATGACGGCGGCCTTCGCCATAGGCATGGGCCGGTACGCCCTCGGCCGGGCGGTGGAGTACGCGAAGACCCGCCAGGTCTGGAAGGAGCCGATCGGCGCCCACCAGGCCATCGCCCACCCCCTGGCGGCGGCGCACGTCGAGCTGGAACTCGCCGGCCTGATGATGCGGAAGGCGGCCGCGCTGTACGACGCGGGGGACGACCCCGGGGCCGGCGAGGCGGCGAACATGGCGAAGTACGCGGCGGGGGAGGCGTGCGTCCGGGCGGTGGACCAGGCGGTGCACACCCTCGGCGGCAACGGCCTCACCCGCGAGTACGGCCTCGCCTCCCTGATCACGGCGTCCCGCGTCGCCCGCATCGCCCCGGTCAGCCGGGAGATGATCCTCAACTTCGTCTCCCACCAGACCCTGGGCCTCCCCAAGTCGTACTGACCTTTTTGACGCGGTCCTCGCACCGCTCAGCGCCGGGGCGCTTCACGGGCTTCGGGCCCGCTGCGCCGGACTCCGTCCGTCGGGGTGCGGGGCGGCGCCGGTGCCGGTGGGTTGGGTGCGGGTGGGTGGACCGCTGCGCGGGGCTGGTCCCCTACCCTCCCTTCCACCGTTCCCAGGGGCTCCGCCCCTGACCCCGCGCCTCAAACTTCCCCAGCTACCGCTGGGAGGTGCCCCCAGGCGAGGCTGGAGGGTGCCGGCGGGGTTGGATCTGCCGGCCGGGGGTGGGGACGGGGTGGGGTGTCGTCCGGGACTAAAACGAGATGAATTCGGCGCGAGGTACCCCGTACGAATGCAATCCCGATCAGGCGCCGAACATCGAAGCCCGTCCCGGACGACACCCCACCCCGGCACCACCCCCGGCCCCCGCACCCCCGCCCGGCGACCCCGCCCCGCAGGGCGCCGCTCGGCCTTGCAGTGCCGCCCGTAGGGCACCCCGCACCTGCCAACCGCCCGGCACGGCACCCCGCCCCCGAACCCCGCCCGGCAGGGCAACGGCAGGGCACCCCGTACCCGACAAACGCCCGGCCAGGGCAAGGGCTACCCTGCCCCCGAGGGGGGCCGGCCGGGTCCGCCCGATGACCCCTCCGGAGGAGACATGGCCCCACTCGTGCACGCCGCCCGGGCGGCGACCGGCATCACCACCCTCACCCTCGATTCCCCGGCCAACCGCAACGCGCTCTCCGCCCGGCTCGTCGCCGAGCTCCGCGAGGCCCTGGCCGAGGCGGCCGCCGACCCCGGTACCCGGGGGGTGCTGCTCACCCACACCGGCAACACCTTCTGCGCGGGCGCCGACCTGAAGTCCCCCTGCGACCCCGGCGACTTCCTCGCCCTGCTCCGCGAGGTCACCGCCCTGCCCAAGCCCGTCGTCGCCCGCGTCACCGGGCACGTCCGCGCCGGCGGCCTCGGCCTGCTCGGCGCCTGCGACATCGCCGCCGCCGGGCCGCAGTCCTCGTACGCCTTCACCGAGACCCACCTCGGCCTCGCCCCCGCCGTCATCTCCATGACCGTGCTGCCGCGCCTCGACCCCCGCGCCGCCTCCCGCTACCTCCTGACCGCCGAGGTCTTCGACGCCGCCGAGGCCGCCCGCATAGGGCTGCTCACCCTCCACGCCGCCGACGACGTCGACACCGCCCTCGCCCCCGTCCTCGACGGACTCCGCAAGGCGTCCCCGCAGGCCCTCGCCGAGACGAAGGCCATGGTCGCCGCCGGCGTCCGCGAGGCCCTGGACCGCGACGGGGCCCGCCTGACGGAGCTCTCCGCGCGGCTGTTCGCCTCCGCCGAGGCCCGCGAGGGCATCACCGCCCGCTTCGAGCGCCGGGACCCGTCATGGGTACGGTGACCGGCCCCGTCCCCAAGCAGGCCCGCAGCCGCGTCACCCGGCGCCACCTGCTGGAGGCGGCCGTGTCCTGCCTCGCCGAACACGGCTGGGCGGGCTCCACCGTCGCCGTCGTCGCCGAACGCGCCGGCGTCTCGCGCGGGGCGGCCCAGCACCACTTCCCGACCCGCGAGTCCCTCTTCACCGCCGCGGTCGAGTACGTCTCCGAGGAACGCTCCACCGCCCTGCGGGAGCTCTTCCAGACCACCCCCGCCCCGCGCCCGCGCGCCGCGGTCGTCGAAGCCCTGGTCGACCTGTACACCGGCGCCCTGTTCCGCGCCGCGCTCCAGCTGTGGGTGGCCGCGTCCAACGAGGAGCAGCTGCGCCCCCAGGTCGTCGAACTGGAGGCCCGGGTCGGCCGGGAGACCCACCGGATCGCCGTCGAGCTGCTGGGCGCGGACGAGTCGCTGCCGGGCGTACGGGAGACCGTGCAGGGACTGCTGGACATGGCCCGCGGCCTGGGCCTGGCCAACGTCCTGACCGACGACCGGGCCCGCCGGGCCCGTGTGGTCGCCCAGTGGTCGAAGCTGATCGACGCCTCCCTGGGGTGAACCGCCCGGAACGCGCGAGGGCGCCGCCCCCCCCCGGGGGGGGGGGGGGCGCGGGGGGGGGGGGGCGGGTGGGGGGGGGGGGGGGGCGGGGCGCGGCCGGCGTGTAGGGGGGCGGCGGGGCGCCGGCCCGCCCCCCCCCCGGGGGGGCCCCCCCCCCCCCCCGGGGGGGGGCCCCCCCCCGGGGGGGGGGCCGCCCCCCCTCGACGGGGAGGCCTCAGGCGGTGGCGGCGATGTCCGCGTAGCCCTCGATGTCACGGGGGTCCCGGCGGCCCGGGCCCACGTACCGCGCCGACGGCCGCACCAGGCGGCCCGTGCGCTTCTGCTCCAGGATGTGCGCCGACCAGCCGGCGGTGCGGGCGCAGCTGAACATGGAGGTGAACATGTGCGCCGGGACCTCCGCGAAGTCCAGCATGATCGCGGCCCAGAACTCCACGTTGGTGGCGAGCACCCGGTCGGGGCGGCGGGCGTGCAGCTCCTCCAGTGCGGCCTTCTCCAGGGCGGCGGCGACCTCGTAGCGCGGGGCGTCCAGCTCCTTGGCGGTGCGGCGCAGCACGCGGGCGCGCGGGTCCTCGGCGCGGTAGACGCGGTGGCCGAAGCCCATCAGCCGCTCGCCCTTGTCGAGGGCCTTCTTCACGTAGGCCACGGCGTCGCCGGTGCGCTCGATCTCTTCGATCATGCCGAGGACGCGGGACGGCGCGCCGCCGTGCAGCGGACCGGACATGGCGCCCACGGCACCCGACAGGGCGGCGGCGACGTCGGCACCCGTCGAGGCGATGACGCGCGCCGTGAAGGTGGAGGCGTTCATGCCGTGCTCGGCGGCGGAGGTCCAGTACGCGTCGACGGCCTTGACGTGCTTGGGGTCGGGCTCGCCCCGCCAGCGGATCATGAACCGCTCGACGACGGACTCGGCCTTGTCGATCTCGCGCTGCGGCACCATGGGCAGGCCCTGGCCGCGGGCGGACTGGGCGACGTACGACAGTGCCATGACGGCGGCCCGGGCGAGGTCGTCGCGGGCGGTCTGCTCGTCGATGTCGAGGAGGGGTTTCAGACCCCACACGGGGGCGAGCATGGCCAGCGCGGACTGCACGTCGACGCGGATGTCGCCGGAGTGCACCGGGATGGGGAAGGGTTCCGCGGCGGGCAGGCCGGGGTTGAACGCACCGTCGACCAGGAGGCCCCAGACGTTCCCGAAGGAGACGTGGCCGACCAGGTCTTCGATGTCCACCCCCCGGTAGCGGAGCGATCCGCCTTCCTTGTCCGGCTCGGCGATCTCCGTCTCGAACGCGACGACCCCTTCGAGTCCGGGTACGAAATCGGACATCAGGCGGCTCCTCAGGTAGTGCGAACACGCGCGGTTCCCGGCGTGATTCGCGGTCCGACGCGGTCATCCCCGTTGATGCCCGGCACGGCCGAAGGTCATCCGTGCGGGAACCCTCGGACCGGCCCCAAGATTTTGTCCGTTCCGGTGGGCGTGCGGAAGCGTGACATACGGCACACCGGCACGCGGCGTACTGCGGCAGGATGACCGTGTGACCGATCAGGACATTGACCCCGCCGTCATGCGCAAGCAGTACCGCTCCGAGATCGTCGAGGAGGCGGGCCTCGCCGACGACCCGATGGCGCAGTTCGCCCTGTGGTTCCAGCAGGCGGCCGACTCGCACCTCTTCGAACCCAACGCGATGGTCGTCTCGACCGCGACCGCCGAGGGCCGGCCCAGCTCGCGGACGGTGCTGCTGAAGCAGTTCGACTCGCGGGGCTTCGTCTTCTTCACCAACTACGGCTCCCGCAAGGTGCGGGAGATCGACGAGAACCCGTACGTCTCGCTGCTCTTCCCCTGGCACCCGATCGCCCGGCAGGTCATCGTCACGGGCCGGGCCGAGCGGATCGGCCGGGACGAGACGGCTGCCTATTTCCGGTCGCGTCCGCACGGTTCGCAGCTGGGGGCGTGGGCGAGCGAGCAGTCCACGGTGATCGGCTCGCGGGCCGAGCTGGACCGCCGTTACGCGGAGCTGGCGGCGCGCTATCCGGAGGGGGAGCGGGTGCCGGTGCCGCCGGAGTGGGGCGGGCTGCGGGTGCTGCCCGACGCGCTGGAGTTCTGGCAGGGGCACGAGAACCGGCTGCACGACCGGCTGCGGTACGTGCTGGACGGGGACAAGTGGCGCGTCGAGCGCCTCTGCCCGTAAGGGGGCCGCGGTCGCGGCCGGGGGTTGCGTCCTGCGGCCCCCGGGGGCCGGGGCCGGCGGGGCCTGAACGCAGGCGACCCGCGGTCTCGGGTTCCTCTCCTGCAGTGAGAGGAGCCGGCCGGACGTGCCGGCGAGACCACGGGTCGGGTGACTGCTTGGGATTGGCGCCGGGCGGCTTCCGCCGGGCACCGCACTGGGTGCGTTGCTGACGACGGGCCCTTAGCCCGCAGCCACCTCACGCGTCCGGTTTCCGTACATTTCGGGAACCACCTCCCTTCTTGTGTACGGCAGAGCCTAGATCGGTGTCCCGGCGCCCTCAAGCGATTTAATGCGCGGGTTTCCCGGCGGACATTCCGGGAGGTTTCCGGGAGGATTCCGGGAAGCGGGTGTGGCCTGGGTCACGTTCCAGTTCAATGATCTGACGTGCCGCACACGCGAACACCTGCAGGGGGTGCCAGGTGAGTGCTTCCGGGCGTAGTGACACCGCCGACGATCTGCTCGCAGCGCTGCTCGACGGGATGGACGCCGCCCTGTGCGCGTTCGACGCCGACGGCGTGATCACCCACTGGAACCGCGAGGCCGAGCGGATCCTCGGCTGGAGCGCCGCCGAGGCGGTGGGGCGGCGCGGGTTCGCCGGCTGGGCGGTCCGGGCCGCCGACGCGGACGACGTGCAGGACCGGCTGATGTCCGCGCAGGACGCGCCGGGCCGGCAGGTGCACGAGTTCGCCCTGCTGACCAAGGACGGCGGGCGGATCCTCGTACGGACCCAGTCCGCCGGGGTGCCGGGCGCCGACGGGAAACCGGCCGGGGTCTACTGCGCCTTCAGCGAGGTCCACGCCCAGATCGACCTGGAACGCTCCATCGCCCTGAGCGAGGCGCTGATGGACGACGCCTCCTGGGGGGTCGTCCTCGTCGACGTGGACCTGCGCCCGGCGGTGGTCAACGCGCACGCCGCCCGCGCCTTCGGAGCCGGGCGCAGCGCGCTGCTCGGGCGGCCGCTCGGGGACCTGCTGGAGCAGGGCGTCGAGGAGCTGGAGGGCGCGCTCCAGCACGTACTGGCCGAGGGGGCGCCGCCGGCGCCGCTGGAGCTGTGGGTGTCGGTGCGGACCCCGGAGGGGGTGCGGCGGCGGTGCTGGCGGTGCGGGTTCCTGCGGCTGGGGTCGCCGCTCGCGGAGGAGCCGGTCCCGCTGGGGGTGGGCTGGCTGTTCCAGGACGTCACCGAGGCCCGGCAGGCCGAGCTGGACACCGGGCAGCTGCGGTTCCGGGCCAACCAGCTGTACCGGGCGGGGCGGGCCGCCGCCGAGTGCGAGGACCCGGCGGAGGCGGCCGCCGTACGGCTGGACTTCGCGCTGGCCGGGTTCGCGGAGCACGCGCTGCTCGACGTACTGGAGCCGGGCGCGGGCGGGCGCCTGGTCCGCTCGGCGGTGTCCCCGTCGGGGCTGGCGCCGCTGCTGCCGGGGCCGGGGGCGATCCCGGTGCGGTACGAGGCCGCGCACCCGGCGCTCCAGGCCCTGGACCGGATCGGCCCGGTCCGGGCCAGTGCCCCGGCCGGCGAGGCGGCCGACGCGTGGGCCCGTGCCCGCCAGTGGCCCCCGGGCGCGACGCACGCCCTGTGCGCGGTCCTGCGCAGCCGGGGCCGCACCCTGGGCGCGCTGACCTTCCTCCGCGGCCCGTCCCGCCCGGCGTTCGACCGCGCGGACGCCCTGTACGCGGAGGAGGTGGCGGCCCGCGTCGCCGCGGACCTGGACCTGGCCCGCCGCCCGTCCTGACCCGGGCCGGGGGCCTAGTGCCGGAAGAAGATCCGGTCCCCGTACTCCTGCATGACGCGCCCGTTCCATTCGTGCCCGCCGTCCACGTTCCCCGACCTCAGCAGCGGCGGCTCCATCCCCCGGGCCGCCAGTTCCCCGGCGGCGGCCGCCATCACCGCCTGCATGATCGCGCTCGTCACCACCGTCGACGCGGGGGCGAACGGCGCTTCGATGCCGTCCAGCGACAGCTCGGCGTCGCCGACCGCGATCTTGCTGTCGAGCACGACGTCGCAGTGGTCCTTCAGGAAGGTGCCCGAGACGTGCCGAGACTTCGTCCCCGTCGCGTACGCCACCGACGTCACGCCGATGACCTTCAGCCCGATCGCGCGCGCGTTCATCGCCATCTCGACCGGCAGGGCGTTCCGCCCGGACAGCGAGATGATGACGAGGACGTCCCCGGCCGAGGCGGGGCTGCTGTCCAGGACCGCTCCGGCGAGCCCGTCGACACGTTCCAGCGCGCTGCCCAGCGTCGCCGGCATGACGTCGACGCCCGCCGTGCCGGGGACGGCGAGGAAGTTCATCAGCGCGAGCCCGCCGGCCCGGTAGACCACGTCCTGCGCGGGCAGGGAGGAGTGCCCGGCGCCGAAGGCGAAGAGCCGGTTCCCGGAGGCGACGGCCTCGGCGATCACGGTCCCGGCCTCGTTGATCCGGGGGCCCTCCTCGTCGCGCACCCGCTCCAGCAGGCCGATGGCGGCGTCGAAGAACTGCCCGGCCAGCTTGCTCTCGCTCATACGCCGTAGGCCCTTCCAGGGTGTGGGGTGTCGGGTGTGCGGCGGCTGCGCCGCCGTGGTTCGCCGTGGTCCGCCGCTCACCGTGCGGTCTGGACCAAGGGCGTGTCAATACGGCCGTCAATCCGGGTGCGGGCGTGCTCCGGCGGGATGTCCCGTACATGCCTTGACGTTCTGGGGCGCTCGACGCGGGACGGTTGTCGGCCCGATGCGTCAGAATTGGGGACAGGGCCAGCGCACGCAATCCGAGGGGCACGAATGTCCGGACTGATCGACACCACGGAGATGTATCTCCGCACCATCCTGGAGCTGGAAGAGGAAGGTGTGGTCCCCATGCGCGCCCGGATCGCCGAGCGGCTGGACCAGAGCGGCCCGACGGTGAGCCAGACCGTGGCGCGCATGGAGCGTGACGGGCTGGTCGCGGTGGCCAGCGACCGGCACCTGGAGCTGACGGACGAGGGCCGCAAGCTCGCGACGCGCGTGATGCGCAAGCACCGCCTCGCGGAGTGCCTGCTCGTCGACGTCATCGGCCTGGAGTGGGAGCAGGTGCACGCGGAGGCCTGCCGCTGGGAGCACGTGATGAGCGAGGCGGTGGAGCGGCGGGTGCTGGAGCTGCTGCGCCACCCGACCGAGTCCCCGTACGGGAACCCGATCCCGGGCCTGGAGGAGCTGGGGGAGAAGGCCGAGGCGGACCCGTTCCTGGAGGACGGCATGCTGAGCCTGTCCGACCTGGACCCGGGCACCGAGGGCAAGACGGTGGTGGTGCGCCGGATCGGCGAGCCGATCCAGACCGACGCACAGCTGATGTACACGCTGCGCCGGGCGGGCGTGCAGCCCGGTTCGGTCGTGAGCGTGACGGAGTCCCCGGGCGGGGTGCTGGTCGGCAGCGGCGGCGAGGCGGCGGAGCTGGACGCGGAGATCGCCTCGCACGTGTTCGTCGCCAAGCGCTAAGCGCCAAGCGCTGAAGCTGAAGCCGAAGCCGAAGCGGGAGTCGATGCCGAGGTCGATGCGGAGGCTGAAGCCGAAGCGGTCTGGCTGACGTACCGAGGGTGTTGACGGCCGGCGGCCAGGCGCCGCCGGCCGGCCGGAAGCAAGGCGGTCCCGGCGCCTTCCGGCGCCGGGACCGATCCTCCCCTTGCTGACCTGGAGCCCCGAGCTCTCAAGGTCATCCCCTTCGGACCGTCTTCCCCGAGCGGCCCGCCTCCCTGCTGAAAGGATCTCCATCGGCAGCGGCGGTCAATCCTTGAGCAAGGTCACTCGAAAGAGCGGTGTTGTCGGCGAGACGCCCGTTTTCGAATGCGGGTTCGATAGTCTGGCCGGGAGCGAAGGGGGTGCATCTTCGGTGGTACAGCGCATCGATGTCACAGGTGCCGACGGCGTACGCCTGGCCGCCTGGGAGTTCCGGGACCCGCCCGCCGAGCCACGGAAACCGGCGGTCCTGTTACTCCACGGTCTGATGGGCCGCGCCCTCCACTGGGCCGGTACCGCGCGCTGGCTGGGCGAGCACCGCCGCGTCATCGCCCTCGACCAGCGGGGCCACGGCCACAGCGGCCATCCCGCCCCCGGCCCCGACCGGCACGCGCGCCTGGGCCGCGAAGCCTTCGTCGCCGACGCCGAGACCGTCATCGAACAGCTCGGGCTCGGCCCCGTCATCCTCATCGGCCACTCCATGGGCGCCCTCACCGGCTGGCAGCTCGCCGCCCGGCGCCCCGATCTGGTCCAGGCCCTCGTCATCTGCGACATGCGGGCCTCCGCGCTCGGCGAGGCCTCGCAGCAGGAGTGGCAGGAATGGTTCCGCCGCTGGCCACTGCCCTTCCCCACGCAGGACGCCGCCCGCCGCTGGTTCGGCGAGGACGACCCCCGGGTCGAGCGCCCCGACCCCGGCCGCGGCGCCTTCTTCGCCGAGGTGATGCACCGGGCGCCGGACGGCTGGCGCCCGCTCTTCTCCCGCAGCCAGATGCTGACCGTCCGCGAGACCTGGGTGCACGACGCGCACTGGGAGGAGCTGGCCCAGGTCCGCTGCCCCACCCTCGTCGTCCGCGGCCTGGACGGCGAGCTGGGCCGCGCCGAGGCCCAGGAGATGGTCCGCGTCCTCCCGGCCGGCCAGTACGCCGAGATCCCGGACGCCGGCCACTACGTCCACTACGACCAGCCGGCCGCCCTGCGCGCCGCCCTGGAGCCCTTCCTGGAAGGGGCCGCCGTGTCGTAGCGACCAGCCGTCGTCAGTCCCCGACCGTGAGGACGATCTTGCCGCGCGTCCGGCGGCCGTCGCTCAGCTCGTGCGCCTTGCCGGCCAGCTCCAGCGGCAGCACCGCGGCGACCTCCGGCCGCAGCAGCCCGGCCTCCACCAGCGCGGCGATCTCCCGCATCCCCGCCTGGTCGGCCTCCACGGCCATGAAGACGGCGCGCACCCCCAGCGGGCGCGCCGCCTCCGCCAGCCGGGCCTCGGCCGGGGAGGCCAGGGACACCACGATCCCGCCGGGGCGCAGGACGCGCAGCGAGCGCGGCCCGTACTCCCCGCCGACGGCGTCGACCACGACGTCGACGGGCTCGACCGCGCCCCCGAAATCGACGGCCGTGTAGTCGACGAGCTCATCGGCGCCGAGTCCGCGCAGGAACTCGTGGTGGGCGGCGCGGGCGGTGCCGATCACGTACGCGCCGCGCGCCTTCGCGATCTGCACGGCCAGGTGCCCGACCCCGCCCGCCGCGGCGTGGACCAGCACCCGCTGCCCGGGGCGCACACCGGCGGTGTCCACCAGCGCCTGCCAGGCGGTGAGCGCGGCCAGCGGCAGCGCGGCGGCCTGTACGTGGGTCAGTGCGGCGGGCTTGCGGACCAGGTGCCGGGCGGGGGAGGTGACGTACTCCGCGTACGTGCCCGCCGGTACGGGATGGCGCGGCATGCCGAACACCTCGTCGCCCGGGGCGAGGGTGGTGACCCCGATCCCGACCGCCTCGACGACCCCGGACACGTCCCAGCCGAGCCGTACCGGCTCCCCGGCCAGCCCGCCGGTGGCCCGGTGCCACGAGTCGGTCGGGTTCACCCCGGCCGCGTGGACCCGTACGAGCACCTCGGCCGGCCCGGGCTCCGGCCGCTCCACCTCCACGACCCCGAGCACCTCGGGCCCGCCGAACCCGTCCTGAGCCACTGCGCGCATGCTGCCGTCCCCCGTTCTCCGCGGGGCTCCGTCGGCCCCTTCGAAGATCAAGGTTTCCGCACCCCACCCACCCGAACGAGTGGCAAGACTGCCACCATCTGAAAGAATCTTGCCATGCCTGCCCCCTCTGTACATCGAGTCGTGGTCCTGGCCCTGGAGGGCGTCTACCCCTTCGAACTGACCATCCCGGTACGCATCTTCGGCACGGCCGAAGGTCCGGGCGGCGAACCGCTCTACGAGGTCCTCACCTGCAGCCTGGACGGCGCCCCGGTGACCACGAGCGCCGACTTCACCATCACCGTCGCCCACGGAAGCGAGGCGCTGCGCACCGCCGACACCCTGGTCATCCCCCCGTTCACCTGCGGCGTCGAAGGGTCCCGCGACTGGCTGCCCGCCGAACTGGCCGCCGCCCTCGCCCTCCTCCCGCCCCGCGCCCGCATCGTCTCGATCTGCACGGCCTCGTACGTACTCGCCGCCGCGGGCCTCCTCGACGGCCGGCGCGCCACCACGCACTGGAACGAGGCGCGGAACTTCCAGCAGGCCTTCCCCGAGGTCGAGGTCGACGAGAACGTCCTCTTCATCGACGACGGCCAGGTCCTCACGGCGGCCGGCGTCGCCGCCGGGATCGACCTGTGCCTGCACCTCGTGCGCCGCGACCACGGCAGCGAGGTCGCCAACCGGGTGGCCCGGCTGTGCGTGGTCCCGCCGTGGCGGGAGGGCGGCCAGGCCCAGTACATCGAACGCCCCATGCCGGAACCGGAAGCCGCCACCACGGCCGCGACCCGCGCCTGGGCCCTGCGCCACCTCAACGAACCCCTGACCCTGGCGCAGTTGGCGGAACACGCCCGCATGAGCGTGCGCACCTTCTGCCGCCGCTTCGTGGAAGAGGTCGGCACGCCCCCGGGCCAGTGGCTGGCCCAACGCCGCGTGGACCACGCCCGCCGCCTCCTGGAAACCACCGCCCTCCCGGTGGACCAGGTAGCCGCCCAGTCGGGCTTCGGCACCTCGGCGTCCCTGCGCCAGCACCTGTCGGCCACCCTGGGAGTCTCCCCGACGACCTACCGCCAGTCCTTCAGGGCGGCCGCGGCCACACCCTGACGCGTGCCCGTTACCGTTCGGGCCATGGACCGCCTCCTCCACCTCGGCCGCACGCTCGACGACCTCGACCCGCCCCGCTGGGGCGTCCCGGACGCAGACGCGACGCCTCTGATACGCAAGGTGCACGCGCTGCGGACCGTCCCGCTGGGGGAACTCCGCCCGGCGGACCTGCGCATGCTCGTCTCCCAGCAGGTGGCCCTGCGGTACGTCCTCCCGCTCGCGGTGCGCCTGCTGCTGGAGGATCCGCTGCTGGACGCGCACTTCTACGGGGGCGACCTGCTGCACGCCGTACTGCGTGCCCCCGCCACCACCTGGGCACTGCTCCCGGACCTGCACGCCTCCCTCCGGGCGGCGATCACCGCCCTGCCGGCGTCGGCGCTGGCGGACCTCCCCCGGGACACCGCGGAGGCCAGCGCCGCCTTCACGGGCTAGCTGTATTGACCCGCAGCGTTGTTCACGCGGCTGATGGGCGGGTTTCCGCCCAGTGCTGTGTGGCAGCGGTGGTGGTTGTAGGTGTGGAGGAAGTCT
>NZ_JBNNPF010000061.1:0-42697 GCF_050275515.1 Streptomyces sp. NPDC004126 | reverse complement strand
GTCCCCTACCCGCCCTTCCACCGTTCCCAGGGGCTCCGCCCCTGACCCCGTTGCGCTCAAACGCCGCGCGGGCTGGATTTCGCGCAGCGAAATTCCAGCCCCGCCGGCGATTGAGGCGCGGGGTCTGGGGCGGAGCCCCTGGGAACGGTGGAAGGGCGGGTAGGGGACCGCCCCGCGCAGCGGCGTCTCCCCGGCCCGGGCGCACGGCGCGAGCCGCCCGCGCAGCGGCGACCCCGGGCCGCCCCGCAGGGCTACGCCTCCGGGGTGTCGCCCGGCTCGTCCGGTTCCGGCGGGGCCGGGGGCTCCTCCCCGGACGGGTCCGGGCGGCGGCGCGGGGGCCGTGTCAGGCCGCTGGAGGTGTCCCGCAGGTACGAGCCGTCGCCCGGCTGCTCCGCGGCGGCGGAGGGATCCCGCCGCCGCAGGTACCGCTCGAACTCCCGCGCGATCGCGTCACCCGACGCCTCCGGCAGATCGGCGGTGTCCCGCGCCTCCTCCAGCGTCTGGACGTACTCCGCGACCTCGCTGTCCTCGGCGGCCAGTTGGTCCACGCCCAGCTGCCACGCCCGCGCGTCCTCCGGCAGTTCGCCGAGCGGGATCCGGATGTCGATCAGGTCTTCCAGCCGGTTCAGCAGCGCCAGCGTCGCCTTCGGGTTCGGCGGCTGCGACACGTAGTGCGGCACCGCCGCCCACAGCGAGACCGCCGGGACCCCGGCGTGCGTGCAGGCCTCCTGGAGCACCCCCACGATGCCCGTCGGGCCCTCGTACTTCGTCTCCTCCAGGTCCATCGTCCGCGCCAGGTCCGCGTCCGAGGTCACCCCGCTGACCGGCACCGGCCGCGTGTGCGGGGTGTCGCCCAGCAGCGCGCCCAGGATGACGACCATCTCGACGCCCAGCTCGTGCGCGAACCCGAGCAGCTCGTTGCAGAACGACCGCCACCGCATGGACGGCTCGATGCCCCGTACGAGCACCAGGTCGCGCGGCTTCGCGCCGCCGATCCGGACCACCGACAGCCGCGTCGTGGGCCAGGTGATCTTCCTGACCCCGTTGTCCAGCCACACCGTCGGCCGGTTGACCTGGAAGTCGTAGTAGTCCTCGGCGTCCAGCGCCGCGAACACCTCGCCCTTCCACTCCCGGTCCAGGTGCGCCACCGCACCGGAGGCGGCGTCGCCCGCGTCGTTCCAGCCCTCGAACGCGGCCACCATGACCGGGTCGATCAGCTCGGGCACGCCCTCAAGCTCGATCACCCAGGTCTCCTTCCGAAGTTCCTTGCGTACGTGGGCCAGCCTAAGCCTTCGTGGTGCGTCGGCCACAGCCCACGACAGAGGGGCGGTTCCCCTCGGAACCGCCCCTCTTCCCCACCTGCGTACGAGCTATGCCTTGCGGCCCAGCATCTCCTCGACGCGGGCCCGTACGGCCTCGTCGTCCAGGCCGCGGACCGTCACCGTCGTACGGCGGCGCAGCACGTCGTCGACCGTCTCGGCCCACTCGTTGTCGCGGGCGTAGGCGACCTGCGCCCAGATCTCCGGACCGTCCGGGTGGATGCGCTCGGCCAGCGCCGCGTCCTCGTTCGCCAGGCGGGCGATGTCGAAGGCCAGCGAGCCGTAGTGCGAGGCCAGGTGGCGGGCGGTCAGCGGGTCCATGCGGGCGCCGGGCTCGCGGTCCACCAGCAGGCGGTGCGCGACCGCGTTCGGGTTGGCGACACCGGGCAGCGGGACGCGGCGCACGAGGGACTTCACCGGCTCCATGTCCTCGGTCAGCGGGCTGCCGGGGAGCTTGGCGAGCTTGTCCATGACCACGCGGCCGATGTGGCGGTACGTGGTCCACTTGCCGCCGGCCACGGACAGCATGCCGCCCGCGCCCTCGGAGACGACCGTCTCGCGCTTGGCCTTCTCGACGCCGCCGGGGCCGCCGGGGAGCACGCGCAGGCCGGCGAAGGCGTACGTCATCAGCGAGCGGTCGAGGTCGGCGTCCTTGATGGAGAACGCGGCCTCGTCCAGGATCTGCTGGATGTCGGACTCGGTGGCGCGCACGTCCGCCGGGTCGCCCTCGTACACCTCGTCGGTGGTGCCGAGCAGCAGCTGGTCCTCCCACGGGAGGGCGAAGGTGATGCGGTACTTGTCGATCGGGGTGGCCATGGCGGCCTTCCACGGCGACTTGCGCTTCATGACGATGTGCGCGCCCTTGGAGAGGCGGATCGACGGCATCGCGTGCTTGTCTTCCATGCGCCGCAGGTGGTCCACCCACGGGCCGGTGGCGTTGAGCACGACGCGCGCGTCGACTCCGAACTCGGTGCCGTCCAGGCGGTCCTTGAGCTCGGCGCCGCTGACCCGGCCGCGCGTCATGCGCAGGCCGGTGACCTCGGCGTGGTTGAGGACGACCGCGCCGGACTCGACGGCCGCGCGGACCGTCATCACGGCGACGCGGGAGTCGTTCATCTGGTGGTCGTAGTAGACCGCGACGGCCTTGAGGTTGTCCGTCTTGAGGCCGGGGTTGTCGGCGACGGCACGGGCCGGCGATATGACCTTGCCCATGCCGTCGCCGAAGGCCGAGAGGGCGGAGTAGGCGAAGACGCCCGCGCCCAGCTTGGCCGCACCCACCGGACCGCCCTTGTAGACCGGCAGGTAGAAGGTGAGCGGGTTGACCAGGTGCGGGGCCACGTCCTTGGCCAGCACCCGACGCTCGTGGTGGTTCTCCGCCACCAGCTTGACCGCGCCGGTCTGCAGGTAGCGCAGACCGCCGTGGACGAGCTTCGAGGAGGCCGAGGAGGTGGCGCCGGCGAAGTCGCCGGCGTCCACCATGGCAACCCGCAGACCCGACTGCGCGGCGTGCCAGGCCACCGAGGTGCCCAGGATCCCACCGCCGATGACCAGCAGGTCGTACGTGGCCTTCGAGAGCTGCTCGCGGGTCTCCGCGCGGCTCGCGTTGGCACCGGAAGTCGGGTGCGTGCCCAGGGCGGGAACGCTCTGCAGGGTGCTCATATCTCTTTCAGCTCCTCGTCGATCGGCTCAGCCGGTGCGTCAGCTGGCGTCTTCGTCGTCGATCCAGCCCATGGACCGCTCGACGGCCTTGAGCCAGTTCTTGTACTCGCGGTCCCGCTGGTCGGCGGGCATCCGCGGGGTCCACTCCGCCGCGCGGCGCCAGTTGGCGCGCAGGGCGTCGGTGTCGGGCCAGAAGCCGACGGCCAGGCCGGCGGCGTAGGCGGCGCCGAGGCAGGTGGTCTCGGCGACCATCGGGCGCACCACGGGGGCGTCCAGGAAGTCCGAGAGCGTCTGCATCAGCAGGTTGTTGGAGGTCATGCCGCCGTCGACCTTGAGGGCGGCCAGCTCGACGCCGGAGTCCTTGGTCATGGCGTCGGTGATCTCGCGGGTCTGCCAGGCGGTGGCCTCCAGGACGGCACGGGCGATGTGCGCCTTGGTGACGTACCGGGTGAGGCCGGCGATCACACCGCGGGCGTCGGAGCGCCAGTACGGGGCGAACAGGCCGGAGAAGGCCGGCACGAAGTAGGCGCCGCCGTTGTCCTCGACCGAGAGCGCGAGGGTCTCGATCTCGGCGGCGGTCTTGATCATGCCCATCTGGTCGCGCATCCACTGGACGAGCGAGCCGGTGACGGCGATGGAGCCCTCCAGGGCGTAGACCGGCTTCTGGTCGCCGATCTGGTAGCCGACCGTGGTCAGCAGGCCGCTGTAGGAGTTGATGATCTTGTCGCCGGTGTTCATGAGCATGAACGTGCCGGTGCCGTAGGTGGACTTCGCCTCGCCCTCGGCGAAACAGGTCTGGCCGAAGAGGGCGGCCTGCTGGTCACCGAGCGCCGAGGCGACCGGGACGCCCGCGAGGACGCCTTCCTTGACGTGGCCGTAGACCTCGGCGGAGGACCGGATCTCGGGGAGCACGTTGAGCGGGACGCCCATCGACTCGGCGATCTTCTCGTCCCAGGCCAGGGTGTGCAGGTTCATCAGCATGGTGCGCGAGGCGTTGGTGACGTCCGTGACGTGCGCACCGCCCTGGGCCCCACCGGTGAGGTTCCAGATGACCCAGGAGTCCATGGTGCCGAAGAGGATGTCGCCGGCCTCGGCGCGCTCGCGCAGGCCCTCGACGTTGTCGAGCAGCCAGCGGACCTTCGGGCCGGCGAAGTAGCTCGCCAGCGGCAGGCCGGTCTCGCGGCGGAAGCGGTCCTGGCCGACGTTGCGGCCGAGCTCCTTGCACAGGGCGTCGGTGCGGGTGTCCTGCCAGACCAGCGCGTTGTGCACCGGCTCGCCGGTGTTCTTGTCCCACAGGACGGTGGTCTCGCGCTGGTTGGTGATGCCGACCGCCTTGACGTCGGCGGCGGTGATCTCGGCCTTGGCGATGGCGCCGGCGACGACCTCCTGGACGTTGGTCCAGATCTCGACGGCGTCGTGCTCGACCCAGCCCGGCTTCGGGAAGATCTGCTCGTGCTCCTTCTGGTCGACGGCCACGATGCGGCCGTCGCGGTCGAAGACGATGCAGCGGGAGGAGGTGGTGCCCTGGTCGATCGCGGCGATGAAGGGGCCGGTGCTGCTGGTCATGATGGCTGCTCCTGGCAGGTCTGTTGAGTAGGCGGAATCAGGAGGGCGGTGCGGTTCTTGCGAGCGCGGCCGAAGCTGATCAGGCGAACGCGATGTTGTACAGACCGCCGGCGAGCGCGGCACCGACGAGCGGGCCGACGACCGGGATCCAGGAGTACCCCCAGTCCGAGCCGCCCTTGTTGGGCAGCGGGAGCAGGGCGTGGACGATGCGGGGACCGAGGTCGCGGACCGGGTTGATGGCGTAGCCGGTCGGACCGCCGAGGGAGAGGCCGATGCCGACGACGACGAAGGAGGTGATCAGGACGCCGATGACGCCGAGGCCCTTGCCGCCGTCCTGGAGGCCCTGCGTCAGGATCGCGATGACCAGGACGAAGGTGCCGATGATCTCCGTGGCGAGGTTCTGGACCACGTTGCGGATCTCGGGGCCGGTGGAGAAGATGCCGAGGACCGGGCCGGCCTGGTCGTGCGGGTGCGGGTCCTCCGGACCCAGCTTGGCGTCCTTGATGTTCTCGGGGTCCGCCAGGTGCACGCGGAACTGGCCGTAGTAGGTGATCCACATCAGGACCGCGCCGAGCATGGCGCCGAGCAGCTGGCCCGCGAAGTAGACGGGGACGTCACCCCACTCGCCGGTCTTGACGGCGATGCCGACCGTGACCGCCGGGTTGAGGTGCGCGCCGGAGAGCGGCGCGGAGACGTAGGCGGCGATCAGGACCGCGAAGCCCCACCCGAAGGTGATCGCGAGCCAGCCCGCGCCGCGGGCCTTGGAGCTCTTGAGCGTGAGGGCGGCGCACACGCCGCCGCCGAGCAGAGTGAGCAGGGCGGTACCGATGGTCTCGCCGATGAAGATGTCGGAGCTGGACACCCGCGACTCCTTTGTCTTACGTCCAGGGGTGGGCGGACACCGGGTCCCTCCGGTGGTCCGCACACTCGGTGAGTGCTTCACCGGTCCATGGCCTCGCCACAGCCTAACGCGTATTGCCGGTAGCTGTTCGACAATGCCGACCGATGAACGGCAGTTTTCCGCCTGGGTGAAGAACGCGTCAAGGGCTGACCAGGTCAAAGAACCGGATCGTTACCACTCGGTACGATCGCCCAAATCAGGCCAATGGCCGATCCGAAAACGCCAAAGTCCACCCGAATGACCCGCGAGGGGGGTCATTGGGTGGACCGAATGGATCAGGTCAAGCTCAGAACCGGCCCGCGCCGAGATCGCGCGAAACCGACCGCGCGCAGTCCCGCACGGAGGCCACCAGGGCCGGCCGGGGCTCCCCGGACTCCCCGCAGACCCGCTCCACGGCGCCCGCGACGGCCACCGCGCCGACCGGCATCCGCCGCCGGTCGTGGATGGGGGCGGCCACCGAGGCGATGCCCTCCCAGGTCTCCTCGACGTCCGAGGCCCAGCCGCGCGCCCGGGTCAGGTCCAGCAGGCCCTCGAAGCCCGCCGCGTCGGTCACCGTGCGGGGCGTGAAGGCCTCCCGCTCCGCGTCCAGGGCCTCCGTGTGCGCCACCGGGTCGTAGGCCGACAGCACCTTGCCCAGGGCCGTGGAGTGCAGCGGCTGCATCGCCCCCACCTCCAGCACTTGACGGCTGTCGTCCGGCCGGAACACGTGGTGCATGATCAGCACCCCGCTCTGGTGCAGCACGCCCACGTACACGCTCTCGCCGCTGGCCCGCGCCAGGTCGTCCGTCCACACCAGCGCGCGGGCGCGCAGCTCGTGCACGTCCAGGTAGCTGTTGCCCAGCCGCAGCAGCTCCGCGCCCAGCTGGTAGCGCCCGGAGGCAGGGTCCTGCTCCACGAAACCCTCGGCCTGCAGCGTGCGCAGGATCCCGTGCGCCGTGCCCTTGGCCAGGCCCAGGGAGGACGCCACGTCCGAGAGGCCCAGCCGGCGTTCCCCGCCGGCCAGGAGCCGCAGCATCGCAGCGGCTCGTTCGAGCGACTGGATGTTCCGTGCCATCGCGCAGCCTCCTGCTGACGTAGTTCGACAATGCTGAACACTATCGGTCGATGCCGACCTCGTGCATGGTTGGGTGTTTTACGGTGCGGCGTGCCCGGTGCACCTTTCCACGCGGCTCCCGGCCACAGGATGCAGTCCGCCACGTGGGACGCCCTCACCGGGTCCGCCGCCGCGCGGTTACCCTGACCGCGTGCACCCTTGACACAGAGGGTGCAAAGCCGACAGCCGTCGCAGCCCAGGGAGCTCAACCATGGCCTCGTTGCCGAACCCGCCCGCAGACACCCAGACACGGGCCGATGCCCTCCGAGAGGCGCTCGCGACCCGCGTGGTCGTCGCCGACGGAGCCATGGGAACCATGCTCCAGGCACAGGACCCCTCGATGGAGGACTTCCAGCAGCTGGAGGGCTGCAACGAGGTCCTGAACGTCACCCGCCCCGACATCGTCCGCTCGGTCCACGAGGCGTACTTCTCGGTGGGCGTGGACTGCGTCGAGACCAACACCTTCGGCGCCAACTACGCGGCCCTGGCCGAGTACGACATCCCCGAACGCAACTTCGAGCTGTCCGAGGCCGGCGCCCGCATCGCCCGCGAGGTCGCCGACGAGTTCACCGCCTCCACCGGACAGCAGCGCTGGGTCCTCGGCTCCATCGGCCCCGGCACCAAGCTGCCCACCCTGGGCCACATCACCTACGCCCAGATCCGCGACGCCTACCAGATCAACGCCGAAGGCCTGATCTCCGGCGGCGCCGACGCGCTGCTCGTCGAGACCACCCAGGACCTCCTGCAGACCAAGTCCTCCATCATCGGCGCCCGCCGCGCCATGGAGGCCCTCGGCGTCACCGTCCCGCTCATCTGCTCCGTCACCGTCGAGACCACCGGCACGATGCTGCTGGGTTCCGAGATCGGGGCGGCGCTGACGGCTCTGGAGCCGCTCGGGATCGACATGATCGGTCTGAACTGTGCGACGGGTCCCGCGGAGATGAGCGAGCACCTGCGCTACCTGGCCCGCAACGCCCGCATCCCGCTGTCCTGCATGCCGAACGCGGGCCTGCCGGTACTGACGAAGCAGGGCGCGCACTACCCGCTGTCGGCCCCCGAGCTCGCGGACGCGCAGGAGACCTTCGTCCGCGAGTACGGGCTGTCGCTGGTGGGCGGCTGCTGCGGTACCACTCCCGAGCACCTGCGGCAGGTCGTGGAGCGGGTCCGGGGCGCGGCGATCACCCAGCGCTCTCCGCAGCCGGAGCCGGGTGCGGCGTCGCTGTACCAGACGGTGCCGTTTAGGCAGGACACCTCGTACATGGCGATCGGTGAGCGGACGAACGCGAACGGGTCGAAGAAGTTCCGTGAGGCGATGCTGGATGCCCGCTGGGACGACTGCGTGGAGATGGCCCGGGACCAGATCCGTGAGGGCGCGCACATGCTGGACCTGTGCGTGGACTACGTGGGCCGTGACGGCGTGGCCGACATGCAGGAGCTGGCCGGCCGTTTCGCCACCGCCTCCACCCTGCCGATCGTGCTGGACTCGACCGAGGTCCCCGTCATCCAGGCGGGTCTGGAGAAGCTGGGCGGGCGTGCGGTCATCAACTCCGTCAACTACGAGGACGGTGACGGGCCGGAGTCGCGTTTCGCGAAGGTCACCCGTCTGGCGCAGGAGCACGGCGCGGCGCTGATCGCGCTGACCATCGACGAGGAGGGTCAGGCCCGCACCGTCGAGCACAAGGTCGCCATCGCCGAACGCCTCATCGAGGACCTCACCACCAACTGGGGCATCCGCGAGTCGGACATCCTCATCGACACCCTCACGTTCACGATCTGCACGGGGCAGGAGGAGTCCCGCAAGGACGGGATCGCGACGATCGAGTCGATCCGCGAGCTCAAGCGCCGCCACCCCGACGTGCAGACCACCCTGGGCCTGTCGAACATCTCCTTCGGCCTGAACCCGGCCGCCCGCGTCCTGCTGAACTCCGTCTTCCTCGACGAGTGCGTCAAGGCGGGCCTGGACTCCGCCATCGTCCACGCGAGCAAGATCCTGCCGATCGCCCGCTTCGACGACGAGCAGGTCAACACCGCCCTCGACCTGATCTACGACCGCCGCGAGGGCGACTACGACCCCCTGCAGAAGCTCATGGCCCTCTTCGAGGGCGTCAACACCAAGTCCCTCAAGGCCGGGCGCGCCGAGGAACTCCTCGCCCTGCCCCTGGAGGAGCGCCTCCAGCGCCGCATCATCGACGGGGAGAAGAACGGCCTGGAGGCCGACCTCGACGAGGCCCTCCAGGACCGCCCCGCCCTCGACATCGTCAACGACACCCTCCTGGAGGGCATGAAGGTCGTCGGCGAGCTGTTCGGCTCCGGCCAGATGCAGCTCCCCTTCGTCCTCCAGTCCGCCGAGGTCATGAAGACGGCGGTCGCCTTCCTCGAACCGCACATGGACAAGAGCGACGACGAGGGCAAGGGCACGATCGTGCTGGCCACCGTCCGCGGCGACGTCCACGACATCGGCAAGAACCTCGTCGACATCATCCTCACCAACAACGGCTACAACGTCGTCAACATCGGCATCAAGCAGCCGGTCTCCGCGATCCTCGAAGCCGCCCAGGAGCACAAGGCCGACGTCATCGGCATGTCCGGCCTCCTCGTGAAGTCCACCGTGATCATGAAGGAGAACCTGGAGGAGCTGAACCAGCGCAAGCTGGCCGCGGACTACCCGGTGATCCTCGGCGGCGCCGCCCTGACCCGCGCCTACGTCGAGCAGGACCTCCACGAGATCTACGAGGGCGAGGTCCGCTACGCCCGCGACGCGTTCGAGGGCCTGCGCCTCATGGACGCCCTCATCGCCGTCAAGCGCGGAGTCCCCGGCGCCACCCTGCCCGAGCTCAAGCAGCGCCGCGTCGCCAAGCGCGACACCGCCGCGCTCCAGGTGGAGGAGCCCGAGGAGAGCGGCGGCCGCTCCGACGTCTCCGTCGACAACCCCGTCCCCACCCCGCCCTTCTGGGGCACCCGCGTCGTCAAGGGCATCCCGCTCAAGGACTACGCCTCCTGGTTGGACGAGCAGGCGCTCTTCAAGGGCCAGTGGGGCCTCAAGCAGGCCCGCGCCGGCGGAGCCACCTACGAGGAGCTCGTCGAGAGCGAGGGCCGCCCGCGCCTGCGCGGCCTCCTGGAGAAGCTGCACACCGAGAACCTGCTCGAAGCCGCCGTCGTCTACGGCTACTTCCCCTGCGTCTCCAAGGGCGACGACCTGATCATCCTCGACGAGCAGGGCAACGAGCGCACCCGCTTCACCTTCCCCCGCCAGCGCCGCGGCCGCCGCCTGTGCCTCGCCGACTTCTTCCGTCCGGAGGAGTCCGGGGAGACCGACGTCGTCGGCCTCCAGGTCGTCACCGTCGGCTCCAAGATCGGCGAGGCCACCGCCAAGCTGTTCGCCGCCGACGCCTACCGCGAGTACATGGAGCTGCACGGACTCTCCGTCCAGCTCGCCGAGGCCATGGCCGAGTACTGGCACGCCCGCGTCCGCGCCGAGCTCGGCTTCGGCGGCGAGGACCCGGCCGCCGTCGCCGACATGTTCGACCTCAAGTACCGGGGAGCCCGCTTCTCCCTGGGCTACGGCGCCTGCCCCGACCTGGAGGACCGCGCCAAGATCGCCGACCTCCTCCAGCCGGAGCGCATCGGCGTCCACCTCTCGGAGGAATTCCAGCTCCACCCCGAGCAGTCCACCGACGCGATCGTCATCCACCACCCCGAAGCGAAGTATTTCAACGCACGCTGACGTAGATCGGCGTACACTGGTCGGTCCCAAACAGGCCGGTCACCTGTTCCCGAGGGGATGTCCCCGCGGGGCGAGGTGGCCGGCCTTGTCGTCCCCACGAGAGGCGTACGCATGACCAGCACCGTTCCCGCACCCGTCGCCCGCACGGCCGACGGGCACGCCCTGCAGGCGGTGCTGCTGGACATGGACGGCACCCTCGTCGACACCGAGGGCTTCTGGTGGGAGATCGAGGAACAGATCTTCCTGGAGCTCGGCCACCGCCTGGACGAGTCCTGGCGGGACGTGGTCGTCGGCGGCCCCATGAGCCGCAGCGCGTCCTTCCTCATCGAGCAGACCGGAGCCGCCATCGGCCTCGCCGAGCTGAGCGTCCTGCTCAACGAGCGGTTCGAGGCCCGCATCGCCGACCGGGTCCCCCTGATGCCCGGCGCCGAGCGCCTGCTGAGCGAGCTGGCCCGGCACAACGTGCCCACCGCCCTGGTGTCCGCCTCGCACCGCCGCGTCATCGACCAGGTGCTGCTCACCCTCGGCCGCGACCGCTTCACGCTGACGGTCGCCGGCGACGAGGTGCCCCGTACCAAGCCCCACCCCGACCCGTACCTGATCGCCGCCGGCACCCTCGGCGCGCACCCCTCGCGCTGCGCCGTGATCGAGGACACCGCCACCGGGGTCGCCGCCGCGGAGGCGGCCGGCTGCCGGGTCGTGGCCGTCCCCTCCGTCGGCGTCATCGAGCCCGCGCCCGGCCGGACCGTCGTCCGCTCGCTGGAGGACGTGGACCTGCCCTTCCTGCGCTCGCTCATCACTCCGCTGAACTGAGCGCGCACACTCCGTGCCGTACGCGACGGGGCCGGGTCCCCGGCCCGGCAGGAGGATCTTCCGCCTCTAACCCCGGAGGCCGAAATTCCACCCCGTCCGTGAGAGAAATGCCAGGTGACCTTGGTCACCCGGGAAGCCCCCGCCGAGCCCGCACGCAGGCTCCGGGGGCTTCCTTTGTGTCCGGATTGATCATCTCCTGACCGCATCTGCGAGGACTCCGGCATAAGCGGTAAGTCCGCACCCATCACGGTGCGATTACACCCCAACTCCTGCCAGTTCCAGCCATCCCGCCCCAGCCCACTAATGTCGACGCGGGCACTCCGCACGCACCCTTGCCGTACCGGCCGCGCACCCTTGCGCCGGTACGCGCGTGGACCGATCGTCAAACACCGGCCCGATCGTTCCGCCCTGAACGGGCGACCGCCGCGAAGTGCCCTCTACGCCGCTTTGAACAAGTGCCGGGTGAGGGAGTACTTCCAGCATGAACCGCAAGACCATGGTGCTGACGGCCGCGATCGGCCTGCTCACCCCCGCGCTGTCCGCATGTGGCAGCGCGAGCGGCGGAGGAGCAGCGTCCGGAGCGATCGTCGTCGGTACCACCGACCGGTTCGAGGCCGCCGACTACGCTCCCGCCCCCTTCGACCCCGCCTACGCCTACGACGCCGGCGCCTGGAACATCCTGCGCCAGACCGTCCAGACGCTCGTGCGCACCCCGCGCGGCGGCGGCCAGCCCGTCCCCGAAGCCGCCTCCGACTGCCGCTTCACCGACACCGGCAACGAGAGCTACCGCTGCACCCTGCGGCCCGGCCTGAAGTTCGCGAGCGGCGACCCGGTCACCGCCAAGGACGTCAAGTTCTCCATCGACCGCGTCCGCGCGATCAAGGACGAGAACGGCCCCTCCGCCCTCCTCTCCACCCTCGACACCGTCGAGACCAAGGGCACCGACACCGTCGTCTTCCACCTGAAGACCGCCGACGCGACCTTCCCGTACAAGCTCGCCACCCCCGCCGCCGGCATCGTCAGCGAGAAGAACTACGAGGCCAAGAAGCTCCGCCCCGGCTTCACCGTCGACGGCTCCGGCCCCTACACGATGAAGGCCGAGGTCAAGGACAACCACCTCGTCCGCGCGGTCTTCACCAAGAACCCGAACTACAAGGGCGACATCAAGCTGCAGAACGACAAGGTCGAACTGCGCACCTTCGACGACTCCACCACCATGGGCAAGGCGCTCACCGACGGGAAGATCCACGTGGTCTCCCGCACCCTGTCGCCCGCCCAGATCACCGAGTTCGCGAAGACTCCCCCCAAGGGCGTCAAGCTCACCCCGATGCCCGGCCTGGAGATCCGCTACATCGGCTTCAACACCGACGCCCCGACCGTCAGCAACAAGGCCGTGCGCCAGGCCCTCGCCGCCGCCGTCGACCGCAACAACGTGATCTCGAAGGTCTACGGCAAGTCCGCGCAGCCCCTGTACTCGCTCGTCCCCACCGCCGTGCCCGGCCACGTCAACTCGTTCTACAACAAGTACGGCGAGGCCAACACCGCCAAGGCCGCCGACATCCTCAAGGCCGCCGGGGTCAAGCCCCCCGTCAAGCTGACCCTGAACTACACCACGGACCACTACGGCGACGGCACCGCCGCCGAGTTCGAGGCACTCAAGGCCCAGCTGAACTCCACCCAGCTGTTCGACATCACCGTCCAGGGCAACGAGTGGGGCACCTTCCGCCCCGCCCAGAAGAAGGGCGACTACGCCGCCTACGGGCTCGGCTGGTTCCCCGACTACCCGGACCCCGACAACTTCCTCGCCCCGTTCCTGGAGCAGGACAACTTCCTGGGCACGCCGTACGCCAACACCGCGGTGCGCACCAGGCTCATCCCCGAATCCCGCCGCGCGGCCGACCGCAACGTCGCCGTGCCCGCGATCACGGAGATGCAGGACATCGTCGCCGACGACGTCCCCGTCCTGCCCCTGTGGCAGGGCAAGCAGTACGTCGCCGCACGCGACGGGATCACCGGAGTGGAATGGTCGGTCAACGCCATCTCCGACCTCCAGCTGTGGGAACTCGGCCGGGGTGTCAGCGGCTGAGACCGGCAGGACCGGCGGCGGACGTCGCAGGCCGGCGCAACGACAGACAAGACTGTGAAGGAATTCGCGTGAAGAGACGTAACCAGTGGTTGGCAGCCCCGCTCGGCGCGGCCACTGCCGCAGCGCTGCTCAGCGGTTGCGGTTCGCAGGACGGCTCCGCCGCCGGCAACGGCAAGGGCGTGGTCATGGGCATATCCGACAAGGTGAAGTCCGTCGACCCCGCGTCGGGCTACGACCCGGGCTCCTGGCTGCTCTTCAACAACGTCTTCCAGTCCCTGCTGACGTTCCCCAAGGGCGGCACCACCCCCGAGCCCGACGCCGCCCAGGCCTGCAACTTCGAGGGCGGCGACAGCAAGGTGTACAAGTGCACCCTGCGCAGCGGCCTCAAGTTCAGCAACGGGAACAGCCTCACCTCGAAGGACGTCAAGTTCTCCTTCGAGCGCACCCTGAAGATCAACGACCCCAACGGCCCCGCCGTGATGCTCTCGTCGATCGCCGGCATCGAGGCCCCCGACGAGAAGACCGTCGTCTTCAAGCTGAAGTCCTCCGACGCCACCTTCCCCAGCAAGATCGCGTCGGGCGCGGGCGCCATCGTCGACCACAAGGAATACCCGGCCGACAAGCTCCGCACCGACAACAAGGCCGTCGGCTCCGGCGTCTACAAGCTGGACGCCTTCAGCGAGAAGAGCGCCAACTTCTCGGTCAACGACTCCTACAGCGGCAAGGCCAAGGCCAAGAACACCGGCGTCACGCTGAAGTTCTTCAACGGCGACCAGGCCGGCCTGAAGACCGTCCTGGAGAGCGGCGACGTCGACTTCGCCTTCCGCGGCCTCGCCGCCAAGGACATCGCCGGCCTCGCCGCCACCAAGACCGGCGACAACAAGGTCGACGTCGTCCAGGGCACCGGCGCCGAAGTCGAGCACCTGGTCTTCAACGTCAGCGACCCCGTCGTCGGCAAGCTCCCCGTCCGCAAGGCGATCGCCTACCTCGTCGACCGCGAAGCGCTCGTCAAGGACGTGTACGCGGGCACCGCCGCCCCGCTCTACTCGATCGTCCCGGCCGGCATCGCCGGACACACCACCCCGTACTTCGACCGCTACGGCGGCTCGCCGCAGCTGGAGAAGGCCAAGGCGGTCCTCAAGGCCGCCAACATCACCGGCAAGATCAAGCTGACCC
The DNA here is from genome assembly GCF_050275515.1 of Streptomyces sp. NPDC004126. Lineage (NCBI taxonomy): Bacteria > Bacillati > Actinomycetota > Actinomycetes > Kitasatosporales > Streptomycetaceae > Streptomyces > Streptomyces sp. NPDC004126. The sequence goes on along the minus strand of NZ_JBNNPF010000061.1, from coordinate 28,360 downwards.
TGTGGTCGACGCCGTCCCGCTACGGCCCCTCCACCGACCACCAGTTCCAGGTCATCGCCAAGCAGCTCAACGACAGCGGCCTCTTCGACGCCGACGTCAAGTCCGTCGAGTTCGAGCAGTACGAGAAGGACATCGACGCCGGCAAGTACGGCGTGTACGTCAAGGGCTGGGTCCCCGACTACCCCGACGCCGACAACTTCACCCAGCCGTTCTTCGGCCCGGACAACGTCCTGCGCAACAACTACGACAACAAGGAGATCACCGGGACCATCATCCCCGCGACCTCCACCAAGTCCGACCGCACCGCGGCCAACACGGACTACACCCGCCTCCAGGACATCGTCGCCGACGAGCTCCCGATCCTCCCGCTCTGGCAGAGCAAGCAGTACGCCGTCGCCCGCCAGAACGTGACCGGTCTCCAGTGGTCCCTGGACGCCTCCACGGTCTTCCGCTTCTGGGAGATCAGCAAGGGCTGACCCGCCCCGGACACACCTCCGCCCCGGCCCCCGAGAAGGGAGCCGGGGCGGAGCCGTACCCGGGGGCGTACGCCCTACTGCGCGCCCGGACGCACCAGACCGCTCTCGTACGCGTACACCGCCGCCTGCACCCGGTCGCGCAGGCCCAGCTTCGTCAGCACGTGCCCCACATGCGTCTTCACCGTCGTCTCGCTGACGAACAGGTCCGCCGCGATCTCCGCGTTCGACAGCCCCCGGGCCACCAGCTTCAGCACCTCCACCTCACGCTCGGTCAGCGTCCCCAGCGTGTCCGGCAGGCTCTGCTCACCCGACGGCAGATGACCGGCGTACTTGTCCAGCAGCCGCCGCGTGATGCTCGGCGCCAGCATCGCCTCACCCCCCGCGACCACCCGGATCGCCTGCACCAGCTCGTTCGCCGGCGCGTCCTTCAGCAGGAACCCGCTCGCCCCCGCCCGCAGCGCCTCCACCACGTACTCGTCCAGGTCGAAGGTGGTCAGCACCAGCACCTTCGCCGGCCCGTTCCGGTCCGGCCCGGTGATCTGCCGGGTCGCCTCCACCCCGTCCATCCGCGGCATCCGGATGTCCATCAGCACCACGTCCGGCTGCAGCGCCCGCACCTGCTCCAACGCCTGCAGACCGTCCCCGGCCTCGCCCACCACCACGAGGTCACCCTCCGCCTCCAGGATCATCCGGAAACCGGTGCGCAGCAGTGGCTGGTCGTCGACAAGCAGGACGCGGATCGCCACGGGGTACCTCGTATTCGTCGGGCGGCAACGGCGGACGCCGCCCATTCTGCCCTGGCCGGCGGATCAGGAACCGGCCGGGCGATCCGCCCCGTCCCGGGGCCGCACCACCAGCGGATACACCGGGGGAGTACCCCCGAACTCCGGACACACCGCCTGGTGGTCACACCAGCCGCACAGCTTCGTCGGCCGCGGCCGCCAGTCACCCGTCTCCGTCGCCTCCCGGATCGCCTCCCACAGCGCGTGCAGCTTCCGCTCCACCCGCTCCAGGTCCGCCGGCACCGGGTCGTACGTCAGCACGTCCCCGCTCCCCAGGTACACCAGCTGCAGCCGCCGCGGCACCACCTGCCGCAGCCGCCACACCACCAGCGCGTAGAACTTCATCTGGAACAGCGCGCCCTCCGCGTACTCCGGCCGCGGCGCCTTGCCCGTCTTGTAGTCGACGATCCGCACCTCACCCGTCGGCGCCACGTCCACCCGGTCGATGATCCCGCGCAGCCGCAGCCCCGACTCCAGCTCCGCCTCCACGAAGAACTCCCGCTCCACCGGCTCCAGCCGCGTCGGGTCCTCCAGCGTGAACCAGCGCTCCACCAGCGCCTCCGCCTCCGACAGCCAGCGCGCCAGCCCCGCCCCCTCGTCCCCCTCCGGGAACAGCTCCGCCAGCTCCGGCTTCGCCTCCAGCAGCCGCTCCCACTGCCCCGGCAGCAGCTCCTTCGCCCGCGGCACCGTCCGCTCGTGCGCCGGATGATCGAAGAGCCGCTCCAGCACCGCGTGCACCAGCGTCCCCCGCGTCGCCGCCGCACTCGGCTTCTCCGGAAGCCGGTCGATCACCCGGAACCGGTACAGCAACGGGCACTGCATGAAGTCACCGGCCCGCGACGGGGACAGCGAGGTCGGCCGGGAAGCACCCGAAGAAGCATCTGCGGAACCGGCACCGGGGGTCGTCGTCATGCGTAAAACCCTACGACCCGGGACGGACAGCACGCGCATACCATCGACTAAGGGCCCCTCGCACTGCATGATCGGAGCATCACACCGCGCAACAGCGCACCGCGCCACCGACGCGACGCGGCCCACCGGAAGCACCGCACGAACGAAGGAAAACCGTGGCAGACACCGACGAAACCGGCGAGCGCAGGTCCAAGCGCTCCGACCCGGGCGGCGGCATCCTCATGGGCCGCCCCTTCGGCGTGCCCGTCTACGTCTCGCCCAGCTGGTTCCTCGTCGCCGCGCTCATCACCTGGGTCTTCGGAGACCAGCTCGACCGGGTCCTGCCCGACCTCGGCCCCGCGCGCTACCTCGTCTCCCTCTTCTTCGCCGTGGCCTTCTACGCCTCCGTCCTCGTCCACGAACTGGCGCACACCATCGCCGCGCTCCGCTACAAGCTCCCCGTGCGCCGCATCCAGCTCCAGTTCTTCGGCGGGGTCTCCGAGATCGAGAAGGAGTCCGAGACCCCCGGCCGCGAATTCGTCCTCGCCTTCGTCGGCCCCCTCCTCTCCCTCGCCCTCGCCGGAGCCTTCTACCTCGGCATGAAGGCCGTCCACCCCGCGACCGTCCCCGGCGTCCTCCTCGCCGGCCTGATGATCTCCAACCTCCTCGTCGCCGCCTTCAACCTCCTGCCCGGCCTCCCCCTCGACGGCGGCCGCATGCTCCGCGCCGTCATCTGGGGCATCACCGGCAAACCCATGACCGGCACCGTCGCCGCCGCCTGGGTCGGCCGCGCCCTCGCCGTCACCGTCCTCATCGGACTGCCGCTCCTCACCCAGACCGGGGTCCTCGGCAACCCCACCCGGGAAATCGGCGGCATGGACACCGTCATGGACGCCCTCCTCGCCGCGATCCTGGCCGCCATCATCTGGACCGGCGCCGGCAACAGCCTCCGCATGGCCCGCCTGCGCGAACACCTCCCCGAACTCCGCGCCCGCGCCCTCACCCGCCGCGCCATCCCCGTCCAGACCGCCACCCCCCTCTCCGAAGCCCTCCGCCGCGCCAACGAGGCCGGAGCCCGCGCCCTCGTCGTCGTCGACGGCCAGGGCGACCCCACCGCCATCGTCCGCGAGACCGCCATCGCCTCCGTCCCCGAACACCGCCGCCCCTGGGTCGCCGTCAGCACCCTCGCCCAGGACCTCACCGACGGCATGAAGGTTTCCGCGGACCTCACCGGCGAAGAACTCCTCGACCACCTCCGCGCCACCCCCGCCACCGAGTACCTCGTCCTCGAACCCACCGGCGAGATCTACGGCGTCCTGTCCACCCTCGACGTCGAGAAGGCCTTCGTGAAGGCCATGGCGCGGCCCCAGTCCTGAACCCAATACACTGGTCACATGTCCGAACCGACCGGTGCCGCCCGCCGACGCGGGCCCTTCGAGGTCGGGGACCAGGTTCAGCTCACCGACCCCAAGGGCCGCCACTACACGTTCACGCTCGAAGCCGGGAAGAATTTCCACACCCACAAGGGTTCCTTCCCGCACGACGAGCTGATCGGTGCTCCCGAGGGCAGTGTTGTCCGTACCACGGGGAACGTCGCGTACCTCGCGCTGCGCCCCCTGCTCCCCGACTATGTCCTGTCCATGCCCCGCGGTGCCGCCGTGGTCTACCCCAAGGACGCGGGCCAGATCCTGGCCTTCGCCGACATCTTCCCCGGCGCCCGCGTCGTGGAGGCGGGAGTGGGCTCCGGCTCCCTCAGCAGCTTCCTGCTGCGCGCCATCGGCGACCAGGGCATGCTCCACAGCTACGAGCGCCGCGCGGACTTCGCCGAGATCGCCACGGCCAACGTCGAGCGCTACTTCGGCGGCCCGCACCCCGCGTGGCAGCTGACCGTCGGCGACCTCCAGGACAACCTGTCCGACACCGACGTCGACCGCGTCATCCTCGACATGCTCGCCCCCTGGGAGTGCCTGGAGGCCGTCTCCAAGGCCCTCGTCCCCGGCGGCATCCTCTGCTGCTACGTGGCCACCACCACCCAGCTCTCGCGCACCGTCGAGTCCATCCGCGAGTTCGGCTGCTACGCCGAACCGCAGCCGTGGGAATCGATGATCCGCAACTGGCACGTCGAGGGCCTCGCCGTCCGCCCCGACCACCGGATGATCGGCCACACCGGCTTCCTGGTCACCGCCCGCCGCCTCGCCGACGGCGTCGAGCCCCCCATGCGCCGCCGCCGCCCCTCCAAGGGCGCCTACGGCGAGGACTACGAGGGCCCCGGCAGCGACCGCTCCGCGTAGCGCACCCCGCCAACACGAAAGCGCTGTGGCGCAGTTCCCCGTACGAACCGGGAACTGCGCCACAGCGCTTCTTCGTTGTCAGGGCGCAGTGTCGTCGGGGCGCGGTGTCGTGCGGGTCGGACCCGGTCGTTCCACTCCTGTGTGACGTGTGGCACGATGCTGGCTCCCCGTCACCCTTCGCACAGGAGACACCCGGCGTGCTGCACAGCCCCACCGACCTGGCGCACGGTCGCACCAGGCCCGTCCACTGGCTCGCCACGGCCACCGCCCTCGCCGCCGTCATAGCCGGCGCCGGACTGCTCCAGCCCGGCCGGGCCACCGGAGCCACCCCCGCGTCCGGCCCCGACGCCGCCCCGGCCCCGACGGCCCCCGACGCGCACGCGGCCGCGTACCCCCTGGACTGCAAGGGCACCCCGCACACCGTCACCGAAACCGCCCAGGGCGACCTCGACGGCGACGGCCGCCCCGAGACCGTGGCGGCCGTCCGCTGCGACGCGGGCTCCGGCACCCCGCCCCACGCGCTCTACGTACTGGCCCAGGACCCGCGGGAGGGCTCCGCCCCCCGGGTCGTCGCCACCCTCCTCGACGCCGGGCAGCGGCGGAACGTGACCGGCCTCACCGTGCGCGACGGCTACGTCACCGCACGCCTGCTGGGCTACTCGTCACCCTCCGTGCCGCGCTACGAGCCCGACGTGAAGCAGCTCGCCAAGTGGCGCTGGACCGGCGGGAAATTCCGCCAGGAGCTGACGGACTCGGCCGCCGGACGTGTTTGAACCGTCACTCCGCGTCCGGGCCGTACACCTCGACCCTGTCCGAAACACGGCGCACGTGGATGCAGTCTCCCGGACATTCCTTGGCCGAATCGACCACGTCCTGCAGGAGCACCAGGGGAACCGGAGTGGTCGCCCCCGCCTCCTGGAGCAGCTCGTCATCAGCGCTCTTCACGTACGCCAGACCATCGATGTCCAGCTCGAACACCTCCGGGGCGTACTGCACGCAGATGCCGTCCCCGGTGCACAGGTCCTGGTCGATCCAGACCTCCAGCGGCTCCCCGGCCCCGTCGGAACCACCCGTCGGGGCCTCCTGCTGCACGGTCATATCTCCTGCCGTTTCCTGCTCTGAGTGATCCGCCCCGGACAGGACTCGCGGCAAGTCGCGCGACCCCTGACGGGTGTTGAACAGTTCGACCTTACAACCGGCTGCTTTCCGATGTTGAAGGGTGGGTATTTCCCTGGCGTGAGGGAGTACGCAAGGGTGAAGATCGGACACACCTCTACCGTCTTTGTGATCTAGGGGTTTCAATCACCACCAGCCCAGGTAGGGTCAGGAAGCGTCCAGCTCCCCTTGGAGGAGGTGAGGACCGTGGCAGCCCACGACGACGACATCAACCGCGGCATCCGGCCCGGGCGAGGGTCTGAGGACCCCGCTGGCCAGGTTGCCTATCTCGAGCAGGAAATCGCCGTCCTGCGACGCAAGCTCGCCGACTCTCCGCGACACACGAGGATTCTCGAAGAGCGGATCGTCGAGCTCCAGACGAATCTGGCAGGCGTCTCCGCGCAGAACGAACGACTGGCGAACACCCTCCGTGAGGCCCGCGACCAGATCGTGGCCCTCAAGGAAGAGGTCGACCGCCTCGCACAGCCGCCGGCCGGCTTCGGTGTCTTCCTTCAGGCGAACGAGGACGGCACCGTCGACATCTTCACCGGCGGGCGCAAGCTCCGCGTGAACGTGAGCCCCAGCGTCGACCCGGAAGACCTCCGGCGCGGCCAGGAGGTCATGCTCAACGAAGCGCTCAACGTGGTCGAGGCCATGGAGTTCGAGCGGGCCGGGGACATCGTCACCCTCAAGGAGATCCTGGAGGACGGCGAGCGCGCCCTGGTGGTCGGGCACACCGACGAGGAGAGGGTGGTGAGGCTCGCCGAGCCGCTCCTGGACATCACCATCCGCCCCGGCGACGCCCTCCTGCTCGAGCCCCGCTCCGGCTACGTCTACGAGGTCGTCCCCAAGAGCGAGGTCGAGGACCTGGTCCTCGAAGAGGTCCCGGACATCGACTACGAGAAGATCGGCGGCCTGGGCGACCAGATCGAGCTGATCCGCGACGCCGTCGAGCTCCCGTACCTCTACCCCGACCTGTTCAAGGAGCACGAACTTCGGCCCCCGAAGGGCATCCTGCTCTACGGCCCGCCCGGCTGCGGCAAGACGCTCATCGCCAAGGCCGTCGCCAACTCCCTTGCCAAGAAGGTCGCGGAAGTGACCGGGCAGGCGGCCGGCAAGTCGTACTTCCTGAACATCAAGGGCCCCGAGCTCCTCAACAAGTACGTCGGCGAGACCGAGCGGCACATCCGCCTCGTCTTCCAGCGTGCGAGGGAGAAGGCGAGCGAGGGCACCCCCGTCATCGTCTTCTTCGACGAGATGGAATCCCTCTTCCGCACCCGCGGATCCGGCGTCAGCTCGGACGTGGAGAACACCATCGTCCCCCAGCTGCTCGCCGAGATCGACGGCGTGGAAGGCCTGGAGAACGTCATCGTCATCGGCGCCTCCAACCGCGAGGACATGATCGACCCGGCCATCCTGCGCCCCGGCCGCCTCGACGTGAAGATCAAGATCGAGCGCCCGGACGCCGAGGCGGCGAAGGACATCTTCGCCAAGTACCTCAAGGCCTCGCTCCCGCTCCACGCGGACGACCTCGGCGAGCACTCCGGCTCGCCCCAGGTGGCCGTCCACAGCATGATCCAGACCGTCGTCGAGCAGATGTACGCCGAAACCGAGGAGAACCGCTTCCTCGAGGTCACGTACGCCAACGGCGACAAGGAAGTCCTCTACTTCAAGGACTTCAACTCCGGCGCCATGATCCAGAACATCGTGGACCGGGCCAAGAAGATGGCCATCAAGGCCTTCCTCGAACACAACCAGAAGGGTCTGAGGGTCTCCCACCTCCTCCAGGCGTGCGTGGACGAGTTCAAGGAGAACGAGGACCTGCCGAACACCACCAACCCGGACGACTGGGCCCGCATCTCCGGCAAGAAGGGCGAGCGGATCGTATTCATCCGCACGCTCGTCACCGGAAAGCAGGGCGCGGACACCGGACGCTCCATCGACACGGTGGCGAACACGGGTCAGTACCTCTGACGGAGCGAGGCGGCCGCGGGTGCCTCACACGGCACCCGCGGCCGACTGCTTTACCGCCCCGCATTCACGGCCAGCCTTGGGCCCGCCCTTTTCAGCCGGTGACAAGGCGAATTCAATGACTGAAATGATCTCCCCACCAGCGCGGAGTGGTTCTAGGCTCTTCCGTACCGCCGGTCGCGCAGTGCGGGGACGGGCACCGCACACGACGCACCGGAGCACCAGCGGTACTTGAGCGCCGCTCCCGAACGGGAGCGCCGCCGGGCAAGGAGGGCCGCATGACCGTACGGCGAGTAATGGGGATCGAAACGGAGTACGGGATCTCCGTTCCGGGGCACCCGAACGCCAATGCCATGCTCACCTCGTCCCAGATCGTCAACGCCTACGCGGCGGCGATGCACCGGGCGCGACGCGCCCGCTGGGATTTCGAGGAGGAGAATCCGCTGCGGGACGCCCGCGGCTTCGACCTCGCCCGCGAGGCCGCCGACAGCAGCCAGCTGACCGACGAGGACATCGGCCTCGCCAACGTCATCCTCACGAACGGCGCCCGCCTCTACGTCGACCACGCCCACCCCGAGTACAGCTCGCCCGAGGTCACCAACCCCCTCGACGCCGTGCTCTGGGACAAGGCCGGCGAGCGGATCATGGCCGAGGCCGCCGAGCGGGCCGCCCAGCTGCCCGGCGCCCAGCCGATCCACCTCTACAAGAACAACACCGACAACAAGGGCGCCTCCTACGGCACGCACGAGAACTACCTGATGAAGCGGGAGACCCCCTTCTCGGACATCGTGCGACACCTGACCCCCTTCTTCGTCTCCCGCCAGGTCGTCACCGGGGCCGGCCGCGTCGGCATCGGCCAGGACGGCCGCGAGCACGGCTTCCAGATCAGCCAGCGGGCGGACTACTTCGAGGTCGAGGTCGGGCTGGAGACCACCCTCAAGCGGCCCATCATCAACACCCGCGACGAGCCCCACTCGGACGCCGAGAAGTACCGCCGCCTCCACGTGATCATCGGCGACGCGAACCTCTCCGAGATCTCGACGTACCTCAAGCTGGGCACGACCGCGCTCGTCCTGTCCATGATCGAGGACGGCTTCATCAACGTCGACCTCGCCGTCGACCAGCCCGTCCGCACCCTCCACCAGGTCTCCCACGACCCCGACCTCCAGCACCTCATCACGCTGCGCAGCGGGCGCACCCTGACCGCCGTACAGCTCCAGATGGAGTACTTCGAGCTGGCCAGGAAGTACGTGGACGAGCGGTTCGGGACGGACGCGGACGAGCAGACCAAGGACGTCCTGGGGCGCTGGGAGGACGTGCTGGGCCGGCTGGAGACCGACCCGATGAGCCTGGCGGGGGAGCTGGACTGGATCGCCAAGCGGGAGATCCTGGAGGGCTACCGCAGGCGCGACGGACTCGGCTGGGACGCGGCGCGCCTCCACCTGGTGGACCTCCAGTACTCGGACGTACGGCCCGAGAAGGGCCTGTACAACCGGCTGGTCGCCCGCGGCAAGATGAAGCGGCTGCTGGAGGAGCCGGCCGTGGAGCGGGCCGAGAGCAAGCCCCCGGAGGACACCCGGGCGTACTTCCGCGGCCGCTGCCTGGAGCAGTACGCGGACGACGTGGCGGCGGCCTCCTGGGACTCGGTGATCTTCGACCTCCCGGGCCGCGACTCCCTCCAGCGGGTCCCGACCCTGGAACCCCTCCGGGGGACCCGGAACCACGTCAAGGAGCTCCTGGACCGCTGCCGTACGGCGGAGGACCTGGTCCGGGTGCTTTCGGGGCAGTGAGGTGGCCTGAAAGGCCTCCGGCCCGGGAATCATGAAGGAACCCGGACGTTGTGAAAGTACGGGGACGAACGCCGGACCCTCCTTGTAGGGTCCGACGTAGGGTCTGATCTTGAGAGGTCCCGAATCCCGGGGTCTCTCCGTGTGAGCGTGCGAACCGAGCGGGGTGAGGTAGACATGGCGACCAAGGACACCGGCGGCGGACAGCAGAAGGCCACTCGCTCGACCGAAGAGGTCGAGGAGCAGGCCGCGGAAGCGCAGTCCGACCTCAAGGAACGGCAGGAGAAGCTCTCCGACGACGTCGACTCGGTTCTGGACGAGATCGACGATGTCTTGGAGGAGAATGCCGAGGACTTCGTGCGGTCCTTCGTGCAAAAGGGTGGCCAGTAGGCCCTCTAGCCTTCGAATCGAAGGCCCGACTGCCTTGGTGATCATCAGGCGGGTATGGTCCGAGGCGCACCGTCCGGCTGCCGCGCAGCCATGGGGCAGTACAAGGATCGGCCGGACGTCATACGGCGTGCAGCCGCTTACGTGGAAGGAAACCTGTGGAACCCAACACTCGTAGCACAGGGCGTCTACCGGCAGCCTTCCTGACGCCGGGGTCGTCGTCCTTCATGGACTTCCTGGGCGCGCACGCGCCCGAGATGCTGCCGGGGAACCGGCGGCTGCCCGAGGGGATCGTCGAGGCGCCGCACGGGACGACCATCGTCGCCGTGACCTTCCCCGGCGGGGTCGTGCTCGCCGGTGACCGGCGGGCGACCATGGGGAACATGATCGCGCAGCGGGACATCGAGAAGGTGTTCCCGGCCGACGAGTACTCCGCGGTCGGCATCGCCGGTACGGCCGGCCTGGCCGTGGAGATGGTCAAGCTGTTCCAGCTGGAGCTGGAGCACTTCGAGAAGGTCGAAGGGGCGACGCTGTCGCTGGAGGGCAAGGCCAACCGGCTGTCCACCATGATCCGGAGCAATCTGGGGATGGCCATGCAGGGGCTCGCCGTCGTGCCGCTCTTCGCGGGGTACGACGAGGCCAAGGAGAAGGGCCGGATCTTCTCCTACGACGTGACCGGCGGCCGCTCCGAGGAGCACGGGTACGCCGCCACCGGTTCCGGTTCGATCTTCGCCCGGGGTTCGATGAAGAAGCTGTACCGCCCCGACCTGTCGGAGGAGCAGGCCACCACGCTGGTCGTCCAGGCGCTGTACGACGCCGCCGACGACGACTCGGCGACCGGCGGCCCGGACCTGTACCGCCACATCTACCCCATCGTCACCGTCATCACCGACGAGGGCTTCCGCAGGCTGGACGAGGACGAGTCGCAGGCGCTCGCCCGGAAGGTGACGGACCGTCGGCTCCAGGAGCCCGACGGACCGCGTGCCGCCCTGCTCTGACCAGTCCTCGTCTCGTCGCCCAGAAGAAAGGGACGGATAACCGGTGTCGACTCCGTTCTATGTGTCACCCCAGCAGGCCATGGCCGACCGGGCGGAATACGCCCGGAAGGGCATCGCCCGCGGCCGCAGCCTCGTCGTGCTGCAGTACGCCGACGGCATCGTGTTCGTCGGCGAGAACCCGTCCCGTGCGCTGCACAAGTTCAGCGAGATCTACGACCGGATCGGCTTCGCGGCCGCCGGCAAGTACAACGAGTACGAGAACCTGCGGATTGGCGGCGTCCGCTACGCCGATCTGCGCGGGTACACCTACGACCGTGACGACGTGACGGCGCGCGGTCTGGCGAACGTGTACGCGCAGACCCTCGGCACGATCTTCTCCTCGGCCGGCGAGAAGCCGTACGAGGTGGAGCTGGTCGTCGCCGAGGTCGGTGCGACGGCCGCCGGGGACCAGATCTACCGGCTGCCGCACGACGGCTCGATCGTGGACGAGCACGGCTCGGTCGCGGTCGGCGGGAACGCCGAGCAGATCAGCACCTACCTCGACCAGCGCCACCAGGACGGGATGACCCTGCCCGACGCGCTCAAGCTGGCGGTGCAGGCGCTGTCGAGCCAGGCGAACGGCGCGGACAAGACCATTCCGGCGGAGCGCCTGGAGGTCGCGGTGCTGGACCGTACGCGGTCGCAGCAGCGCAAGTTCAAGCGGATCCGGGGCCGGCAGCTGGCGCGGCTGCTGGAGGCGGACGTTCCGGCGGCCGCCCAGGCGGATGCCGTCTCGAACGACGAGGTGTCGGAGGACGACGCCGAGTAGGCCGTGTGGTGCCGTGGGCCCCGGTCCGCTCCCGATGGGGGGTGGACCGGGGCCCACGCGCGTTTCAGGGCGCGGGGGCGGGGCCCGTGGAGTCGCGGACGGTGAGGGCGACGGGGATCTCGGGGGCGGTCCAGGGGGTGCCGTCGAGGACGGCGAGGAGGGCGGTCATGCCCTGTTCGCCGACGCGCTCGGCGGGCAGGGCGACCGTGGTGAGCTCGGGTTCGACGGCGGTGGCGAGGGCGAGGTCGTCGACGCCGGTGACGGAGAGGTCCTCGGGGACGCGCAGGCCCAGGCGCCGGGCGGCCTTGCAGACGCCGGCGGCGAGGATGTCGTCGTCGCAGATGACGGCGGTGGGCCGGTCCCGGGGGTCGGCCAGGGCGGCCCCGGCGACGGCGCGGGCGGCGTCGACGGTGAGCGCGGCCCGGGCGCCGCGCAGGACGGCGTGGGGGCGCAGGAGGGCGGCGAGGGCTTCGGCGCGGATGTCGAAGGTCCAGGAGTCGACGTCGGCGGCGAGGTGGAGGAAGCGGCGGTGGCCGAGGCCGAGGAGGTGTTCGGTGACCTGGCGCATGCCGTCGGTGATGGCGAGGTTGACGTGGGCGGCGGCGCGTCCGGCGGCGGGGTCGCTGTCGAGCATCACGAGGGGGAGGCCGTCGCCGCCGAGGGCTTCGAGGGCGTCGGTGGCCATGGAGGAGGCGATGACGCCGTCGAGGGCGGCGCGGGCGGAGGCGAAGGGGTCGCGGGCGGGGCCGGTGCCTTCGGGGGAGGGGTAGAGGACGACGCCGAAGCCGTGCTCGGCGGCGACGCGGGCGGCGCCGGTGTAGACGCGGGCGAAGAACTCGTTGGTGAGGGCGGGGACGACGAGGAGGGCGGTGCGGGTGCTGCCGAGCCGGAGGTTGCGGGCGGCGAGGTTGGGGCGGTAGCCGAGGGTGGTGGCGGCTTCGCGGACGAGGGCGGCGGTGCGCTCGGAGACGCGGCCGCGCCATTTGTCGCCGAGGACGAGGGAGACGGTGGCCTGGGAGACCCCGGCGGCGGTGGCGACGTCGCGGCTGGTGGGTCTCGTCACAGGTAGCTCCTGAAATGCGAGGTGGGGCGGGTGCGCGTGGCTCGCCGGGTGGACCCCGGGTCTGCCGCCATGGTACGTATGACGTGTCTCGTTATACGTATTACCCCGGGCGTGGATCCGGGCAGAAGGGGGCGGTCATGGCCGCGGGTTACGCGGAGCTGCTCAGGACCAGGTACGCCGCGAGGCTGCTGGCGGGCACCCTGATAGGCCGGCTGCCGAACGCCACGGCGGCGATCGCGATCGTCCTCTTCGTCCGGGACCAGGGCGGCAGCTACAGCCTGGCGGGCGCGCTGGCGGCCGTGTACGGCCTCGCCAACGCCGTCGGCCAGCCGCTGCTGGGCCGGGCCGTGGACCTGTACGGGCAGCCGCGCGTGCAGCTGCCCGCGGCGCTGGTGTCGGCGGCGGGCATGGTCTGGCTGGCGGTGGCCGGCACGGACTCGGTGGGTGCCGCGTACGGCGCGATGGTGCTCTCCGGCCTCTTCACCCCGCCGCTGGAGGGCGGCCTGCGGGCCCTGTGGCCGGGGGTGCTCGGCGGCCGCGAGGAGCGGGTGCACGCGGCGTACGCGATGGACGCGGTGGCCCAGGAGATCATGTACACGGTCGGGCCGCTGCTGGTCACCCTGTGCGTGGCCCTGTGGTCTCCGGCGGTGGCGCTGCTGGTGCTGAACGGCGTGGGTCTGCTCGGTGTGCTGATGGTGGTGCTCTCGGAGCCCTCGCGGACCTGGCGCTCCGCGCCGCGCGAGGCGCACTGGCTGGGCGCGCTGCGCTCGCGCGGGCTGCTGGCGCTGCTGGGCGCGTTCTTCTTCGTCGGCATGGCGCTGGGCTCGATCGCGGTGGCCGCGGTGGCGTACGCGGACGACAACGGCGGCCAGGCGGTGTACGGCTGGCTGATGGCGGCGCTGGGTCTGGGCGCGCTGGTCGGCGGCGTGTTCTACGGGGCGCGGCAGTGGGCCGGGGCGCCGGAGCGGCGGCTGCGGCTGCTGGTGGGACTGCTGGCCGTCTGCTACCTGCCGCTGCTGCTGGACGTCGGTCCGGTGGCGATGACGGCGCTGGCGGCGCTGGCGGGCGTGTTCCTGGCGCCTTCGCTGGCGTGCGCGTTCATCGTGGTGGACCGGCACGCGCCGGCGGGCACGGTGACGGAGGCCTTCTCCTGGCTGGTGACCTTCTTCGGCGTCGGCGCGGCGATCGGTACGGCGGCGGCGGGTCCGGCGCTGGAACGGGGCGGTGTGGCGGCCGGTTTCGCGGTGGCCTGCGGTGGAGGAGCCGCGGCCCTGCTGGTGCTGATGCTGACTCAGCGGGCGATGGCCGGTGCGGGCCGCAGCCGGGCGGTGGCGGGGTCGGCGGACGGGTCCTCGGAGGGTGCGGCGGAGGCCGCCCGGGAGCCGTTGATCAAGAACTGACCGGAACGCCGTTCTCGAACTCGGTTTCAGAAGTGTGCGGAAGGCGTAATGTTCAGTCATGGACCGCCGCATTTTCGGGCTGGAGAACGAGTACGGCGTCACGTGCACGTTCAGGGGACAGCGCCGACTGTCTCCTGACGAAGTGGCGCGCTACCTCTTCCGCCGTGTTGTGTCATGGGGCCGCAGCAGCAATGTCTTCCTGCGGAACGGCGCCCGCCTCTACCTCGACGTGGGTTCGCATCCGGAATATGCAACACCCGAATGCGACAACCTGACCGAACTGGTCACTCACGACAAGGCGGGCGAGCGCATTCTCGAGGGCCTGCTCGTCGACGCCGAACGCCGCCTGCACGAGGAGGGAATCGCGGGCGACGTCTACCTCTTCAAGAACAACACCGACTCGGCGGGCAATTCGTACGGCTGTCATGAGAACTATCTCGTGGCCCGGCACGGAGAATTCTCCCGCCTCGCGGACATCCTGATTCCGTTCCTCGTCACGCGGCAGCTGATCTGCGGCGCGGGCAAGGTGCTGCAGACGCCCAGGGGCGCGGTCTACTGCGTCAGCCAGCGGGCCGAGCACATCTGGGAGGGCGTCAGCTCCGCCACGACCCGCTCCCGGCCGATCATCAACACCCGCGACGAGCCGCACGCCGACGCGGAGCGCTACCGCAGGCTGCACGTCATCGTCGGCGACTCGAACATGTCCGAGACGACGATGCTGCTCAAGGTGGGCGCCACCGACCTCGTCCTGCGCATGATCGAGGCGGGGACGGTGATGCGGGACCTGACCCTGGAGAACCCGATCCGGGCGATCCGGGAGGTCAGCCACGACATCACGGGCCAGCGCAAGGTGCGCCTGGCGTCCGGCCGGGAGGCCTCGGCGCTGGAGATCCAGCGGGAGTACTTCGACAAGGCCCTCGACTTCGCCGACCGGCGGGGCATCAACACCGGCGTCGTGGCGCAGGTCCTGGAGCTGTGGGGCCGCACCCTGGAGGCCGTCGAGGCGCAGGACCTGGACCGGATCGGCACCGAGATCGACTGGGTGATGAAGTACCAGCTGATCGAGCGGTACCGGGCCAAGCACAACATGACGATGTCCAACCCGCGGGTCGCCCAGATAGACCTCGCGTACCACGACATCCACCGCCGCCGGGGCCTGTACTACCTGCTGGAGCGCAAGGGCCAGGCGGCGCGGGTGTGCAACGACCTGAAGATCTTCGAGGGCAAGTCGGTGCCCCCGCAGACCACCCGGGCCAGGCTGCGCGGCGACTTCATCCGCCGGGCGCAGGAGCAGCGGCGGGACTTCACGGTCGACTGGGTGCACCTGAAGCTCAATGACCAGGCGCAGCGCACGGTGCTGTGCAAGGACCCGTTCCGGTCGGTGGACGACCGGGTGGAGAAGCTGATCGCCGGGATGTGACGCGGTCCGGCCGGGAACCCCGTACGCGGTGGCGTGCGGGGTTCCCGCACGCCACCGCCTTGTCGCGCAGGGGCCAGCCCGTAGAGTGGGCCGCTACGACGGACCATTCCAGCGACCCTGAGGACCATTGTGCGACGCCGACTTGCTGCCGCGCTCATCGTGCCGGCTCTGATGCTCACCGCGGCCTGCGGAGGGGGCGACGACGAGAAGAAGGACTCCGCGGCGTCCCCGTCGGCCAGTGCCGGCAAGACCGAGGTGCCGAAGCCGGTGGCGTCGGCCGACCCGATGCCGACGGTCGCCGGTGAGGCCGGCAAGAAGGCGGAGATCACCGTTCCCAAGGGCGAGCCGAGCGGCAAGTTCGTGGTGAACACCGTCAAGGAGGGCACCGGGCCGGAGATCAAGAAGGACGATCTCGTGGTCACGAAGTACACGGGCAAGGTCTGGAAGAGCGGCAAGGAGCTCAGCGGCTCCTACGACGAGAACGGCCAGCCGCTCGTCGTCCCGGCCGGTTCGCCGCAGATCCTGCCGCTGTTCAGCGACGCGGTGCTGGGCAAGAAGGTCGGCAGCCGTCTGCTGGTCGTGGCCCCGCCGGCGGCGGCCTTCGGTGAGCAGGGCCAGCCGCAGCTGGGCGTCGGCCCGAAGGACAACCTGGTGTTCGTCCTCGACGTGGACTCCGTGCTGCCGAAGAAGGCCGAGGGCACCCAGGCGCCGATCCCGTCCGACCTCCCGCAGGTGAAGGCCGACGAGGACAAGGCCGCCACGATCACGATCCCGAAGAACGACCCGCCGAAGGAGCTGGTCGACAAGGTCCTGATCGAGGGCAAGGGCGCGGAGGTCAAGAAGGGCCAGACCGTCTACATGCAGTACAGCGGTGCGGCGTGGGCCCCGAACCAGGGCAAGGACGCGGCCAAGCTCTTCGACACCTCCTGGAAGACCGGTCAGCCGTTCTCGACGAAGATCGGCGAGGGCCAGGTCATCGAGGGTTGGGACAAGGGCCTGGTGGGCAAGAAGATCGGCAGCCGCGTGCTGCTGGTGATCCCGCCGGAGCAGGCGTACAAGGACCAGGCCAAGGGTGAGGACCTGCCGGCCAACTCCACGCTCGTCTTCGTCGTGGACATCGTCGGAGCAGTGTAAGACTGTTCCGGTTGTACATCGTTTCGTACGTATGAGGAGCAGTTCCGTGCGCGAGCTCGAGAAGCCCGAGATCGACTTCCCCGAGGGTCCGGTCCCGACCGACCTGGTCATCGAGGAGATCTGGGAGGGCGACGGCCCGGTCGCCGAGGCCGGCAACAAGGTCTCCGTCCACTACGTGGGCGTTGCCTTCTCCTCCGGTGAGGAGTTCGACGCCTCCTGGAACCGCGGCGCCCCGCTGCAGTTCATCCTGGGCATCGGCCAGGTCATCCCGGGCTGGGACCAGGGCATCCAGGGCATGAAGGTCGGCGGCCGTCGCAAGCTGACGATCCCGGCCCACCTCGCCTACGGCGACCGCGGTGCCGGCGGCGCCATCAAGCCGGGCGAGACGCTGATCTTCGTCTGCGACCTGATGGGCGTCTGATCTCACCCGCTGTGATCACCGAGGGCCCCCGCCGTGAGGCGGGGGCCCTCGCTTTTGCCGGGGACCGCGGGGGCGGTACGGTCAACGGTCACGAGTGTGTGCCGAAGAGTGGGGGGAAGGGCGTCGATGGCGATCGCCAAGGCCGAGCGGCTGATGAACCTGGCGCTGTGCCTGTTGGGGACGCGCCGTCCCCTCAGCAAGCGTGAGCTGCGCGGTTCCATCGAGGCCTACCTCGAAGCAGGGAACGACGAGTCGTTCAACCGGATGTTCGAGCGGGACAAGGACGATCTGCGCGAGCTCGGTCTGGTGATCGAGACCGTGGAGAACCTGGAGGGCGAGACCGGCTACCTGGCCCGCCGGGACAGCAACCGGCTGCCGCCCGTCTCCCTGGACGCCGAGGAGGCCGCCGCCCTGGGGCTGGCGGCCAAGGTGTGGCAGCAGGCCCGGCTGGCCGGGGCGGCCAGCGGCGCGCTGCAGAAGCTCCGGGCCGGCGGGATGCCGGAGGCCGGCGACCCGTACGAGGGCCAGCACAGCGCCATCGAACCGCGGATCCCCGTCCACGAGGCGGCCTTCGAACCGCTGATGCTGGCCTGCCGCGACCGGCGGCCGGTGGTGTTCGAGTACCGCAAGTCCAACGCCGCCCGCCCCGAGCCCCGCCAGGTGGAGCCGTGGGCCCTGGAGTGCTGGCGCGGCCACTGGTACCTGGCCGGCTGGGACCGCGACCGCGGGGCGGAGCGGGTCTTCCGGCTCTCCCGGATCACCGGCAAGGTCCGCTCCCGGGCCGGGAAGTACACCGCCGACGTACCGGACGTGGTGACCGTGCGCGAGACCGTGGCGGCCTGGGCCGGCGAGGGCGCCGAGCGCTCGGCGCTGATCCGGCTGCGCGCCGGGGCGGGCTACCCGCTGCGGGCCAAGGCCACCGCCGTGCGCGAGGGCGGCGACGGCTGGGACGAGCTGGAGATCCCCTACGGGCACGGGCTGGACGCCTGGCTCGTGGAGTTCGGTCCCGACGTCGTCGTGGTGGGTCCGGCCGACCTGCGGGCCGACGTGGTCGACCGGCTGCGCGCCGTCGCCCAGGGCTGACCGCCGCCGCCCGGAGCCGAACCCGAACAACTACAGCAGCAACGCCCTGAGGGGGAGACGTAGCAGCATGGCCGCGAACGCCATCGACCAGACCCGCCGGATGCTGTCCCTGGTGACCTACCTGCGCGAGCGCCCCGGCGCGCACGTCGCGGACGTCGCCCGCGCCTTCGGGATCACCGAGGACGAGCTGATCTCGGACCTCGACGTGCTGCCCATGTGCGGCACCAGCTTCCGCGGCGGGGACCTGCTCGACATCGACACCGACGGCGACCGCATCTGGTGGCACAACGCCGACGCCTCGGGGGAGTCCACGGCCGAGCCGCTGCGGCTCGCCGCCGACGAGGCCACGTCCCTGCTGGTCGCCGCCCGGGCGGTCGCGACCCTGCCGGGGCTGCGCGAGAGCGACCGGGACGCGCTGCTGCGGGCCACCGCCAAGCTGGAGGCCGCCGCCGGCGAGGCCGCCGGGGCCAGTTCCCGCCTGTCGGTGACCTTCGAGTCCGAGGGCGGCGTCTTCGCGGACGTCGACCGGGCCATCTCCGAGCGGCGCCGCCTCTGGCTGCGCTACTACTCGCCCGCCCGCGACGAGCTCACCGAGCGCACCGTCGACCCGATCCGGCTCTTCGCGGTCGGGCACACGTACCTGGAGGGGTGGTGCCACCTCTCCGAGGCCCGGCGCACCTTCCGGCTCGACCGGGTCGCCGAGATCCGCCTCCTCGACGAGCGGGCCGAGCCGCCCGCCATCGAGCCCCGGGACCTGTCGGTGGGCCTGGTGCAGCCGGCCGCCGAGGACCCGGAGGTGGTCGTCGAGGTGGGCCCCGGCGGGCGCTGGGTCGCCGAGTACTACCCGCACGACAGCGCCGAGGAGCTCACCGACGGCGGCCTGCGGATCACGCTGCGCAGCCCCGACCCGGCCTCGCTGCGCCGGCTCGCGCTGCGCCTGGGCCGCGACGGGCGGATCGTGTCGCCGCCGGAGCTGGCGGACAGCGCCCGGAAGGCCGCTGGAGAGGCGCTCGCGGGGTACGGGGAACAGGTCTAGAGGGAGCGGGGAGCCATGTCGCGATCAGCAGGTCTCGTACCGGTCACGTTCAAGGCGGCATGTCCCGAGTGCCGGGCGCGCTTCGAGCTCGCGGCGGACGCGCTGCGCCTGGCCATCGGCGGCAGCCGGCGCGCCACCTTCTACTCCTTCACCTGCCCCGAGTGCGCGGCGGCCGTCCGCAAACCCGCCGGTGAGCGCATCGTGGAGCTGCTGACGGGCGGGGGAGTGAGCACCCTGCGCAGCGTGTGAGGGGGGGCGCTAGGCTCTTGGCATGCTGTGGCCGATGCTCGCGATCGCCCTGGGATTCCTCGGGCTCGCCGTCCTGTCCGTCCTCGCCCTGCGGGTCTTCCTGGAGGTGCGGCGGCTGGCCGGGCAGGTCGCGCTGGCCAGCCGCCGGATCACCGAGGCCTCGGGCGACCTGGAACGGGCCGCGGCCGACCTCGCCCGGGCCGGGCGGGCGGCGGCCCCGTAGCGGTCGCGCCACGAGCACGTAGCCCTCTGGATATGGAAACCGCGGAGCCGGACCCGTACCGTCGGTGCGGCAGGCAATCGCGGATACCCCCGGGGATTGCCGGGCGTTAACCCTCGGGGGTTACGATCCATGTCAGAGCGGTACCGGATCTTTGTCCGGTATCGCCCAAGGCCACCACAACCAGCCGTTTCGGTGAGAAGGAAGACACACATGATCGGCAATCTGAAGCCCCTTGAGATCCTTCTGATCATCGCTGTCATCGTGCTGCTGTTCGGCGCCAAGAAGCTCCCCGAGATGGCCCGCTCGCTCGGCAAGTCGGCCCGCATCCTCAAGAGCGAGGCCAAGGCGATGAAGAAGGACGGCGAGGCCGACGCCGAAGCCGCCGCTCCCGCCGCCGACCAGGCCGCGCAGCAGCCCGTCGCCCCGCGCACCATCCAGGCCGCGCCCGGTGACGTCACCAGCGCCCGGCCCGTGAACGAGACGAACCGCACCACCCAGGGCTGACGCGCGGCGGTCGCCCGTCACGACAGTCATCTGCAACGAGACAAGGGACGTGGGTTGCTCAAGTCTGCCCGCAAGCAGGGGAAGAACGACCGGCAGGCGAAGGACGCCGAAGGGCGGATGCCGCTCGTCGAGCACCTGCGTGAGCTGAGGAACCGGCTGCTGAAGTCGGTGGTGGCGATCGTCGTGATCACGGTCGTCGCGGCCTACTACTACCGGCCGATCATCGACTTCCTGCTGGAGCCGATGTTGTCGTCCGTGGGCTGCACCGGCGGCGCCACGCACCAGCGCAACGGCGCCCCCTGCGCCGAGATGACCACCAACGGCCTGACCGCGCCCTTCTCCATCGCGCTGAAGGTCGGCCTGTCCGCGGGCATCGTGTTCTCCGCCCCGGTCTGGCTGTACCAGCTGTGGGCGTTCGCCGCCCCCGGCCTGCACCGCAACGAGAAGAAGTACGCGCTGAGCTTCGTCGCCGTCGGCGCTCCGCTCTTCGTCGCCGGCGCGGTCCTCGCGTACAAGATCCTGCCGCAGACGGCGGAGATCCTCCTCGGCTTCACCCCGGACCACGTCAAGAACCTGCTCCCGGTCGACGACTACCTCGACCTGGTCACGCGCATGGTCGTGGTCTTCGGCCTCGCCTTCGAGCTGCCGCTGATGCTGGTGCTGCTGAACTTCACCGGCGTCCTCACCGCGAAGCGGCTGGGCAGCTGGTGGCGCGCCATGGTGCTCGGCATCACGATCTTCTCGGCCTTCGCCACGCCCACCGGCGACCCGCTCACCATGCTCACGCTGGCCTCCCCGATCGTCGCCCTGTACTTCATCGCCCTCGGCATCTGCCTGCTGAACGACCGCAGGCGTAAGCGCAACGACCCCGACGCCGGGCTCGACGACGACGAGGCCTCCGAGCTGGACCTGACCCCGGCCCCGGTCGGCGCGGCCGGAGCCGCCCCGTCCGCCTCCGCGCTGCCCGGCCAGGACGACGGCGGACGCCGCCAGATCAACGGTTACGACGACGCCACCTGACAGGTAGGTTCCGGTGGGTGACCGCTGAGATCACCCTCTTCGTCAATCCCACCGCGGGACGCGGCCGGGGCGCGCACGCCGCGCAGCCGGCCGCTTCCGCGCTCCGGGCCGCCGGCTTCTCCGTACGGACCGTCGTCGGCACCGACGCCGCCGACGCCCTGGCCCGGCTGCGCGCCGCGGTCCGGGAGGGCACCGGAGCCGTGATCGCGGTGGGCGGCGACGGAGTCGTCTCCCTCGCCCTGCAGGCCCTGGCCGGGACGCTGGTCCCGCTCGGCGTGGTCGCGGCCGGCACCGGCAACGACTTCGCCCGCTCGCTCGGGCTGCCCGTACGCGACCCGGCCGGCGCCGGCCGGCTGGCCGCCGCCGCCCTCAAGGAGAGCCGGATCCGGGAGATCGACCTCGGGCGGGTGGCCGGCAGCTGGTACGGGACCGTGCTGTGCTCCGGCTTCGACTCGCGGGTCAACGACCGCGGCAACCGGAGCCGGCTGCCGCTGGGCCGCTTCAAGTACGACCTGGCCATCGCCCTGGAGCTGGCCGCCTTCCGGCCCTTCCCGTACCGGATCACCCTCGACGACGGGCCGGTCATCGAGACGGAGGCCACCCTCGTCGCCGTCGGCAACGGCACCTCGTACGGCGGCGGGATGCGCATCTGCGCCGACGCCGAGCCCGACGACGGGCTCTTCGACGTCACGGTGGTCGGCGACTGCGGCCGCGGCACCCTGCTCAAGGTGTTCCCGCAGGTCTACAAGGGGACGCACCTGTCCCACCCCAAGGTCACCGTCCACCGGGCCGCCAAGGTCACCCTCGAAGCCCCCGGCCTGACCGCCTACGCCGACGGGGAGCCGCTGGGCCCCCTCCCGGTGACCGCCGAGTGCGTTCCCGGGGCGGTCCGGCTCCTCACATAAATGACCGCGACTGTTGTCAGAGGCGGCGGGTAGTCTCGAAGACAAGATGACCGAAGAACTCTCACCCGCCGAGCGGTACGCCGCTGCCCGGATCCGCGCCGCCGAAGAGGCCTCCGCCCTGGCCCCCTTCCGGGAGATGTACGAATTCGACCTGGACCCGTACCAGATCGAGGCCTGTAAGGCACTGGAGGCCGGCAAGGGCGTCCTGGTGGCCGCCCCGACCGGCTCGGGCAAGACCATCGTCGGCGAGTTCGCCGTGCACCTCGCCCTCCAGCAGGGCCGCAAGTGCTTCTACACGACGCCCATCAAGGCCCTGTCCAACCAGAAGTACGCCGACCTCGTCAAGCGCTACGGCGCCGCCAAGGTGGGCCTGCTGACCGGCGACAACAGCGTCAACGGCGACGCCCCCGTGGTCGTGATGACCACCGAGGTGCTCCGCAACATGCTCTACGCGGGCTCCCAGGCGCTCAGCGGCCTCGGATACGTGGTGATGGACGAGGTGCACTACCTCTCCGACCGCTTCCGCGGCGCCGTCTGGGAGGAAGTGATCATCCACCTCCCCGAGTCGGTGACCCTCGTCTCGCTCTCCGCGACCGTCTCCAACGCCGAGGAGTTCGGCGACTGGCTCGACACCGTCCGCGGCGACACCGAGGTCATCGTCTCCGAGGAGCGCCCCGTACCGCTGTGGCAGCACGTGATGGCCGGCCGGCGGATCTACGACCTCTTCGAGGAGGAGTCCGACCACGGAGGCCGCGGCTCCGCCCGCCGCGAGGTCAACCCCGACCTGCTGCGCATGGCCCGCGAGGAGAACAGCCGCGGCTACAGCCCCAAGGACCGGCGCCGCGGCAAGATGGTCCGCGAGGCCGACCGCGAGCGCGAACGCCGCTCCCGCAGCCGGATCTGGACCCCGGGCCGCCCCGAGGTGATCGCCCGCCTCGACAACGACAACCTGCTGCCCGCCATCAACTTCATCTTCAGCCGGGCCGGCTGCGAGGCCGCCGTCCAGCAGTGCCTGTACGCGGGCCTGCGGCTCAACGACGACACCGCGCGCCTCAAGGTCCGCGAGATCGTCGAGGAGCGGACCGCGTCCATCCCCGCCGAAGACCTCCACGTCCTCGGCTACTACGAGTGGCTCGAAGGCCTGGAGCGGGGCATCGCCGCGCACCACGCGGGCATGCTGCCCACCTTCAAGGAGGTCGTCGAGGAGCTGTTCGTACGCGGCCTCGTCAAGGCCGTCTTCGCCACCGAGACCCTCGCCCTCGGCATCAACATGCCCGCGCGCACGGTCATCCTGGAGAAGCTCGTCAAGTGGAACGGCGAGCAGCACGCCGACATCACCCCCGGCGAGTACACGCAGCTCACCGGCCGGGCCGGCCGGCGCGGCATCGACGTCGAGGGCCACGCGGTGGTGCTGTGGCAGCGCGGGATGGACCCGGTCCAGCTCGCCGGGCTCGCCGGCACCCGCACCTACCCGCTGCGCTCCAGCTTCAAGCCCTCGTACAACATGGCCGTCAACCTGGTCTCCCAGTTCGGCCGCCACCGCTCCCGCGAACTGCTGGAGACCTCCTTCGCGCAGTTCCAGGCCGACCGCTCGGTCGTCGGGATCTCCCGGCAGGTCCAGCGCAACGAGGAGGGCCTGGAAGGCTACCGGGAGGGCATGACCTGCCACCTCGGCGACTTCGAGGAGTACGCGCGGCTGCGCCGCGACCTCAAGGACCGCGAGACCGACCTCGCCAAGCAGGGCGCGGCCCAGCGCCGGGCCCAGGCGGCCGGTTCGCTGGAGAAGCTCAAGCCGGGCGACGTCATCCACGTCCCCACCGGCAAGTTCGCCGGCCTCGCACTGGTCCTGGACCCGGGAGTGCCGGGCGGCCGCAGCAACGGGCACCGCGGCCACGAGTACCACGAGGGCCCGCGCCCGCTGGTGCTCACCGCCGAACGGCAGGTCAAGCGGCTCGCCGCGATCGACTTCCCGGTCCCGGTCGAGGCCATCGACCGGATGCGGATCCCCAAGACCTTCAACGCGCGCTCCCCGCAGTCCCGCAGGGACCTGGCGACGGCGCTGCGCAACAAGGCCGGCCACATCGACCCGAAGCGGCACCGGCCCGGCCGGGCCGCCGCGGCGGACGACCGCGAGATCGCCCGGCTGCGCGCCGAACTGCGGGCGCACCCCTGCCACGGCTGCGACGAGCGCGAGGACCACGCCCGCTGGGCGGAGCGCTACCACCGGCTCAAGCGGGACACGCAGCAGCTGGAGCGGCGCATCGAGGGCCGGACCAACACCATCGCCCGCACCTTCGACCGGATCCACGCGCTGCTCACCGAGCTGGACTACCTGCGCGAGGACGAGGTCACCGTGCACGGCAAGCGCCTGGCCCGGCTCTACGGCGAGCTGGACCTGCTGGCCTCGGAGTGCCTGCGCGAGGGCGTCTGGGAGGGCCTGAACCCCGCGGAACTGGCCGCCTGCGTCTCGGCGCTGGTCTTCGAGGCGCGGCAGTCCGACGACGCGGCACCGCCCAAGGTGCCGAACGGCGCGGCGAAGACGGCGCTCGGCGAGATGGTCCGCATCTGGGGCCGGCTCGACGCGCTGGAGGAGGAGCACCGCATCAACCAGGCGGAGGGCGTGGGCCAGCGCGAGCCGGACCTCGGCTTCGCGTGGGCGGCCTACCAGTGGGCCTCCGACAAGAGCCTGGACGAGGTGCTGCGCGAGGCGGAGATGCCGGCCGGCGACTTCGTGCGCTGGTGCAAGCAGGTCATCGACGTCCTCGGGCAGATCGCGCAGGCGGCCCCCGCCTCGACGGCCCCGCCGTCCTCGGCGGGCGGGAGCACGGTGGCGCGCAACGCCCGCAAGGCCGTCGACGCCCTGTTGCGGGGCGTAGTGGCCTACAGCTCGGTCGGCTAGGCGGTTTTGGGGCTTCGTCCGAAGCCCCTGATGGCCGGATCTCATCTCTTGCCATGATCGTTCGCCGGTGTCCTGTGCGACGATCGAGCGTATGAGCGGGGGAACGGGCGAAGGCCCGAGACGGGTCGGTCGGCCGCGCGCCGACCAGCTGAGACGGGACAGCGGCCGGCCGCCGCGCGAGGAACTCCTCTGCGCGGCGGCCGAGCTGTTCACCGTCCGGGGGTACGGGGCCACGACCACCCGGGCGGTGGCCGAACGGGCCGGAATGCGGCAGGCCACGATGTACCACTACTTCGGCGGCAAGGAGGAACTCCTCGCCGAACTCCTGGAGTCCACGGTCTCGCCCTCACTGGCGCTGTCGCGCCGGCTGCTGGCCGACACCGCCCGGCCGGCCGCCCTGCGGCTGTGGGAGCTGTGCCGCTCGGACGTGCTGCTGCTGTGCGGCGGCCCGTACGACCTGGGCGCCCTCTACCTGCTGCCCGAGCTGGGGGAGCCGCGGCTGGCGCGGTTCCGGCGGATGCGCGGGGAACTGCGCGACGGCTACCGGGCGTTGCTCGCCGACACCCCCGCCGGTGCCGAACTGGCGCGGGAGCGGGGCGGGCTGGCCCTGCGCAACGACCTGGTCTTCGGCCTGATCGAGGGCGTCATGCTGGTCCGCCGCTCCGATCCCGGCCGCCCGGTCGCGGCCTTCGCGGAGGCCGCCGCCGACGCCGCCCTGCGGATCGCCGGGCTCACGCCGCCGGGCCCGCCTCCCAGCCCGCCCGGTCCTCCCACGCCCGGAGGGTGAGCCCGGTCTCCAGCCGGTGCCGGGTGCCGGTGACCGGATCGGTGAACTCCAGGGTCCGGGCCAGCAGCTGGAGCGGGCGCCGGTAGTCCGCCGGATCCGCCGCCTCGGCGACCACCGGGTAGACGGGATCGCCCAGGATGGGCACGCCCAGGGAGTTCATGTGCACCCGCAGCTGGTGGGTGCGGCCGGTGTGCGGGGTCAGCCGGTAGCGGCCCAGACCCTCCCGTACGCCGGTGAGCTCGACCAGGCTCTCGGCGTTCGGCTCGGCGCCGGGCACCTCGACGGCCGCCATCACCCCGCGGGTCTTCTCGATGTGGCTGCGGACCAGCCGGGGCAGCTCCAGCGAGGGATCGTGGGGCGCGAGGGCCTCGTACTCCTTGCGCACCAGGCGCTGCTGGAACAGCAGCTGGTAGGCGCCGCGGTCCTCGGGCCGGATGCTGAACATCACCAGCCCGGCCGTCATCCGGTCCAGGCGGTGCGCGGGGCTCAGCTCCGGCAGGTCCAGCTCCCGCCGCAGCCGGGCCAGCGCGGTCTCGGTGACGTGGGTGCCGCGCGGGGTGGTCGCCAGGAAGTGCGGCTTGTCCACCACCAGGAGGTGCCGGTCGCGGTGGACCACGCCGATCGGGAAGGGCACGGCCGGCTCGGGCGGCATGTCCCGGTGGAACCAGAGCCAGCCGCCCGGCTCGTACGGGTCCTCGTGCCGCAGCACCCGCCCGCCCTCGCCCAGCACCCGGCCGCCGGCGAGCAGCCGCGCCATGGACTCGGAGCCGCGCGTACCGGCGTACCGCTCGGTCAGGTAGGCGCCGAGGGTGGGCCAGCGGCCCTCGTGGTCGGGGGGCAGGCGCATCCGGACCGGGTCGATACCGGCCTGCTGGGGGAGGGGCGCGGGCGGGATGTGGGATCTGCGGGTCATCGGGACCAGGGTAGGCGGCTACTTCTGGGTGAAGGTGCCGAGGTGGTTCTGGTCGAGGTACTCGATGCGGAGCGTGCCGTCGGAGAAGAACACCCCGGTGCGGCCGGCGGCGTTCTCGCCGCTGGTCTCGAAGCTGAAGGTGTCGCCGTCGTAGTGGGTCAGGGGGAAGCGCATCGGCTTCGGCCCGAGGGAGAGGACCAGGCCCTTGCCGGAGGGGTCGGCGGTGACGGTGGCGGGGCCGTAGTACGGGTTCTCGTAGGTGCCGGTGTAGGCGCTGTCGTCGCGGGCGGGCCCGGCTCCGGCCGGGGGGTGGGCGTAGTCGGTGTCGGACCGGACCGCGTCGTTCAGCTGCTCGTACGTGGCGGCGATGAGCCCCAGCCAGTCGGCGGTCGGCTTGCCGTGCTCCGCGATGTCGAAGAAGTCCAGCGCGATGGAGTCGGCCAGGCCGACGGGGGAGCCGTTGGTCAGGACGACGATGCCGAGGCGCTCCAGCGGGACCATCGTGACGTTGGTGTTGGCGCCGAGCTCGAAGCCGCCGGAGTGGCTCAGGCGCAGCCGGCCCGCGTCGTCGTAGTTGACGTTCCAGCCCAGCCCGTAGAACTGCGGGACGCCGCGGGGGGTCTGGGCCTGGGAGACGATCTCGGGGATCCGGGTGCGGGTGAGGGTGTCGGCGGGGATGACGCGCTTGCCGTCGAGGGTGCCGGTGTTCAGCTGCAGCCGCAGCCAGCGGGACATGTCGCGGGCGGTGGAGCTGGTCCCGCCCGCCGGGGTCTGGGCGTCGGCGTCGCGGACGTGGCGGGGGCTCCAGGTCCCGTCGGGGTTCTTCGCGTGGCCGTACGCCCGGTCCGGGGCGTTGGCGTAGGCGGAGAACTCGGTACTGGTGCGGGTCATCCCGGCGGGCTTGAAGAGGGTGTCCTCGCTGAGCTTCTGCCAGCTCACGCCGTGGTCGCGGGCGACGGCCTCGGCGGCGGCGGTGAACCCGAAGTTGGTGTAGGCGTAGCTGGAGCGGAACGGGCTCAGCGGCTCCTCGCGGAGGTGGCCGAGGATGTACGCCCGGTCGTAGCCGAGGTCCTCCAGGAGGTCCCCGGCGTGGTCGGGGAGGCCGCTGCGGTGCGAGAGCAGGTCGGCGGGGGTGACGTGCGAGGTGACCCACGGGTCCTTGAGGGCGAAGCCGGGGAGGGTGTCGCCGAGCGGCTTGTCCCAGGCGTCGGGGGAGCTGAGGGCGCCGGCGATGACGGTGGTGGTGACCGGCTTGGAGACGGAGGCCAGCTGGAAGACGGTGTCGGGGTCGACCTTGGCGGTCTCGCCGGTGCGGCGGAGCCCGAAGCCCTTGAGGTAGAGCACCTCGTCGTCGTGGACGACGGCCACGGAGACGCCGGGGACGCCGGTGCGGCGCATGCCGGCCGCGATGGTGGCGTCGAGGCGGGCGACCGCGGCGGCGACGGCGGCGTCGGAGAGGCGGGGTCCCGGGGGCGGTGGCGGCTGCGGCGCGGCCGTTCCCGCCGGGGCGGCCGCGGAGACCAGCAGGACCGCGGCCCCGACCAGTGCGGCTGCGCGGAGCCTACGCATGGGCCCATTGTGCGCCCTCCGCCTGCGGCGCGCCGTCTGGGAAGGGGGCGGTGGGTGGGGTGCGGGTGGGTGTGCCGCTGCGCGGGCCGAGGTCCCCTACCCGCCCTTCGCCCGTTCCCTGGGGCTCCGCCCCAGACCCCGCGCCTCAAACGCCGGCGGGGCTGGATTTCGCGCAGCGAAATTCCAGC
>NZ_JBNNPF010000060.1:0-44093 GCF_050275515.1 Streptomyces sp. NPDC004126 | reverse complement strand
CGCCGCCCGGCAATCGGGTGGCGGGCGGCGGCTCCACCGGGACATCCCGGCCGGCGTGCCCGGCCCGCCCGGCGGGGCGACGTAGCGTGGAGGACCATGACGCCGCAGACCGAGGCACTCGAACGGGCCGCGGGCCCGGCCGCGCTCTGGGCGGTGGGATCGGCCGACGCCGTCCACGCCGCCCGCCCCGGCACCCCCGACGGAGACGACGGGAACGACCGGGACTGGCACGCCCCGCTCGACGCCGGGGCGATGACCCCGCTGCTCGCGCTCTGGCCCGTCATCGGCGGCCTCGTCGACCGGGGCGAGCTGACCCTGCACACCCCCCTCACCGCCTACGGGGAGAGCCCCGCGGCGGGGCTGCCCGGCGGCACCACCACCCACCACCTGCTCACCCGGTGCGACGGCCCGGCCCCCCTCGACGCCCTCACCCGCCTCGCCGAACACCTCGCCGGCACCCCGCTGGCCGACTGCGCCCGCACCCGGGTCTGGGGGCCCCTCGGCATGACCCGCACCCGCTTCGCCGGCACCACCCTGCGCACCTGCCCGGCCGACCTGGCCCGGTTCCTGCGCCACCTGCTCTCCACCGACGACACGGACGGCACCGACGGCACCGACGACACCGACGGCACCGACGGCACCGACGACACCGACGGCACCGCGGAGGTCGGCGCCGCCGCGGCCGAACGGCCCGTCAGCCGCGCCTGGACCGCCGAGTCCCTGCGGATCCGCACCGGCGAACTCACCCCCTCGCGCGGCCTGCTCTGGCACCCCGCACCCGCCGGGGTCTGGACCCACCACCCCCCGTCCGGCTCCGGCCCGGCCGTGTGGATCTCGCCCCGCCAGAACCGCTGGGCCCTGCTCGTCCCCGGCCCGGAGGGCGACGGCTCCGGCCCGCCGCGCGCGGCGTTCCGCGAGGCCGCGTTCGGTCCCGCTCCCGCGCGCGCCGCCCGCGGGGCGGACGTACGGTGATGCCGAAGTCACCGTACGCAGCCCCCGCGAGGAACCCATGTCCGACGCCGCGACCGCCCTGGCCACCGACCCGGACGCCGACACGCTCGACGCCCTGTGCCGGGACCTGGCCGAGGCGGCCGACGCCGTCGGCGAGGCCGCCCGGTACGCCTCCGGACTCGCCCTCGGACCCCGCCTGACGGCGGGGGCCCTCGTGGGCCGGGGCGGGAGCCGCCGCCGGGCCTGGCGCACCCTGCTGCGGACCCTCACCGACCCGGCCGGACTGGGCTGGGCCCCGCGCGGACGGGGGCTGGCCCGGGCGGGCTGGCTCGCCGGGATCCTGGGCGGCCGCGAGAGCCTCGCCGTCAGCACCGCCGTCTGCGGGCTCAAGGGCCGGATCCGCGGGGTGACCGCGGGCCGCCCCGAACTGCTGGCCGACCCGGACTGCGCCGCCCTGCTGCGGGCGGTCGCCGAGGACCGGCAGGCCGACGCGGCCCGCGCCTTCCGCACCCTGCTGCGCGAACGGGGCGCCCCGCGGGCGTTCGCCCTGCTGACCCCGGCGTTCGCGGACGTCCTGGCCTGGCACGCCCTGACCGACGAGAACCCCTTCAACGACCACGCGGGCTGGCAGGTGGCCACCGGCCGGGCCGTCACCCCCGAACCCCTGCTGGGCCTCGGCGCCGCCCTGCGGGCCTTCTGCGCCCGCAGCCCCGGCCCGGCGGCGCCCGCGCCCGCGGCCGCGAACCCCTGGAGGAGCCCGTGAGCGACTGCCCCCTGACGAGCCGCCCCGCCCCGGCGGACGGCCTGCGCACCCACTCCGCCGCCCTGCGCTCCCACGCCCGGCGGCTGCGGGCGGGCGCGGCCGCCCTGGAGTGGCGCGGCCAGGAGGCCGACGCGTACCGCGCCGAGGTCGCCGCCCTCGCCGACCGGTGCGCCCGCGCCGCCGCGGGCCTCGCCCTGGCGGCGGCGCAGCTGGAGGGCCCGCACGTCCGGCGGCGGTGACCCCCGCGGTGAACCCCGCGGCGACGCTCGGCCGCGGGTCAGAGGACCAGCGACAGCAGCAGGACGAAGCCCAGGCCGGAGACGGAGATGACGGTCTCCATCACCGACCACGTCTTGAGCGTCTGTCCGACGCTCATCCCGAAGTACTCCTTCACCAGCCAGAAACCGGCGTCGTTGACGTGGCTGAAGAACAGCGAGCCCGCTCCGATCGCCAGGACCAGCAGCGCGGTCTCGGTGGTGGACATGCCCGCCGCGAGCGGTGCCACCAGCCCGGCCGCCGAGATGGTCGCGACCGTCGCCGAGCCCGTCGCCAGCCGGATGGCGACCGCTATCAGCCAGGCCAGCAGCAGGGCCGGAACGGACCAGTCCTTGGAGACGTCGAGGATCATCTGGCCCACGCCGGCGTCGATCAGCGTCTGCTTGAAGCCGCCGCCCGCGCCCACGATCAGCAGGATCCCGGCGATCGGCGCGAGGGACTTCTCCACCGTGGACGACAGCCGCTCCCGGGTGAACCCGGCGGCCCGGCCGAGGGTGAACATGCCGACCAGGACGGCGGCGAGCAGGGCGATCAGCGGGGAGCCGACGACGTCGGCGACCTTCTGCACGGGGTCGGCCGGATCATCGACAACGATGTCGACGAGCGCCTTGACCAGCATCAGCGCCACCGGCAGCAGCACCGTGAAGACCGTGGCCCCGAACCGGGGGCGGTGCGCGGCCTCCACCGGCGGGCGCTCGGGGGCCAGGGGCTCCGGCGCCGGGATGTCCACCCAGCGCGCCGCGTACCGGGAGAAGAGGGGGCCGGCGATGACCACCGTGGGGATGGCGACGAGCACCCCGAGGGCGAGGGTGACGCCCAGGTTCGCGTGCAGGGCGTCGACGGCGACCAGCGGGCCCGGGTGCGGCGGGATCAGCCCGTGCATCACCGACAGGCCGGCCAGCGCGGGCACGCCGATCCGCATCAGGGAGTAGCCGCCGCGCCGGGCGACCAGCAGCACCACCGGGATCAGCAGCACGATGCCGACCTCGAAGAAGAGCGGCAGCCCGATCACCGAGGCGATCAGCACCATCGCCCAGGGCATCGCCCGGCCCCGTGCGCGGGCCAGGATGGTGTCCACGATCTCGTCCGCGCCGCCCGAGTCGGCCAGCAGCCTGCCGAGGACCGCGCCGAGCGCGATGAGCACGCCGACCCCCGCGACCGTGGCGCCGAGGCCCGCGGTGAAGCTGGCGATCGTCTTGTTCAGCGGGGCGCCCGCGAAGGACCCGAGGGCCAGCGAACCGACCGTCAGGGCCAGGAAGGCGTGCATCTTGAGGCGGGTGATGAGCAGGACGATGACGGCGATGCCCGCGAGGACGGCGACGCCCAGCTGCGCGTCACCGGCCGAGGTGATGGGGCCGGGGGCGGCGGCCGCCAGAGTCTCGACGCTGAGACCGGTCACGGTGGTGTTCCTCAACTCTCGGACGTTCGGAGGGCGGCCAGCGCCCGTTCGGTGATCTCCTCGGGCGTGCCGGCCACGTCGACGGCGAACCCGCGCTCGTCCGCCCGGAGCGGTTCGAGCACGGCGAACTGGGAGTCCAGCAGGGAGGCGGGCATGAAGTGCCCCTTGCGGTCCGCCATGCGCCGCTCGATGAGCGTCCGGTCCCCGGTGAGGTGGACGAAGACGGCGTCCGGAGCGGCCGCGCGCAGCCGGTCGCGGTAGGCGTGCTTGAGGCAGGAGGCGGCGACCACGCCGCCGCCCTGCCCGGCCCGGTCGCGGATCCACCCGCCGATCGCGTCCAGCCAGGGCCGGCGGTCGTCGTCGTCCAGCGGGGTGCCGGCCGACATCTTGGCCACGTTGGCGGGCGGATGGAAGGCGTCGCCCTCCGCGTACGGGAGGCCGAGCGCCTCCGCGAGCAGCCGCCCGACGGTCGTCTTGCCGGTGCCGGCGACGCCCATCACCACAATGACGCGCTGGGAGCTCACGTCGTACCTCGCTGTCCTCGTTGTTGGGAGGACCACTGAAGCCTATTAAGTAGTACTTATTCAAGGGCCGAGGGGTAAAACGTCACATCTTTTGTCGCTCGGGGCGTCACCGTACGCTTACGCCATGACCACCGAAGGCAGTCCGGGCCAAGGACTCCACTCCCAGGTGCTGGACACCCTCGGCCTCGCGATCACGGCGGGGGAGTACCCGCCCGGCAGCGTCCTGCGCACCGACGAGATCGCCGGACGCTTCGACGCCTCCCGCACCGTCGTCCGGGAAGTGGTCCGGGTCCTGGAGTCGATGCAGCTCGTCGAATCCCGCCGCCGGGTCGGGGTCACCGTCCGCCCCGCCGAGCAGTGGAACGTCTACGACCCCCGCGTCATCCGCTGGCGGCTCGCCGGCACCGACCGCCCCCGCCAGCTGCGCTCCCTGACCGTGCTGCGCTCGGCCGTCGAACCCGTCGCCGCCGGACTCGCCGCCACCCGCGCCACCCCCGAGCAGTGCGCGCGGCTCACCGAGGCGGCCCTCGGCATGGTCCGCACCTCCCGCGGCCACCAGCTGGAGGGCTACCTCCACCACGACGTCGCCTTCCACCGGACCGTCCTCGACGCCTCCGGCAACGAGATGTTCGCCCGGCTCGGCGACGTCGTCGCCGAGGTCCTCACCGGCCGCACCCAGCACGACGTGATGTTCCACGACCCCGACCCGGCCGCCGTCACCCTCCACGTACGGGTCGCCGAAGCCGTACGCGAGGGCGACGCGGCCGCCGCCGAAGCCCTCACCCGCCGGATCGCCCTCGGCGCCCTGGAGGAACTCGACGTGCTCGCCCCCTGAAACGGGCCCGGGAAACGGCCCAGTGAAACGGGCCCCGCCCAGGATCCGACCCGGAACCGCCCCGCCGCGCCCGGCCGGCGACCCGGTTCCGACCGGGCCGCTCCCGCACCATGGCGGAAGAGGGCCGGTTCCGGCTTGTCCCGGGTGCGCGGGCGGTGCGATCCTGCCGCCATGTCGTCGCCCGCACAACTGCCGGACTACGGGGAGGTCCTCGCGGAGGTGGGGGAAGTGCGGCGGGCCGGGATCGTCCGACTGCGTGGGCTACGGCTCCCGTTGCTCACCGGCATGTCGGCCGGTCCGGGGGCGGGGGGCCCCGGAGAGCCGCACTTCCCCGCCGTCGAACGGCCGTTGCGCGCCGCCGTCGCCGCCATGGGCGGGTGCACCCTCCGGGAAGCCGCCGAACGCGCCGACCTCGTCGAAGGGCCGCGCACCGCACCGGACGGACCCCGCGCATGACCGACGCCTACGCCCGGCTGGCCGCCGCGGCCGCCGACTGGGACGAGCTGCGCCCCCGCCTGGACCCCGGCTCCCTGCGCCGGCTCGCGCTCCTGCTCACCGCCTCCCGCACCGCCACCGGCGAGGGCGCCCGGCGCGCCGCACTGCTCGCCGCCCGGCTGCTGCAGGACCGGCTGCCCGACCGGTTCCCCGGGGAGGGCCGCCTCACCGCCGCCCCCGGGGCGCCCACCGCCGTGCACCTCGGCTACACCGCCGACGACCTGGCCGTCCTCGTCCTCGACGGGCACCGCATGGTCGGACCGGTCCTCGGCGAGGTCCGCGACCGCCTCCTCGCCGCCCCCGCCCTCGGCGACGCCGAAGTCCTCGAACGCGGCCCCGACCCCTACGCCCCGGGCCTGATCCGGCTGCGCGCGCCCGGCGGCCTGATCAGGCTGCCCGCCTTCCAGTTCACCCCGGAAGGCCGGGTCCGCCCCACCGTCACCCGGGTCAACGCGCTGCTGGGCGCCGACGACGACCCCTGGGGCGCCGCCGACTGGTGGCTCGCCCCGAACGCCTGGCTCGGCCCGGCACCCGTCACCCTGCTCGACACCCCCGACGAGCAACGGCTCGTCACCGCCGCCGAGTTCCTCGCCGAAGGGGAGTAGCCCGTGCCCAACTACCGGCCGCCCGCCGAGCCGGGCGGCACCCCCGCCAAGGTCACCCTCGCCGCCGGCACCCCGCTCTACCGGGTGCACTCGGCCCGCCGCCCCGGCGACGCCTTCAACCCCGTCCCCGCCCACTGCCTCTACGGCGGCGGCCGCTTCGACTCCACCTCCTGCGACCGGTACGGCTACCTGTACGCCGGACTCACCCCGCAGGCCGCCGTCAGCGAGAGCGTCCTGCACTCGCTGCCCTTCGACCCCTCCGGCGCGGCCCGGCTGGTACCCCGGGTGGCCGTCACCGGCCGCCGGCTGTCGGCGCTGCGCCTCACCGAGTCCCTCGACGTGGTCGCGCTGGTCACCGGGCAGGACCTGGCCGCCGTCCACCAGGACAGCTGGCTCGTCCAGGCCGAGGCCCGCGACTACCCGTACACCCGCGACTGGGCGCACTGGATACGCCGCCACACCGACCCGTGGGCGCAGGGGTTCCTCTGGTCCTCCAAACGGGAGCCGGGCGAGCGGGCCCTCGTCCTGTTCGCCGACCGCTGCCCGCCCGCCGTCCTCGCCCCCACCGGCGAGGACCCCGTGGACTTCGCCACCGCGCCGGGCCGCCGCTGGCTCGACCAGGTCCTGCTGCCCTATCACGCCCGCCTCGCGCCCTGAGCCCCTGGAGACACCCCGTGGACACCGCCGAGCTGAGAACCGCCCGCGACGAGGCCATGACGGCACTCGCCGCCGTCCGCGCGGGCAGCGCCGAAGCCCGCGAACTGTGCGGCCGGGCCGCGGAGATGAGCTACCGGCTGTGGGAGGCGCACGACGACCCCGAGGACCGCGACCTCGCCGCCGAGGCCTTCGCCCACGCCTTCCGCGCCCCGGCCGAAGGCCCCGCCTGGCCGGTCCGGCGCATCATGTACGGACACCTCCTCGGCCTGCGGTACGACGAACAGCCCGCCCCGGAGCCGGCGGCCGAGATCCGGGCCATGCTCGAACGGGCACTGGCCGAACTCCCCGACGCCCAGCGGTCGTCACCGCGCGCCGTGCAGGCCCGCTGGATCCTCGCCTACCTCACCAAACACCGCGTCCTGGCCGGCGACGAAGACCCCGGCCTCCTCGACGAGGCCCTGCGCCGGGGCCAGGAGGCCCTCGACGACACCGACGGCCAGGACGCCGACCTCCTGGAGGCCCTCGGCTACCTCTGGCAGCACCACGGCCTGCGCACCGGCGACACCGCCTCGCACGCCCGCTCCGCCGACCGCTACGGCCAGGTCCTGGCCGCCGCAGACCCGGACCGCGACCTGCCCCTCGTGCGCCTGTCACGCGCCGTGTCACTGGTCTTCCAGGGCTACCACGCCGCCGACCGCGCCCTGCTGGAGGAGGGCCGGGACGAGATCCTGCGCGCCATGGACGAGGCGGGCCCGCACCCCTCGTGGGAACGCGACGCCCGGATGAAGCTGGCCCTGGCCCGCGCGATGATCGGCAACTACTGGTCCGACGAGGCGGAGACCGACCGCGCCGAGGCGGACCTGAACGGGCTGCTCGTCACCGGCGCCGACATGGACGCCCTGCCCTGGTACTACCTCGACGTGTTCGGCCGCTTCATCGGCACCCGGGCCCAGCTGCGGCTCGACGTACCGGCGATCGACCGGGCCATCGGCCTGCTCACCCGGGCCGTGGACCGGTGGGAGCCGGCCCGGGGGGAGGTCACCCTCGCCGCGCTGGCCCTGGCCACGGGGCAGCACCTGCGCTACGAGACCGACCAGGACCCGGAACGCCTGAAGAGCATCGAGCGGGCGGCGCTGCTGGCGCTGGAGGGCGACGGGCTGCCCGTCGACGCACGCGACCTGCTGCTCATGCTCGTCTCCGAGGCCCAGAGCCGGCTCGGGCCGGACCAGCAGCAGACCGTGCCGATCGAGGAGGTCTTCCGGATCTACCGGGACTTCCAGCAGCGCCTGCGCGAGGCCGAGACCTCCCTCGACTTCAGCTTCGACGAGGTCTTCAACGCCGAGGACTCGCCGGCCAAGGGCAGCTGGGAACGCCGTGTGTCGGAACTGTTCGAGCAGCTGCGGTCCATGGAGCCGGGACTCGAACGGGCCGAGCGGACGGCCCACCTCTTCGCCCTCCTGCCCCTGCTGGACCCCGACGGCGAACGCTTCGGCCGTGAACGCGAGGAGGAACTGACCCGGACCGTCCTCGCCCACGCGGACCAGGACCCCGAGTGGCGCGGCCACGGCCACGCGGTCCTCGCCCACTTCTCCCTCGCCATGGGCACGGCGCGGATGGAGCCCGACCGGCTGGCCCGGGCGCTGGAGCACTTCGAGGAGGCGGTCCGGGCCGGCAACGACAGCCCCTGGGTCAGCTACGGCTCCACCATGGCCTCGGCGATGCTCGCCCAGCTGCGCGGCATCACCAGCGGCTCCGCGGTCGACGGGGAGGAATGGCAGCGGCTGTGCGACGCCCTCGGCGCGTCCGCCAAGATGGACCTCCAGGCGCGCGTCCAGCAGGCGGCTCCCCGGGCGATCCAGGCAGCCAGACGCGGCGACCTGCCGGAGGCCGACCGGCAGGTCGCCGAGGCCACCCGGGCCGTCGCGGAATGGGACACCGAGGCCTCCTCCTGGATCGAGGCCGTCGGCCTGCTGGAAACGGCCCGGATGGCGCGGGAGGACCTGGCACAGCGCCTGGGAGCGCCCCCGACTCCGCCACCCGCCGTGCGTCCCACCGCCGCGGAACTGCGCCGCAGGGCGGCCCGGCTCCCGCGCCTGCACCGGGCCGACGTGATCGGGGCCTTCGCCCTCGCCTGGCGCCGCGACGCCCTGTACGCGTCCGACGTGCCCCGAGTCCGGGAGACCCTGGCACTGACCGAGGAGGCCATCGGCCTCGCCGAGCCGGGCGGTGAGAGCTGGATCCGCCTCACCTCGGACGCGGGGAACACGTACGGCATCCTGGTGAGGGACGACGAGAACCCGCGCTCCCCGCAGCGCGCCCGGGACCTGGAGCGGGCCATCACCCTCCTCGAAGGCGCCGCCGACGCCATGGGCGGGCCCGAGCACCGGCTGTGGGCGCTCACCGTCAACCCCCTCGGCCGCGCCTACCGCGTCCGCGGCAGCACCGCCCGCCGGGACCGCGAACGAGGCCGCCGGCTGGGCCTGGAGGCCATGCGCGGCTTCGTCTGCTCGGCACTGTTCCAGTCCGGCACCCAGGACGCCGCCGAGGCCGCCCGGCTGGCCACGGGGCTCTCCGAGGAGGTCCTCGGCTGGTGCGTCGCCGACCGGGCCCCGCAGGACGCCCTCCAGGCCCTCGACGCCTGCCGCGGCCTCGTCCTGCACGCCGCCACCACCAGCCGTTCCGTCCCCGACCTCCTCACCGCCGCCGGACAGGACGCCCTCGCCGCCGAGTGGCGCGCCTCCGGCGCCGAGGCAGACCCCGACTCCGCGCCCGGCGACCTGCGCCGCCGGGTCGTGCTCGCCCTCACCGAAGCCCGCGTCCGGCTGCTCGACCCGCCCGCCCCCGAGGAGATCGGCGCCGCCCTGCGCGCCCAGGACAAGGACGCCCTCGTCTACCTGGTGGCCGCCACCGCCGACTGCCCCGGCACCGCCGTCGTCGTCACCAACCGCGGCGACGTCCACGAGATACCCCTGCCCGGCCTGCGGGCGGACGCGGACCAGCTGCGCGGGTACCGGCCCGGCGGGGCCGCGGCAACCCGGGACATCGAACCCGTCCCGGGCCACGGCCTCAACCGCCCCGCCCCGGTCCCGCCGCTGCGCGAGCGGCTGGACCGGCTGTGCTCCTGGGCCTGGCGGGCAGCGCTGCGCCCGCTGCTCGGCACGTTCCACGTCCCCGACCGGCCGGGCCGGGTGCCCAGGCTTGTCCTCGTACCCATGGGCGCCCTCGGCCTCGTCCCCTGGCACGCGGCCTTCGCCGACGGGAGCACGGGCCGCCGGTACGCCCTCCAGGACGCGGAGATCTCCTACGCGGCCTCCGCCCGCCTGCTCTGCGAGGTCGCGGCCCGCCCGGCCCTCCCGCACACCGGTACCGCGCTGGTCGTCGGGGACCCCACCGGCGACCTGCCGTACGCGGGGGAGGAGGCCGATGCCGTCCTGCGCGCCTTCTACCCCGGCGGCGACCGCCTGGGCCTGCGCTCCGGCGACGGCACGCCCGAGGAGGTCGCCCGCTGGCTGCGCGAACGCGCTGACGGCGGCGCCGTCCTGCACCTCGCCTGCCACGGAACGGTCGAGGAGAACGGGCCCCGCAGCTCCTACCTCGCCCTCAAGGGCGGCGTCCTCACCGCCGAGGAGCTGGCCGGCGCCGCCCACGGGCCGCTCGGGCTCGTCGTGCTCGCCGCCTGCCGCAGCCAGGTGTCCGGGCGCGGCCTCAACGAGGCCTACAGCCTGTCCTCCGCCTTCCTCGTGGCCGGCAGCCGGTCGGTCATCGGCTCGCTGTGGCCGGTCCCGGACGACGCGACCTCCGTGCTGATGTTCCTGACCCACCACTACCTGCGCCGCGAACAGGAGCCGCCCGCAAGGGCGTTGCGGCGGGCCCAGCTGTGGATGCTGGACCCGGACCGGGCCGTCCCCGACGGGCTGCCGCCCGCCCTCGCCGCCCGGCTGCGGCACCTCGACCCGGACGACCTCAGCTCCTGGGCCGGCTTCACCCACCTCGGGCAGTGAAGGAGCCGGGCCCGCTACGGAACCACCGTGCGCAGCGCCAGGGTGGTCGCCGCCCACCGGCCGGGGCCGTAAGGGTCGGCCGGCAGCAGGTCCCGGTCCCCCCGGGGAAGGGCCAGCCGCAGCAGCCCGTCGGCCGGTGCCCGCCGGGGCGTGCCGGTACGTACGGCGTCCGGCTCCCAGCGGCTCAGGTGGAACGGCACCGTGTTCAGCTCCGCCTCGGCCACCACCAGCGTCAGCCAGTCCCGTGCGGAGGCGCCCGGGCGCACCGGCCGGGAGGCGGGCAGCACCAGCCGCAGCGACTGCCCGTCGAGGGCGTGTCCGGTCATGCCGGGTCCGATGAACTCGCCCGGGAACAGGGAGGTGCTCGCGCCGAAGCGGTCGTCCAGGTTGACGAGTACGCACCACAGCGGCCGGGGGCCGGTGTTGCGCAGCCGTACGGTGACCCGGGGCTCGCGGGTGCCGGCGTAGGCGAGGACGACCTCTCCGTTGGCGTCGGGCAGCAGGGGCTCGCCGTCGCCGGTCTCGCCGGGCAGCACCTCCACCTTGACGTGCCCGCTCAGCGGGGACAGCCCTGAGCCGAGGTCGCGGATCCGGTGCCAGTGCACCAGCCGGGTCAGGCAGTCCCCGAGCCGTACCGCGTCCGCCTCCGTGGCCAGCGGCAGCGGCGCCACGTACGGGGACCCGTCGCGGCGCAGCACCCGCGCCCGCTCCCCGCGCACCTCCACCCGCAGCAGCAGGCCGGCCGAGGCCTCCTCCGCCGAACCGGCCGCCACCTCGCGCAGCAGCGGGGAGGCGGGCAGCGGGACGTCCGCCCCGTCGAGGACCACCGCGGCCGGGGGCATGGCCAGCGCCGACAGGGACACCGCGTGCACCGACCCCTGATCCGGCGCCCATCCCTCGGGCTCGACCAGCGTCCGGTCCGCCCGCACCGCGACGGCCCGTACGAGACCGCCGCCCGCCGCAGTGAACTCCGTACCGGCGCCGCCGGTGAGGCCGTGCACCCGCCCGCAGTCCACCTCCCAGCCCTCCGGGCCCTCCCGCAGCAGGTAGGGGCTGGGACCCTGGCGCGTCGGGTCCGGGTCGAGCCCCTGGAGCGTCGGGTCCGGGCCGAGCCCCCGGTACTCGCTGCCCACCAGCGGCCGGTCCGCGGGCCCGCCCGGCTCGGCCGGGAACAGCACCGGCTGCTGCCCGGCCACCAGCCGCCGCACCTGCGCCTCCGCCTCCGCGAGCAGCTCCCGGAGGGTGGCCCAGGGCGCGGCCCGCAGCGCGCGGGTCAGGGCGTACGAGAACACGCCCTGCACGACCGGCCCGTCGGGGCCCTCCACGGGCCGTTCGAACGCGGGCTGGCCGCTGCGGCTCGCCGCCAGCAGTACGTGCGCCGACTGCCGGTCCGGCCCGGTCAGGTCCCGCGAGCCGACGGACGGCGACGGCCGCCACGACTCCAGCGGCGGCAGCATGCGCGATGCCCATCCCTCCCGGCTGGCCCCGCCCGAGAAGCAGCAGTCCAGCACCGCCACCACCCGGGCCCGGCCCGCCGCCGCCCCGGCCAGCAGCGCGCCCAGCCGCTTGTCCGGCAGCGGCCCGTCCGCGCAGACCAGCGCCTGGCACCAGCCGGTCGGCTCGATCAGCAGTTCGTCGGGGGTGACCGCCGGGTACTCCGTCCCGTGCCCGGAGAACCACAGCAGCGCGGTGTCCCCGGGACCGGCCTGCCCGAGGTGGCCGAGGATCCCCTCCTCCACGGCGGCGGCCGTGGCCGCGCCGTCCGTGAGCACGCGGGCCCGGATCCGGCCCGGGGCGACCGCCTCCAGCGCGGCGCGGGCCGCGGCCACGTCGTTCAGACAGCCGCGCAGATCGGCGCGCATCCCGGCGCGGTACTCGTTGATGCCCACCAGCAGGGCGTACACCGTCTTCATGGGCCCAGTGTGGTCCGCCGCGCCGGGCGGGCACTGGCCGGAATCCGGTCGTATCGGGGGCGGTTGCCGGTCTGCTATGGCTCGAATCCCTTTTGTGGTCGCACGATTGACTGATCGTCACTAATCTGCGTGCTCCACTCATGAAATCGGGGGAGGCCATGGGGTACATCGAGCGCCCGCGCAGGATCGTCGGACCCGCCCAGGACCCGCGGGCGACGGGCACGGGCCTGGAACCGGCGCCCGCGGCCGCCGGGGGCGGCCGTGTGCCGGGCCCGGTCGCCGACCGGCTGAAGGACCGCTCCCGGGAACTGCTCGAAGCCGTCTCCGGCTTCGACGCCGGACTCGACGACGCGGCCCGGCGGCGGCTGGCCGACTGGATCCGGGACCACTACGAGAGCGAACACCCGGGCGCGCCCGTCGGGTTCCTCGCCCGCTGCCACCTCGGCCCGCCCTACGTGGACCACGTCCTCGACCTCTTCGGCGCGATCGTCACGCACTACACGCCCCGCGACACCCTCCCCGACCCCTACGGCGGGGCCCGGATGCTGGTGCGCAACCCGGGCTACGCGTACGTGGAGGTGTACTCCGACGGGCTGGTGCTGCCCGTCCTGGCAGGCGGCTGCGTCGTCAGACCCACGGGCACGCACGCGGGAGGTGCGGCATGAGCGCCGTCGACGCCGGCCTGTACGTCAAGCTCGCCGCGCTCGACAGGCTCGTCCACGGGGTCTCCGAACAGGTCGTCCAGGTCGGCGCCCAGGTCAAGTACGTCGAAGCCCAGCAGAACCAGGCCCGCGGCGAACTCCAGCAGCTGCGCCAGGAGTTCCTCGCCTTCGCCGCCCAGGCCCGGGTCGTCGCCGCGCTCCAGCGCGCCGAGACCCGCGTCGGCGTCCTCCAGGACCAGCTCGACCACGACTTCGGCCACCACAAGGTGGTCCGGCGCACCGCCGTCGGCATGCTCCAGGCCTTCGACCTCGGCCTCGTCTCCGAGGACGTCGTCCGCACCGTCGGCGACGAGCTGATGCTCCAGACCCCCCGCTACTGGCTCGCGCCCGCGCTGGTCGCGCTCACCGCCTGGTCCGCCGACGACCCGGCCCTGTGCGAACGGGCCGTGCAGGAGGCCTTCCGCCGCTCCCCGGACCGCACCTCGCTGTTCTTCGCCCTCGTCCTGCGCCGCCAGGCCCGCCACGCCGAGTCCGCGCGCTGGCTGCGCCACTACCTGCTGGCCCAGGACCCGCGCGCCCTCGGCCGCGAGTTCGCCGTCATCCTGGAATCCGTGGCGCAGGGCGCCTTCGGCCCGGTCGGCCGCACCATGCTGCGCGAGGCGCTGGAGGACTGGCAGGAGCTGCTCGGCGCGGACACCGCCGCCCAGGACGTCCAGATCGAGCGCTGGGGAGCCGAACTGCGTGCCCTGTGCCCGCCCGTGCCCGGCACCGAGTTCCCCTTCCTGCACGCGCTGTCCCCGCAGTGGCCGCAGCTGGGCGGGGTGCTCTCCGCCGCCCGGGGGCAGCAGGCGA
Source organism: Streptomyces sp. NPDC004126 (assembly GCF_050275515.1). Classification (NCBI taxonomy): domain Bacteria; kingdom Bacillati; phylum Actinomycetota; class Actinomycetes; order Kitasatosporales; family Streptomycetaceae; genus Streptomyces; species Streptomyces sp. NPDC004126. The sequence goes on along the minus strand of NZ_JBNNPF010000060.1, from coordinate 30,160 downwards.
TCCTCGACAAGTACACGGCGGTCATGAACACCGAACCCGCCCCCTCGCAGCGCCTGGAGGACGCCGTCGACGACATCCTCGACCGGCTCGTCTCCGAGTACGACAACGAGGAACTGCCGCTGCGCCGCGACCTCGCCTACCAGCAGGCGGTGATCGCCCACGACGGGGACACCGCCCGCGCCCGGACGGCCACCGACGCCGACTCCTCCTCGTACGACGAATCCCTCGACTACCTCACCGTCCAGAGCTCCGCCGCCCTCAACCCGGCCGCCATCGGCACCTCCCAGGCCACCCGACGGCTCGCCGTCGCCGCCTGCCGGGACTGGTTCCACCACGCCCACCAGGGCTTCTGCCGGGACTACCGGGCGGCCGTACCCCAGGACGTGGAGATCCGCTTCGGGGCCGCGTACCCGCTGGCGGCCGGGCAGCAGTTCCACCTGCCGCCGTGGCAGGGCTCCTTCCTCAGCCCGCTCGCGGAACTGCAGCAGGGCCTCGCCGACCACTGGGACCGGCACACCGCCCCCTTCATCGCGGGCCTCGGCTACAAGTACGCCCAGCCGGTGACGATCGCCGTGATCGCGCTCCTGGTCGCCGTGGTCGTCGGCAGCGCGGGCGGTCCGGCCGGGGCCGTCATGTGCGGGCTGCTCGTCGGCGGCATCGCCTGGCTGGTCATCCGCAACCAGGCCGGCCAGTGCCGCCGCGTCCAGGAGGACGCGCAGCGGTTCCTCGCCGACGCCAGGGCCGAGAGCCTGCGCCAACTGGTGGCCACCCGTGCCGAACTGTCCGCGTGGAACCAGGCCTACCAGGACGCCGACGCGGTCGAGGTACCGGTGCGGGAGCTGATCGCGTCCCTGGCCACCGCCACCGAGGGCAACTCCCCCTTCACCGGCCGCACCGTCACCCCCGGAGGCGACCCCGCATGAGCACCCCCGACCCCGGAGACCGGGAGAACGCCGCCCCGCGGCCCGAAGCCTCCGCCGCACCCCCGCCCGAAGCCGCCGGCGAAGCGGCCGCAGCGGCCGCCGCCGAGGCCACCGCCGGAGTGCGGCGACGGCTGTGGGCGGCCGGCACCGACCCCGCCGAGGAGCGCACCACCGCCCGGCTGCGCCGGCTCGTGCAGGGACTGCCCGACTGGTCCCCGCTCCCGCCCGGCGAACAGCTCGTCCGCCGCCCGGGCAGCCGGCGGGAGCAGCCCTGACCATGGACGGAATGTGGGGCCACGGCGGCGCCTACCAGACCTGGACGCGGTTCCTGCGCGACTGGGCGGCCCACGGCGGCGCCGCCACCGCCGAGGCCGCCGCCGGGCTGCCCGTGCTGCGCCCGGAGGACTTCCACCCCGAGACCTGGGCCCGTTTCTCCGGGCAGCTCACCGACGCCCTGGACCGGCGCCTGCGCGGCTGGGCGGCCGCCCTGACCGCCGCCCTGGAGGCCGCCGGCGACGAGTTCGACGCCGGCCGCGCCCTCGCGCAGGCCCGCACCGGCCTCGACGCGGTCCGCGCGCTCACCGCGCACCCCGCCCTGCCGCAGGACCTGCGCGAGCAGCTGGGGCAGCTCGCCGAGGGCCACATCGCCGGGTTCCAGCGGCAGCTGGAGGCCTCCCTGGACGGCGCCCTGCGGGGCGGCGCCGACCCGCGCCTGATCGAGGCCCGCCGCCGCACCCTGCGCGAGAACCCGCTGACCGCCCCCGGCCCCGCCGGAGCTCCCGCCGCGGACCGGGCGCCGGGCGACGGCTGGTCGTACGACCCGGCGGCGCCCGCCCGCCGCCGCATCATCACCGACTGACCGGAGACCGCCACCGATGCCCACCTACGCCGAATGCCGGCGCGACCTCGACAGCTACATCTCCGCCCGGGTGCCGGTCATCTGCCTGCGCACCATCGAGCAGCAGCGCGCGCTGCGCCTCGTGCGCACCGCCGCCGGCCACGCCCGGCGCGGCAACATGCCCTTCTGGATCTACACCCGGGCCACCGGACTGCGGGACCTGCGCACCAACACGGCCGTGCTGGACGACCGCTCCCTCACCGGGGCCATGGACTACGCGGCCTCCCAGTTCACCTCCCGGCCCAACGCCACCCTGGTCCTCGTCGAACCCGACGGCCTGGACGCGGACACCTCGCTGGCCCGGCACGTCGCCGAACTGGCCCGGCTCGCCGACACGAACATGGGCAGCGTCATCCTGATCACCGACAGCCCGGTGTGGGGCGGCCTCCAGCGGCTGGGGATGAGCTTCCAGCTCGACCTGCCCGACGCCGACGAGATGTACGCGACGCTGTCCGCCTTCCTGGACGACCACCGGGGCCACATCCCCATCGCCTGGGAGGAGCCGGACATCCGGCGCGCCGCCGGGTTCCTCGTCGGGGTCACCGAGGGGGAGGCCGTCAACCTGATGGCGACCATTGCCGCCAAGGGCTCCGTGGAGGCCGGCGACGTGATGCTCCTCGCCCAGTCCAAGGACCGCATCTTCAGCGACCTGACCGGGCTGGAGAAGGTGCCCCTGAAGGCCTCCGACTACGCGGTCGGCGGCCTGAGCAACCTCCGCGACTGGCTGGACCGGCGCGGCCGCCTCCTCCAGGCCGACCTGCGCGCCACCGACCTGCGGCCGCCGCGCGGGGTGCTGCTGGTGGGCGTACCGGGCTGCGGCAAGTCGCTGTCCGCGAAGGCCATCGCCGCCCAGTGGCAGCTGCCGCTGTACCGGCTGGACATGGGCTCCATCCACGGCAAGTACCTCGGCGAGTCCGAGGGCCGCTTCCGGGAGGCGCTGGAGACCGCCGACCGGGTCGCGCCCTGCGTACTGTGGATCGACGAGATCGAGAAGGGGCTGGCCGGAGTGAACGACGGCACCGGGGTGCCGGCGCGCGTCATCGGCCAGTTCCTGTTCTGGCTCCAGGAGTCGCAGTCCCGCGCCTTCGTCGTGGCCACCGCCAACGACGTCCGCAGCCTGCCGCCCGAGCTGCTGCGCAAGGGCCGCTTCGACGAACTGTTCTTCGTGGACCTGCCCGACGCCCGGGACCGGGAGGAGATCATCGGGATCTACTACCGCCGCTACCTGAGGGCCGAACCGGCCCCCGAGGAACTCGCCCGGCTCGTGGACCTCTCCGACGGCTTCGCCGGCTCGGACATCGAGGCCGCCCTGCACGACGTCGGCGCCGAGGCCTACCTGGGCGGCGGCACCGCGCAGATGCGCCCCGACTTCGTGGCGGACACCTTCTCCAACACGGTCCCGCTCAGCCGCAACAACCCGGAGCAGATCGAGGAGATCCGGGCCTGGGGCCGCGAACGCGCCGTCCCCGCCGGGCGCTTCGCCGCCACCACCACCCCGGGCTCCGCCGGGCAGGGCCGCCGCATCGTGTTCCTGGACGACTGACCGGCCCCCGCCGCCGCCTTACCCGGCGGCGGGCGCGCCGCGCGTCGCGAACTGGGTCCGGTACAGCTCGGCGTACCGGCCGTCCGCCGCCAGCAGCTCGGGGTGCGTACCGCGTTCGACGATCCGGCCGTCCTCCACCACCAGGATCAGATCGGCGGCCTGGACCGTCGACAGCCGGTGCGCGATCACCACGGCCGTGCGGCCCGACAGGGCCTCGGCCAGCGCCTCCTGCACGGCCGCCTCCGAGGTGGAGTCCAGGTGGGCGGTGGCCTCGTCGAGGATCACCACCCGCTGCCGGGCCAGCAGCAGCCGGGCGATGGTCAGCCGCTGGCGCTCCCCGCCCGACAGCCGGTAGCCGCGCTCGCCGACGACGGTGTCCAGGCCGTCCGGGAGGGCGGTGACCAGGGTGTCCAGGCGGGAGCGGCGCAGGGCCTCCCACAGCTCGTCCTCGCCCGCCCCCGGCCGGGCCAGCAGCAGGTTGGCCCGTACCGACTCGTGGAAGAGGTGGCCGTCCTGGGTGACCATGCCGAGGGTGTCGCGGATGGAGTCGGCGGTGAGGTCCCGCACGTCGACCCCGCCGAGGCGGACCGCGCCCGCGTCGGCGTCGTACAGCCGGGGCAGCAGCTGGGCGATGGTCGACTTGCCGGCGCCCGAGGAGCCGACGAGGGCGATCATCTGGCCGGGCTCCGCGCGGAAGGACACGTCGTGGAGGACCCGGGTGCCGCCCCGGGCGTCGAGCACGGCCACCTCCTCCAGGGAGGCCAGGGACACCTTGTCGGGGGAGGGGTAGCCGAAGGAGACCCGGTCGAACTCCACCGACACCGGGCCGTCGGGCACCCGGACGGCGTCCGGCTTCTGGGCGATCAGCGGCTCCAGGTCGAGGATCTCGAAGACCCGCTCGAAGCTGACCATGGCGCTCATCACCTCGACCCGGGCCCCGGCGAGCGCGGTCAGCGGGGCGTAGAGCCGGGTCAGGAGCAGGGCGAGGGCGACCACGGACCCGGCCTCCAGGGTGCCGCGCAGCGCGAAGTACCCGCCCAGCCCGTACACCAGGGCCAGGGCCAGCGCGGAGACCAGGGTCAGGGCGGTGATGAACGCCGACTGGGCCATCGCCGTACGGATCCCGATGTCGCGGACCCGGGCCGCGCGGGCCGCGAACTCGGCGGACTCGTCCGAGGGCCGTCCGAACAGCTTCACCAGGGTCGCGCCCGGCGCGGAGAACCGTTCCGTCATCTGCGTGCCCATCGCCGCGTTCAGCGCCGACGCCTCCCGCTGCATCCCGGCCATCCGCGCGCCCATCCGCCGGGCCGGCAGCACGAACACCGGCAGCAGCACCAGCGCCAGCAGGGTGATCTGCCAGGAGATGGTGAGCATCACGCCCAGCGTCAGCAGCAGCGTCACGATGTTGGAGACCACCCCGGAGAGGGTGTTGCTGAAGGCCCGCTGGGCGCCGATCACGTCGTTGTTGAGCCGGCTGACCAGCGCACCCGTCCGCGTCCGGGTGAAGAAGGCCACCGGCATCCGCTGGACGTGGTCGAAGACCGCCCGGCGCAGGTCCAGGATCAGCCCCTCGCCGAGGGTGGCCGACAGCTTGCGCGTCAGCAGGCCCAGCCCCGCCTCGGCCACCGCGATCACCGCGATCAGCAGCGCCAGGCGGACCACCTCGCCCTCGGCCCCGTGCCCGACGATGGTGTCCACGATCCGGCTGGCCAGCAGGGGAGTGGCCACCGCCAGCAGTGCGCCCACCACGCTCAGCAGCAGGAAGAGGGTCAGCCCGCGCCGGTGCGGGCGGGCGAACGCGGCGATCCGGCGCAGGCCCGCCCGGGAGAGCGGGCGGCGGTCCTGCTGGGCGTTGATCGCACTGTGCAGCGAATGCCAGGCGGTGACTTCCATGTCCATGCCCCCACGCTAGGACCTCAACCGGACTTCAGGTCAACGGATCCGTCCGCACTCACCCCGAGGTGTGGTCAACTCACGTTTTGCCAAAGGAACTTCGCCGCCGCCAGGCCCTGTCGGCGCCCGGTGGCATCATCGGGGAATGACGCAGTCACCGCAGTCATCACAGCCGGACGACCCCGCCCGCCAGGGCGCCGACACCGTACTGCACCGCTTCGGCACATGGGCCCGGCGGACCCCGCGGGCACCCGCGCTCATCACCGGGGACGAAACCGTCCCCTACTCCGTGCTCGACGCGGAGTCCGACCGGCTGGCCCGGCACCTGACCGGCGCGGACCTGCCCGCGAACGGCCTCGTCGCCCTCGCCCTGCCCCGGCAGCGCGAGCTCGTCACGGCCCTGCTCGCCGTGCTCAAGGCCGGCGGGACCTACGCGGTCCTCGACGTCGCCGACCCGCGCGGCGGCAGGCGCCAGCTCGCCGCCCTCGCACCGGACCTGCTGATCGCCGGCCCCGCCGACGCGGCCCGCCTCGACGCGGGCAAGGGGCTGCGGGTCCTGCACCCCGGCGAAGGCGCCGACGGCACCGCCCCGCCGCACCCGCTCCCGCCCGCCCCCGGCCACGGCGGCGCGGCCGTGCTGTTCACCGGAGCCGCCGCCCCGCGCCCCGTCCCCGCCGGCCCCGCGCTGCTCCTCGCCGCCCACGAAGCCTGGGCGGAGGTGGCCCGGCTCACCCCCGGCGACCGGCACCTGTTCACCGCCGGACCCGACACCACGCCCTTCGCCGCCGGCTGGACCCGGGCCCTGTGCTCCGGAGGCGCCCTCGTCCTGCCCGAGAGCGCCGCCTGGCTGCCCGGACAGGTCCGCCGCGCCGTCCGGAAGGCGGAGGTCAGCGTGGTCCACACCGACCCGGCCGGTGCGGTGGACCTGCTGTTCGCACAGGAGCCCCCGACACCCGCCGCCGTCCCGTTCCGCCGGGAGCCGGACGCCGAACTCCGGTCGCTGAGGCTGCTCGCCGTCAGCGGCGACCGCCTCTACCTCGACGAGCACAGCGCCCTCCAGGACCGGCTGCGCCCCGGAGCCCGCGTCCTCAACGTCTACGCCCTCACCGAGGCCGCCGGCACCGGCGCCTGGTTCGAACTGCCGCAGCTGCCCCGCCCGCTGGACGGGCCCGAGCGGATCTCCCTGCTCGGCACCCCCTTCCCCGGCTGCCGGGTCCGGGTCCTCGACGGGCAGCTCGCCGTGGACCCGCCCGGCGGCGGGGAGACGATAGCCACCGGCGACCTCGGGGCGCTGCGCCCGGACGGGCTCCTGGAGTTCGGCGGCAGGGCCGCCGACCGGATCGAGGCCGCGGACGGCACCCGGCTCGACCCCCACCCGCTGGAGTCCGAGATCCGCGCGCACGCCTCCGTGGGCACCGCCCTGGTCGCCCGCGTCGCCGTCACCGGGGGCGGGCACCGGCTCGTCGCGTACCTGTCCCCGCCGCACGGCCTCCCGGCCGAGGTCCTGCCGGACACCGCCCGGCTCAGGGAGCACCTGTCGGGAAAGGTGCCCGCCGGATCGGTCCCGCGCGCGGTGGTCCGGGTGCGCGCCCTGCCGCGCACCCGCGCCGGCCGCGAGGACCGGACCCAGGTGCCGCAGCCGCCGCTGCTCCTGGCGCCCGTGCCCGGGGGCCGGGGAGGCGGCAAGTACGGGGGAGCACGGGCGGCGGGCGGGACCGAGGAGGTCGTGCCGCTCGCCTTCGCCCTCGGCTGCGGCGCCCCGCTGCTGGGCCTCCTCGCCCGGATGTTCACGGGCGTCATCTGGCCCGGCTCCACCGACCTGACCGGCGTCCCGAACCCGTGGGCCCTGCTCTTCTGGATCCTCTACCTGTGCGAGAGCCTCGCCTTCGGGGCCGGGGTGGCGTTCCTCTTCAGCGGCCGCGGGCCGATGCTGGCCCAGCGGCGCGGGCGCGGCATCACCACCGCCGCCCACCTGGCGATCGCGTACCTGCTGATCGCCTGGTGGCCGCAGGACAACCTCTACCGGCTGGCGGCCAAGCAGGACTGGCCGCGCCAGGCCGCCCTGGTGTACGCCTTCAACGTCCCGCTGATGATCGCGGCCCTCGTCGTGGCCGTCTACGCGACCCGGAAGCCGCGCAGCCCCTTCGACTTCGACGACTGACCGCCGGCGGGGGCGGACTCCGGGCCGGGGCCGAAGTCCGCCCCGGAGTCCGCCCCGAAGTCGTCGCCGGCCGCGCGGGCCCGCTCCCGCACCAGAGCCTCGGCCGCGTCCAGCGCCCGCGCACCGCGCGCGGCCACCAGCACGCCCAGCCACGGCTCCGGGTCGAACGCCCCCGTCGGGATCGCCGGCACGAACACCGCCCCGAGCGCGGCGCAGCCCCGCACCAGCTCCGCGCAGAGCGCCTCCACCTGCGCGTCGGGCAGCCGCGCGCCCAGCTCCACCCGGTCCGCGATCCGTACGAGGTGCCCCGCGCCCCGCAGCTCGTCCAGCCGGGCCGCCACCATGAAGGCCGCCGACGGGCCGGTCAGCCGCAGGTTGGCCTCGGTCGGCGCGAGCCGCCCCGCCGCGTCGGTGACGAAGTCCACGTCGAACCAGCCCCGGTGGCCGGCCGCGGCCAGCTCCCGGCCCACCGCCGCCCCGAACGCCAGCAGCGGCCCCGCCAGGCGGTCGGGCACCACCCCGGGGCCGACCGTCGCGCCGCGGTAGCCGCCGCCGGCCACGTCCATCACCGCCGCACCGACCTCGTGCGGCCGGCCCGCGCCGTCCACGAACCCGTCGTAGGTCAGGTCCCGCGGCAGGCGCTCGTCGGCCGGGCCGTGCACGTACTCCTCCAGCAGCAGCGGCCCGCGCGGCAGCCGTCGCAGCACGGCCCGGGCACCGCCCGCCGCCTTCACCTCCCCGGGGGTGACCACCGTGGTGCCCGAACCGCCGACACCGTGCTCCGATTTGAGAACGGTGCTCTCGCCCGCCCGGGACCGCGCCGCCAGCCGCCGGACGGCCGCCCGCCGGGTGCGCGCCCGCCACTGCGCGGGCAGCGTGATCCCCGGGTGCCCCCCGCCCGCCAGGATCCGCCCGAACAGGGCGTGCGCGGCCGACTTCGACTCGTACCGCAGCCCCTCCGGCCGCCACGGCAGGCCCGCGAGCCGGGCGTACGGCCCGGTCAGCCCCCACGGGACGAGGGGCGGCCCGCCCTCCGTCAGCCGCCGGGCCAGCGCCGGCCGGGCCGCCACGGCCTCCGACAGCCCGGGGCCCCGCTCCGCGAGCCCGTCGTACACCTCGACCTCCGGGTCCCAGCCCAGCTGCCGGCCGACCAGGGCGACCCAGCCGGGGGGCACCGCGCGCGGCAGCACCAGCGCCGCCGGGCGGGGGCTGTAGAAGGCGGCGAGGCAGGCGTAGTCGTGCGCGGCGCGCTGCCCGGGGTCGAGGGAGGCGTCGGCGAACTGCGCGTTGAACTCGGCGACGTTGCCCACGTGCACCGCCGGGACCCCGCCCGTCCACGCCCGCGCCCAGCCGGCGAGCGGAGCCGGCGCGGCCTCGAACCCCACGAGGCCCTCCGGGGCCGCGCCGGGGCGCTCCACGGCGCCCATCGCCCGGTAGAACCCGGCCGCGTGCGGATCGGCGTCGACCAGCAGCCGGCGCACGCCCAGGGCGGCGGCCCGGCGCAGCACGTCCCGGTACAGCAGCCGGCCGGTGCCGAGTCCGATGGCGGAGGGCTCCACGAAGAGCAGCCCCAGCCGGGCGGCCGGCCCGTCTCCCGCGTCTCCCGGCCCGTCTCCCGGTCCGTCTCCCGGTCCGTCCCGGACGTCGTCCAGGGAGGCGAGGCCCAGCAGTTCCCCGCGAGCGTTTTCGGCCACCGCGATCCGCCGGGCGGCCAGCTCCGCCTCCCGTACGCGCAGCTGCGGCGCGCACGCCGCGAGGAAGGCGGCGTCGTACCCCCAGTACGCCTTCGACCGCATCACCAGCGCCGTCAGTGCCTCCGCCTCGCCGGGCCGCGCGGCCCTGACCTTTGCCATTTCCTGACCTCCCCATGGCCCGGGGCGGGGCCGTGCGATAGATTCGGCCTCCCCACGGCGCCGACCCGGCCCGTTCCGGGCCATCCTTTCCCACCCACGCGGAGACAGGCTTCTCAATGAGCGACATCGTCAACGGACTTGGCCGTACGAGCGCCTACGGTGCCCTCGGTCTGGTGCTGCTGATCCTCGGCATCGTCCTGGTGGACGTGCTGACGCCCGGGAAGCTCCCGAAGCAGATCTGGGAGGAGCGCAACCGCAACGCGGCCCTCCTGCTCAGCTCGGCCCTCCTCGGCATCGGCGGCATCGTCTTCACCTCGATCTGGACGACCTACGAGGACTTCGGCAAGGGCCTGCTGTCCACCGCCGCCTTCGGCGTGCTGGGCCTGGTCCTGATGGCCGTGGCCTTCCTGGTGCTCGACCTGGTGACCCCGGGCAAGCTCGGGGCCATCGTCGTCGACCCCGAGCCGCACCCGGCCGTGTGGGTCACCGCCTCCTGCAACCTGGCGGTCGCCGCCATCGTGGCCGCCTCGATCGCCTGACCGGCACCGGGCGCGCCCGGACCGCACGACGAGAGCGCCGCTCCCCACCGGGAGCGGCGCTCTCGTCGTTCCGGCGCGCCGTGCGCCGCGTCCTACTGCCGGTACCCGCTCAGGAAGCGGCCGATCCGGCTGATCGCCGCGTCCAGGTCGTCGGCGTACGGCAGGGTCAGGATCCGGAAGTGGTCGGGGCGCGGCCAGTTGAAGCCCGTGCCCTGGACCACCTGGATCTTCTCCCGCAGCAGCAGGTCGAGCACGAACCGCTCGTCGTCGTGGATCGGGTGCACCTTGGGGTCGATGCGCGGGAACGCGTACAGCGCGCCCTTCGGTTTCACGCAGGACACACCGGGGATCTCGTTCAGCTTCTCCCAGGCGCGGTCGCGCTGTTCGAGGAGGCGGCCGCCGGGGCCGGTCAGCTCCTTGATGGACTGGCGTCCGCCGAGCGCGGCCTGGATGGCGTACTGCGCCGGGGCGTTGGCGCACAGCCGCATGGAGGCGAGCATGGTCAGCCCCTCCAGGTAGCTGCGCGCGTGCTGCCGGGGGCCGCTCACCACCAGCCAGCCCGACCGGAACCCCGCCACCCGGTACGTCTTCGACAGCCCGCAGAAGGTGAGGACGACCAGGTCGGGGGCGAGGACGGCGGCGCTGTGGTGGACCTCGTCGTCGTACAGGATCTGGTCGTAGATCTCGTCGGCGAAGACCATCAGCCCGTGGCGGCGGGCGAGTTCGAGGATGCCCTCCAGGACCTCCCTGGGATAGACGGCGCCCGTGGGGTTGTTCGGGTTGATGATGACCACGGCCTTGGTGCGGTCCGTGATCTTGGACGCCATGTCCTCCAGGTCCGGGTACCAGTCGGCGGACTCGTCGCAGACGTAGTGCACGGCCTTGCCGCCCGCGAGGGTGGTGACGGCGGTCCAGAGCGGGAAGTCCGGGGCGGGGATCAGGATCTCGTCCCCGTCCTCCAGCAGCGCCTGGACGGCCATCGAGACCAGTTCGGAGACGCCGTTGCCGAGGAAGACGTCGTCCACGGTCACGTCGGTGAGGCCGATGGCCTGGTAGCGCTGGACCACGGCCCGGCGGGCGGAGAGCACGCCGCGCGCGTCGGTGTACCCGTGGGCCTTGGGGAGCATCCGGATCATGTCCTGGACGATCTCCTCCGGCGCCTCGAAGCCGAAGGCGGCCGGGTTGCCGGTGTTGAGGCGCAGCACGCTGTGGCCGGCCTCCTCCAGCGCGTTGGCGTGTTCGATCACCGGGCCCCGGATCTCGTAGCAGACCTCGCTGAGCTTGCTCGACTGCCGGAACTCCATGCCGTGCCCTCCCTGTTCCCGTACCGCGGACTTCCTGCTTGGTTTTACCAAGTGAGAGCTTGGAAAGTCCAACATGTTGTCTAGACTGCGCTGCATGTCACCTCGTCAGCCACGCCGTCGAAGCTACGACCAGTACTGCGCCTCGGCCCGCGCCCTGGACGCCGTCGGGGACCGCTGGACCCTGCTGATCGTCAGGGAGCTGCTGGCCGGCCCCCGCCGGTACACCGACCTCCACGCCGACCTGCCCGGCGTCTCCACCGACGTACTGGCCGGCCGGCTCAAGGACATGGAGGCGCAGGGCCTGGCCACCCGCCGCAAGCTCCCGCCGCCGGCGGCCGCGACCGTGTACGAGCTGACCGCACGCGGCGCCGGACTGCTGCCCGTGCTCACCGCGCTCGCCGAATGGGGCGCCCCCGACCTCGCCGAACGCCGCCCCACCGACGCGCTGCGCGCCCACTGGTACGCGCTCCCCCTGCTGCGCCGCCTCCCGCCGACCGGAGTTCCGGCCGTGGTCGACGTCGTCCTCGACGAGGGCGTGTTCCACGTCCGCCTCGGCGCCGACGGCCCGGCCGGCAGCGGCGGTCCCGTCTACGGCGACGGGCCCGCCGACGCGGCCGACGCCCGCCTCGTCCTCGACGCCGACACCTGCCGGGAACTCGGCGAGGGCGCGCTCGGCATGGCCCAGGCCCTCCGGGCCGGCCGCCTGCAGGTGCACGGCGAAGGCCCGGCGGCCGCCGCGCTCCGCGGGGACACCCCCTAGGCCAGCCCCAGCGCGAACACCGCGAAGCCCGCCGCCAGCAGGCCCGCCACGGCACGGCGCACCGCAGGGGCCCGGCGGCCCCGGGCCGGGACCGGGGCGGCCTCGAACCGGCGGGCGTACCGGGCGATGGCGACCAGCAGCACCGCGAACACCGGCATCCACGCCGCCCGCGCCGCGATCCAGCCGATGGTGTCGGGCGCCGTCGTCAGCCCGGGCACGGCGCCCGCGAGCGCACCGGGGACGGCCGCCGCCAACATCGCGGTCTGGTGCCAGCACAGGATGGTCATCGCGGACAGGTTGACCACCACCACCGGCGCCCACAGCGCCGGCCGGGCCAGCAGCCCCGCCAGCCGGTCCCGCAGCAGGACCGCCGCCCCCGACTGCGCCGAGGCCAGCGCCAGCACCAGCAGCGACGGCGGATGCGAGTTGGTCCGCGCCTCGCCCGGCACCCCGACCATCGACGCCGGGTAGTGGAAGACCAGCAGCAGCAGCGCGAACAGCGCCGTCCCGCCCGCCAGCAGCAGCCACGCGCCGCGCCGCCCGATCCGCCGCCCGCCCCACGCCACGCCCAGCTGGTACGCGAACAGCCAGCCCGGCAGCACGTTCAGCACGGACAGCCAGGACGGCACCGACCCGGACAGCGGCCCGTACCGCAGGAAGTCCACCACCGCGACCGACCCGAGCAGCGGCGCGGCCGCCCACCCGCCGAGCCGTTCGGCCGCCCGCACGCAGTACGGGGTCAGGGCCGTCACCACCGCGTACACCCCGACGAACCACAGGGGCTGCACCACCAGCGTGGCCCCCGTCCGCAACGTGGCCTCCGGCACGCCCGCCGCGTACAGCACGGGCGCGGCCAGCGCCCACACCGCCGTCACCCCGAGCACCGGCCGCCCCAGCCGGACCATCCGCCCCTTCAGCCACGCCCCGGCCGAGCCGGTGCGGCGGCCGAAGGAGAGCGCCGACGCGTAGCCGCCCACCAGGAAGAAGACGCCGAGCATCTGGAGCACCCAACTCGCCGGGGCGAGGGCCCCGAAGGCCGACAGCGGGCTCGCGTTGTGCAGCCCGCCGTCCGCGTCGAGGGTGAAACCGCCGAGCAGCCAGTGCCCCGTGGGCACCGCCAGCAGGGCCAGGGCCCGCAGGCCGTCCACAGCCCGGTCCCGGTGGGCCGGGGTCCGCCGGTCGATCCGTTCCGCCGCGCCCCGCAGCAGTGCCGCCGCGCTCATCGGACGTCCCCCTTCGCGATCGCGGCGAACGCGGCCAGGGACCGGGTGCCGGGCACGAAGTAGCCGGTGTGGCCCCGGACGTCGCCGGCCGGCACCCGGCGCGCGCCGAAGGCGGGGGAGGCCGGGTCGGCGCCGTGGCCGAGGCCCGCGAACTCGACCTTCGGCACGTCCGCGATCCAGTCGGAGGGACCCCGGGCCGCCCACACGCGGGCCCGGGTGCCGAGGCCCGCGGCCGTGTCCGCCCGCATGCCGGGGGAGCCGAGGGCCACCACGTCGGTGGCGTCCGTGTGACGGGCCGCCAGGCCGCAGACCACGGAGCCGTAGCTGTGGCAGAACAGCACCGGGTCGGGCGCCCCGACCGCGTCCAGCCCGGCGGTGAACCGGGCCAGCCGGACCGCCCCCGCCTCGGCCAGCCGCCCGGTCGCCGCGTCCAGGCCCACCCCCACCGGGGTGGTGTACCCCGTCCACGCGACGACGGCGGTCCCGTCGCCGGCGGCCGCCCGCAGCGCGCGGGCCATCCCGGCCGGCCCGGTGTGCGGCGCCCGTGCCGCGTCGTGCGTGGCGGCGTCGTTGTCCGACCCCGGTACGACCACCGAGACGTGCGCCGCGCGCTCCAGCTCCCCGAACACCTCGGCGACCTGCCCCCGCCCGCGCGGGTCGAAGGCCAGGATCTGCCGGCCGGGCCCGGCGAGGGAGGCGTAGCGCGCCTCGCCCGTGGCGAGGACGGCCAGCCGGTTGGCCTCGTACCGCAGGGGGAGCGGCGCCCCGTCCAGATTGCCGACCACGAGCGGGTGGGCCCGTACCAGCTCCCGGCGCGCGTCCCCGTCCAGGGCGGCGAAGAACCGCGCCACCTCGTACGGGGTGGCCGCCTCCGGATCGGGCAGCGCCCGCCCGCCGACCGACCCCGCCCGCCAGGCGGCACTCCCGGGCGGCGGCCCGGTCACGGCCGCCAGGCTGTCCCCGGCGGCCCACCCGGCGGTCCCGGCGACGACGGCCACCGCCAGCACCGCCGCGACGACCGTCCTACGGAAGCGGCGCATGCCCCTTCCCCCTCTCCTCGAACCGGCCCCCGTGCCGGGCCGTTGACGAGGAGGAAGGTAGGAAGGAGGTACCCGCCCGCACGTCGGACCGTGGAGCCAAGCCGGATGTCATACCCCGGTAGGGGGTGGAGGAGACCCGGACGCGCCGAGGGGGCACCCGCGGGCGCATCCGGGCCGGTGTCGCGGCCGGGTGCGCTGCGGGTGCCCCCTCGGGGACGGGGTGCGGGGCCGTCAGCGGGCGGCCGCCTCCAGGAGGACGTCGACCAGGCGGTCCGCGGCGTCCGGGCGGCCGTACGCGCGGGCGCGGTCGGCCATGTAGGCGCGGCGGTCGGGGTCGGTGAGGAGCGGGCCGATCGCGTCGGCGAGGCTCTGGGCGGTGACCTCGCCGAGCAGGGCGACGGCGGCGCCCGCGTCGGCCAGGTGCTGGGCGTTGTGCGCCTGCTCGTTGCCGGCCGAGGTGGCCAGCGGGACGAACACCGCCGGCTTGCCCAGCGCGGTGAGCTCGGCCAGCGTTCCCGCCCCGGACCGGGACAGCACCACGTCGGCGAGCGCCAGGACGTCCGGCAGCTCCGGGCCGACGAAGCCCGTCACGTGGTAGCGGCCCTGGAGGACCGGGTCCAGGCCGGCGGCCGCGAAGCGCAGCTCGTCCACGTTGGCCGGGCCGCACTGGTGGATCACGTTCGCGTGGCTGAGCAGCCACGGCAGCACCTCGCGCACCACGCCGTTGATCTGCTGGGCGCCCTGCGCGCCGCCGGTGACGTAGACGGTCGGCAGCCGTCGGTCGAAGCCGGTGAGGTTCAGCGCGTGCACGGCCTTGTCGGGGTGCCCGGACAGCACCTCCGGGCGGACCGGGTTGCCGGTGACGACGGCGCGCTCGCGGACCTCGGCCGGCAGCAGCGGCAGCGAGGACTCCGAGGACACGGCGATGCGGGTGGCCGACCCGGCCAGCTTCCGGTTGGCCAGCCCGAGGCGCACGGTCTGCTCGTGCAGCACCAGCGGGCGCTTGCACATCCGGGCCGCCAGACCGGCCGGCACCGCGACGTACCCGCCGGTGGCGAGCACCACGTCCGGGGCGAACTCGGACACGATCGTCCGGGCCTGGGCCACGCCGAGCGGCACCTTCGCCATGTCCTTCATGTTCGCCGCGGACAGCATCTTCAGCGGGTTCGCCGAACGGCGGATCTTCCCGGTGGCGACGGTCCTGAACGCGATCCCCTCGGCGGGGGCGACCCGGGCCTCCAGGCCGTCGGCGGTTCCGATCCACAGCACGTCGAGGGTGCCGCCGGCGGCCGCGAGACGGCCCTGCAGGGTACGGATCGCGGTCAGGGCGGGGTAGGTATGCCCACCGGTCCCCCCGCCAGTGACGAGCAGCCGGAAGGAACGGGGAAGCGCGGAAGAAAGGTTCACCCGGCCACCCTAACCGCCCTGCCGGGGCGGGCCGCGGCGCCGGGTGGCCCGACGCCGACCGGACCGGCGGACACCCCCGCCGCCAACTGGAAGGAATGGGGCCTATGCTGCTTTATCGGCCGCCAGCGCCGCCCTGGTCGAGCGGTCGAGCGGTCGAGCGGTCGCGCAGCCGCGCCCCCCGGGGGTGTCCTCACCGCCCCGTCCCGGGTCCCGGCGTACCGTGGCGGGGTGCACACCGCCCCGGCCCAGGTGCAGGCCGTCCTGGAGGCGCTGCCGCGCGCCGCCATCGTCCAGGGCGGGGACGAGCAGGTGATCGCCGTCAACCGCCGCTTCACCGAGATGTTCGGCCTCGACGCCGCGGGCGTCGCCCACACCCCCGGCGCCCCCCTCGGCCCCGTGGTCGAGGCGGTCTGCGCCACCTTCGCCGAACGCCCCGCCTGGGTGGTCGACACCGCGCACGCGATCGCCGCCCGCCGGGTCCACCGGACCGCCGAGATCCCCCTGACGGACGGCCGCGTCATCCGCCGCGACGTCGAGCCCCTCTACGACGCCGACCGCAACCTGCTCGGCTCCCTGTGGACCGCCGAGGACGTCACCGAGGAGAAGCGCCGGGCCCACGCCCTCGAACGGGACAACCGGACCCTCGCCGAACTGGCCGGCCAGCGCAACGAGTTCGTCGCCCTCGCCTCGCACAGCCTGCGCACCCCGCTCGCCTCCGTCATCAGCTTCTGCGAGCTGCTGGCCGACCCGGTCTCCGGCCCGCTCACCGCGGAGCAGCGGGAGTTCCTCGACGCCGTCCACCGCAACGCCCGCCGCATGGAACGCGTGATCACCACCCTGATGGAGACCACCGTGATGCGCGCCCCCCAGCTGAACCTGGAATTCGGCCCGGTCGACGTACCGCGCATGCTCACCCACGCCGTCCTGGACCGGATCGCGACCACCGAGGCCGCCGGCGTGTTCGTCGTCCTCGACGCGGCCCCGGGCCCGCCCCTCCACGGCGACGAGCTCCGCCTCGAACACGTCCTCGCCAACCTGCTGGAGAACGCCGCCAAGTTCACCCCGCCCGGCGGCACCGTCACCGTCACCTCGGCCGTCGACGGCGACCACTGGACCGTGGAGGTGGCCGACACCGGCATCGGCGTGCCCGCGGACTACCGGGAGGAGATCTTCTCCGGCTTCGTCCGCGCGCCCAACGCCGAGAGCGGCGGATACGCCGGGACCGGCCTCGGCCTGGCGCTGAGCCGCGACATCGTACGGCGCCACGGCGGCGACCTGACCGTCGCCGACGCCCCGGGCGGGGAGCAAGGCGGAGCCGTGTTCACCGTGCGGCTGCCCGTCGCCGGCGCGCGCCCGGCACCCGCCGACGCCCCCGGCTCCGACACCGACGCCGTCGCCCCGTGACCCGGATCCTCCTCGTCGAGGACGACCCCGACCTCGCCACCG
Organism: Streptomyces sp. NPDC004126; assembly: GCF_050275515.1. NCBI lineage: Bacteria > Bacillati > Actinomycetota > Actinomycetes > Kitasatosporales > Streptomycetaceae > Streptomyces > Streptomyces sp. NPDC004126. Next base: position 13,170 of record NZ_JBNNPF010000060.1, on the reverse strand, counting down.
CCCTGCGCGCCCTCCTCGGCCGCGCCGGGTACGAGGTCCGGCACGCCGCCGACGGCAGGGAGGCCCTGCGCCGCCTGTTCGCGGACCGCCCGGACCTGATGCTCCTCGACATCGGCCTGCCGGAGCTCGACGGCTGGCAGGTCCTGGAACGCACCCGGGACCTGACCGACCTCCCGGTCCTGCTGCTCACCGCCCGCGGGGCGGAGGCGGACCGGGTGCGGGGGCTGCGTGCCGGTGCCGACGACTACCTGCCCAAACCCTTCGGGCAGGAGGAGCTGCTCGCCCGGATCGAGGCCCTCCTGCGCCGCGCCGGACGCCCGGGCTGGTCCGGGGACCGGCAGGACTCCGCACTGCACCTGGTCCCCGAGCGCCGCGCCGTCCTCTGGCACGGCGCCGAGGTCCGCCTCAGCGACATCGAGTACCGGCTGCTGCAGACGCTCGTACGCAACCGGGGCCGGGTCGTCACCACGGACCAGCTGCTCGTCCAGGTGTGGGACGACCCGGCGGGACTGGGCCGGGACCGGGTCAAGTTCGCCGTGCTGCGGGTCCGGCGCAAGATCCAGCAGGCCGCCGGCCGCCACGCCGAGGACCCCATCGAGGCGGTGCGCGGACTCGGCTACCGCTACCAGGGCGACGGGCGCGGCGAACGCGACGAGAGGCCTTGAGGCCGTTCCCGTTCCGGTTCCCGTTCCCCTTGCGTCCCGTTCCCGTTGCGTCCGGTCCCCGTTCCCGAGGCCCGGGACGTAGGGCCCGCCCCCGGCGGGGACGCAAGCCCCGCCGGGGGCGGGCCGAAAGTCCCGAGCTGCCCCGCCGTCCGTGATCGCAACCGTCCGGCAACCGGTGCGGCGGCCCGCGGCAACCCCCGCTCCCCACGCTCCGGGGTGTCCCCGCCCCGTCCGGCCGCAAGGAGCCTCCGCATGACCGGCCTGCCCCCGCGCAGCATCGCCGTCGTCCTCGGGACCCGTCCCGAACTGGTGAAGCTCACCGAACTGTGCCGGCTGCTCGGCCCCGCCGCCCGGCTCGTGCACACGGGGCAGCACTACGACGAGGACATGTCCGGCCGCTTCCTGAGCGAACTGGGCCTCCCCGAGCCGACGTACCTGACGGGCATCGGCGGCCGGCCGCGCGCCGTGCAGATCTCGGCCGGCCTCGCCCAGCTCGACGCGCTCTTCACCCGGCACCGGCCCCGCGCGGTCGTCGTCCAGGGCGACACCAACGCGGCCCTGGCCGGCGCCCTCGCCGCCAACGCCCGCGACCTGCCCCTCGTCCACGTCGAGGCGGGGCTGCGCAGCCACGACCGCGCCATGCCGGAGGAGCACAACCGGGTGCTGATCGACCGGCTCGCCGACGTCCTGTGCGCGGCGACCCCTGAGAACCGGGAGAACCTCCTGGCCGAGGGCCTGCCCGCCGACCGGATCGAACTCACCGGCAACACGGTCGTCGAGGCCGTCCGCGCCCACCTGCCCGGTGCGCGGGCCCGTGACGCCCTGCTCGCCCCGCTCGGCGTGCGCCCGGACGGGTACGTGCTGGCCACCGTGCACCGGCCCGAGAACACCGACGACCCGGCCGCGCTGCGCGCCGTGCTCGGCGAACTGGCCGGCCTGGCCCGGACCCTGCCCGTCGTCCTCCCGCTGCACCCCCGCACCCGGGCCCGGATCGAGGCCGCGGGCCTGGCCGGGGCCCTGGACGCACTGCGGGTCACCGCGCCGCTGGGCTACGCGCAGTTCCTGGGGCTGGCCCGGCACGCGGCCCTGCTGGTCTCCGACTCCGGCGGGGTGCAGGAGGAGGCGACCGTACTGGGCCGCCCGCTGGTCGTGGTCCGCAACTCCACCGAGCGCCCCGAGGCCATGGCCGACTTCGCGACCCTGGTACGGCCCGGCCCGGAGCTCGGCGCCGCCGCCCGCGAGCGGCTCGACCAGGGCCGGGCCCTGCGCGAGCGGCTCGCCGCGCTGCCGAGCCCCTTCGGAGACGGCCTGGCCTCGCGGCGCATCGCCGGCCTGCTGGCCCGCACGGCCCTCCCCGCCGCGCCCGCCGACCCCGCATCCGCGCCCGCCGCTCCCGCGCCCGTCGCCGCCTGAGGACCCGCCCCGTGCCGCACACCGACCACCTCCTCCTGTTCCTCTTCCCCTTCCTCCTCCTCGCCGGCTTCCTCCTCTACGCCGCCGGATCCCGGCACGCCTACCGCAACCGGCCGGAGACCGAACCGGGCGACCCGGCCGCCTTCGACTGGCACTTCTTCGTCCCCTGCCGCGACGAGGAGGCCGTGGTCGCCGCCACCGTCGCCAGGCTCCGCGCCGACTTCCCGTACGCGCACGTGTGGGTGGTCGACGACGCCAGCGACGACCGCACCGGCGCCATCGTCGCCGCGCTCGCCGAGGACGACGTACGGCTGCACCTGGTGAGCCGCGTCCGGCCGGAGGCCCGCACCGGCAAGGGCGCCGCACTCAACGCCGCGTACCGCGAACTCGGCGCGCTGCTCGGCCCCGGCGCCGACCGGGAGCGCGTCGTCGTCTGCGTCGTCGACGCCGACGGCCGGCTCGACCCCGCCGCCCCGTCCCTGGTCAGCGGCCCCCAGGGGTTCGGCCACCCGGACACCGGGGGAGTACAGGTCAGCGTGCGGATGCGCAACGTTGACGACCCGCGGCCGCTGCCGGACCGCGGCCGCGCCGCGAACGCCCTCGCCCGCCTGCTGGTCCGCGTCCAGGACATGGAGTTCGCCGTCTCCAACGCCGGCATGCAGCTGCTGCGCGCCCGCACCGGATCCGTCGGCCTCGGCGGCAACGGCCAGTTCACCCGGCTGTCCGCGCTGGACCGGATCGCCGAGGCCGAACGCCGCCCCTGGCGCGAGGCCGCCCTGCTGGAGGACTACGAGCTCGGCCTCCACATGATCCTCACCGGCCACCGGATCAGCCACGTGGCCGACACCTGGGTCTCGCAGGAAGGCCTGCCGCACGCCCGGCGCCTGCTCACCCAGCGCACCCGCTGGGCCCAGGGCAACCTGCAGTGCGTCCGCTACGCCCCGCGCATCCTCTCCTCCCGCCACTACACCGGCAGCGGCGTCCTGGAGACCCTCTACACCTTCGGCCAGCCGCTGGCGCACCTCTTCTCCCTGGTGCTCTCCGCGGTCCTGCTGGCCGTCCTCGCCCTGAACGGCTTCACGGGCGCCCTCGCCTGGTGGCCCCTGGCGCTCGGCCTGGCGGTGCTCTCGGTGGTGCCCTTCCTGCTGTGGGGGCCGGTCTACCGCCGGGACTTCGCCCCCGACGCCTCCCGGACCCGGGCGCTCCTGTGGGGCGTCGCCCTGTGGCTGTACGCCTACCACCTCTTCCCCGTGTCCGCCCGCGCCTTCGTCCGCATCCTCCGGGGCCGCACCGGCTGGTCCAAGACCCGCCGCAACGCCGACCCTGCCACCACCGGCCCGGTCGCCCTGGAGCACTAGGCACCGTCCGAACGCGAACGCGAACGCCTACGCGACCCGCCCACCACCACGATCGGCCGGACGGATCCCGGCTAGGCGGCGTCGCCCGGGCGGACCAGGCCCGCCTCGTACGCGAAGATCACCGCCTGCGCCCGGTCGCGGAGGTCCAGTTTCCCGAGGACCCGGCCGATGTGCGTCTTCACCGTCTGCTCCGCCAGGACCAGGTGGGCGGCGATCTCCTGGTTCGACAGCCCCCGCGCGATCAGCTCCAGCACCTCCGTCTCGCGCGGCGTCAGCCCGTTCAGCCGCAGCGCCGGATCCTTGCGCGGGGCCGGCCGCTGCCGTACGAAGTCCGCGATCAGCCTGCGCGTCACCGACGGCGCGAGCAGCGCCTCGCCCGAGGCGACCACCCGGACCGCCGCGATCAGGTCCGCCGGCGGGGCGTCCTTGAGCAGGAACCCGGACGCGCCCGCGCGCAGCGCCTCGTACACGTAGTCGTCGATGTCGAAGGTGGTCAGCATCAGCACCTTCGGCCGGTGCGTCACCCCCGGCGGCGGGTCCAGCAGCTCGCGGGCCGCGGAGAGCCCGTCCAGCTCCGGCATCCGTACGTCCATCAGCACCACGTCGGGGTGCACCGTGCGCGAGACCAGGATCCCCTGGCGGCCGTCGGCGGCCTCGCCCACCACGTCGATGTCGGCCTGCGCCGACAGCAGCGCGGCGAACCCCGCCCGGACCATGGCCTGGTCGTCGACGATGATCACGCGAATGGTCAACTGGGCTCCTCGGTAGGGGAGTCGACGGGATCGGGCGGGTCGGGCGGGTCGAGCGGGAGCCGGGCGGCCACCCGGAAACCGCCGTCGGGCAGCGGGCCCGCGTCCAGGGTCCCGCCGGTCAACCGTACGCGTTCGCGCATCCCCACCAGCCCGTGCCCCGTCCCGGAACGCTCCAGCCCCACCACCGCGTCCCGGGCCGGGCCGTTGACGACCAGCACCAGCACCTCCCCGTCCTCCGCGGAGTACGTCACCGACACGCGGGCCTGCGCGCCCGGGGCGTGCCGCACCACGTTGGCGAGGGCCTCCTGCACGATCCGGTACGCCGACAGGTCCACGGCCGGCGGCACCGGCGCGTCCGCCAGAGCGGCGGCCAGCGAGCACTCCACCGGCTGCCCCGCCCGCACCGTCGCCTCCACCAGCTGCTGGATCCGTGCGATGCCCGGCTGCGGCGCCCGGTCCCCGTCCGCGCCGCCGGAGCCCGAGTCGCCCCGCAGCACCGTCAGCAGCCGCCGCATCTCGCCCAGCGACTCGCGCGCACTGGCCGCGATGGCCGCGAACTCCTCCCGCACCGGCTCCTCCATGCCGGGCAGCCGGTACGGCGCGGAGTCCGCCTGCACCGTGATCACCGACATGTGGTGGGCCACCACGTCGTGCAACTCCCGGGCGATCCGCGCCCGTTCCTCCAGCAGGGTGCGCCGGGCCCGCTCCGCCTCGCTGATGCTCTCCTGCTCGGCCACGCGCTGCCGCGCGTCTCCCAGCCCCCGCAGCGCGCCCGTCACCGCCAGCACGCAGCCGCTCAGCACGAACAGCAGCGCCACGGTGTTCGTCACCCCGGCCGGCGCGAAGAAGCCGAGCACCACCCCGGCCGCACCCGTCGCCAGCCCCACCCGGACCAGCGTCCGCACCGGCTCGCGCAGCCCCAGGCACACCATCAGCACCAGGTACCCGACCACCACCATCGGCGTCCACGGCCAGGCGTGCCCGGCCACCCGGTCCGCCCCGGTCAGCAGCACCGCACCCAGGACGTCCGCGAGCAGCACCACGCCCCAGGCCGCCACCGGACGCGACACCGCCAGCAGCAGCGGCACCGTCTGCGCCACGCCCAGCGCCCCGGCCAGGCCGCCGCCCATCCCGTAGTCGTTGGTCAGCACCGCGATCGTCACCGGCAGCAGCGACACCACGAAGACGCCCGCCACGGCGAAGGGCAGCATCCGCAGCCACGCCCCGGGCGCCCGCGCCAGCAGCGGCTCGCCCGCCCGCGCCGGCGTCCGCAACGCCATGGCGAACCGGTCCCACCCGCCGGGCGGCCGCGGCTCGCGGGCCGTGCCGGCCGTCGCCGCCCCCGCGTCCGGCTTTCGCCCGCCGGCAGGCTTGCGCACTCTCAGGCCCATGATCCCGCCAGCCTATGCGCACGCGCCGCCGACCGGGATCCGCGACGGTCTCGTTCCCCCGGCGCATCCCGCTCGTTGAGCGGGCATGGAGCTGCTGCCGACCATCGCGGGGCCGGGCGTCGGTGAACGGGCCGACGCCGCGGCCGACGCCGCCTGCCACCTCTACGACGCCGTCGCGCCCTGGAGCGGCGGAGGAACCGGAGGGTGGCCCGGCGGGTGGAGCCGGACCGCCGCCGAGGACGCCGCCGAGACCATCGAGACCACCGCGCACGCCCTCGCGTACAGCCACCCGCGCGCCGAGGTGATCCTCGCCCCGGTGCACGCCGCCCTGGCGGACCTGCGCCGCCAGCTCGCGCTCGCCCCGGCCGACCCGCTGACCGCCGCGGGCGTCCCGGCGACGCCCCGTACGGTCGGCAACCCGCGCCGCACCCGCTGGGAGCGGGTCATGGTCACTGCACCAGTGCCCCGGCAACCGCCGTCTGGTACAGCTTCCTGATCTCCGCGCCGAAGTAGGAGCTGTACGAGGTGTCCGCGGTCGGCCCGCCCGTCTTCCAGCCGCCGATCACCCCGACGACGTCCCCGGTCATCGTCTGCGCGTCGTAGCGGGCCAGGAAGGGGCCGCCGCTGGTCCCGCCCGGATAGCCGGTGCAGTCGATCCGCAGGAAGGACCCCGGGCTCTTCGGGTCGGCGCTGGTGAACTTGGTCGTCTTGTTCACGCACGTGCGCGGGCGGGCGGCCGCCGCCGGATGGCCGATCAGGGTGACCTTGGGGTGGTTGAAGGCGGCCCCGGTGACGAGCCGGTTCCCGCCGACGACGTCCTCCACCGGGAGGCCGTCGGAGCCCGGCCCGACCTGGGCGAAGGCCACGTCGAGGGTGGCCGCCCGGTCGGGCCCGTCCGTGCGGTACCGGGGGGCGATCCACACCTTCGAGCGGCCCGCCGCGTCCCGCAGCACCGGGAAGAGCCCGTACGGGCGCGGTTTCGCGCGCGTGTACTGCGGTACGAAGGCCACCTGGCGGGTGTCCGTGCCGAGCAGGCAGTGCGCGGCGCTGAGCACCATGTCGCGGCTGGGGGAGGAGACCACGCTGGCGGTGCAGAAGTAGGCGCCGCTGCCCTGCATGACGAACATCCGGCCGACGACCGGGATGCCGTCGAAGTCCTGTCCGACGCCGTTCGCGGCCGGCACCGCCGCCTTGTCGGACCCGCTCGGCGCGGGCGCCGGTACGGGTACGGGCGCCGGTACGGGCGCGGCGGACCCGGTCGGCGGCGCCGGTTCCGGCACCGCCGGCGCGGGCGTGGCGGACGCCGGGCCGGGGACGGCGGCGTCGGGTACCCCGGGAACGGGAACGGGCACGGCCGCGTCGGGTGCGGGCGCGGCGGCATCGGGGGAGGCCGGTGCGGCCGGCGCCTCCGGACGGGCCGGACCGGCCGGATCGGCCGCCGGGGACGGGGACGGGGCCGTCGCCGGGGACGGCCCCGGGGTCGCAGGACCGGCCGCCACCGGCACGGGGTCGGAGGCCGGGACGGCGTCCGGGGCCGGTTCCGTCCCGGGTACGGGCAGGGCGGAGGCCATCCGGTCCTCCGTCCAGAAGGCCGTGGCCTCCCGCGCCGACCAGTGCTCGGAGGCCGCCTCGGCCCGCTCCGTCCGCGCGACGGGCAGCGCCCCGCCCGGCAGCATCAGGGCGGCGGCCGCCGCGGCGGCCGCCGTCACCACCGTCAACAAACGTCGCATGTCTCGCTCGCTCCTGTCGTGACCGGCCTGATCCACAACACCCCCTAGACGGCCTGGGGGAAGCGGAACAGCCTGCCCGGGTCGTAGGTCCGCCTGATCCCCTCCAGGCGGGAGAGGTTGGACCCGTAGTAGGCCTCGCGCCAGCCGGCGAGTCCCGGGTCGGCGTAGTTCTGGTAGGCGCGGCCGCCCGCCCACGGCCGCAGGTCGCGCCACAGCCCGTCGAGCCAGCCCTGGTGCCGCAGCACCTCGGCGGCCGTCGCCGAACGGGGCCAGTACGCGAGGTACTGGGCCAGGAAGGCACTGTCCCGGTGCACGAACGCGGTGGCCGCGGCGGGCACCCGGTTGACGGCCCCGCCGCACACCCCGTCGAACTGGACCACCCCGAACCCGCCGCCCGGCACCTCGCGCCCGTACCGCCCGATCGCGGCCAGCACCGCCGCCACCGCGCCCTCCGGCAGGCCCCCGCCGCCCCAGAAGTCGGAGCGGGCCGCGTACGAGTCCCGGCCCAGACGCCCCCGCGGATCCCGGCCCGGCAGCCGTCCCGGCAGCCGGCACTCCTCGGCGCCGCGGTCCGCGCAGCCGGCCATGGCCCGCACGGTGGCCCCGTAACCGCGTACGGCGAACCAGCTGTCCCGCGGCTCCCGGCCCACCAGGGCGGTCAGCCGGGCCAGTTCCCGCTCCAGCTCCGCCCGTCCGTCCAGGCACACCGCGCGGAAGGAGGGGACCGCGTCCCGACCGGCCTCCACGGTGAACTCCACCTGGCTCCAGAACGGGTCCGGCAGCCCGCCCAGCCACCGCTGCCAGCCCCGCACCACCGCCGCGGAGTCCCCGGCGGGCCAGTGCAGTTCGGCGTACGCGGCGTCCCCGACCGGATGGGTGCGCAGCCGGAGCTCGGTGACCACGCCGAAGTTGCCGCCCCCGCCGCCGCGCAGCGCCCAGTACAGGTCGGGGTCCCGGTCGGCGCCTACCTCGCGGACCACTCCGTCCGGGGTGACGACGCGGGCGCCCGCGAGCCGGTCCGAGGTGGTCCCGTACGCCCGTGAGCCCAGCCCGAGCCCGCCGCCGAGGGCCAGCCCCGCGATGCCGACGGAGGGGCACAGCCCGGCCGGGACGCCCTGGCCGCGCGCGGCGAGGGCGGCGTGCACCTCCGCGAGCCGGGCCCCGGCGCCGACCCGCACCTCGCCGTCCCCGACGGCCACCGCGGCCATCGCCCCGGTGTCCACCACCAGGCCGCCCGCGCGCGTCGACCACCCGGCGTAGCTGTGGCCGCCGCCCCGCGGCACCACCGCGGCGCCGGAGCGGCGGGCGAAGTCGAGGCAGACGGCCACGTCCCCGGCGTGCGCGGGATAGGCCACCGCCGCGGGTGCGACGGCGTCGTAGCGGGGCTGGAAAAGCTGCCGGGCCTCCGCGTAGTCCGCTTCCCCCGGCAGGACCAGCCGGCCGTCCATCGCGCGGCCGAGCGCCCCGAAGTCGGGCCCCGACCCGCCCGCGGCACGCGCACCCGGCCGCGTCCCGACGGCCCGTGCGCCGTCCGCCCGCGCGCCCGTCCCGGTGGCGGCGAGCACCGCGGCTGCCGTACTCGCGAGGACCCGGCGGCGTGGAAGGCTCATCCCTCCTTCCTGCCACCGCCGGGCCCGATCGCCGAGCAGGCGGGCCCGCCGGGCGCAGCTTCCCGCCCGAACGGACCACGGCCGCGCGGGCGGGCGGCCCCCGATCGGCTTTAACGTTCCGTCAACGCGGCCAGCGCCGCACGTGCCGCGCTCTCGCCCTCCTCGTACGCATGGGCCCGCGCCTCCCGGACGGCGTCGTCGAGCTGGCGCACCGCCTCGCCCCTGCGGCCCGTCGCGGCCAGCGCCTCGCCGTACAGGGTGCGCAGCACCACCCGCCGGGGCGCCGCCGCCGGCGGGGCGGCCAGCGCCAGGCCGCGGACCGCGTGGTCGGCGGCCGCCTCGGGCGCGCCCACGGTCAGCAGGTGCTCCGTGAGGTGCTGGTGGGCCAGAGCCGCCGTGTCAGGCCGACCCGCCCGGTCGGCCAGCACGAGCGCCGCGCCCAGCAGCTCCGCGGGCCGGGCGCGTTCGCCCGCCCGCAGGAGCGCGACGGCGAGGTTGATCCGGGCGATGGCCTCCGCGTTGGCGTCGCCCGCCAGGGCCGCGAGGTCCGGCGCCAGCTCCAGCTGCGCGAGGGCCTCCTCGGGGCGGCCCTCCTCGGACAGCACCCAGCCGAGCAGGGCCCGGGCGCGCGACTGCGCGCCGGGGTCGCCGTCGGCCTCGGCACTGGCCAGCGCCTGTTCGAGCAGGGGCGCCCAGCCGTCCCGGACCTGCCACACGATCAGCGGCCACTGGAGCAGCACCAGCCGCCAGGCCCGGTCGTGCAGTCCGGCGGCGACGGCCGCCTCGACCGCGCCGCGCAGCGCCTCCCGCTCGGCGGACAGCCAGGCCAGGGCGTCCGTGCGGTCGGCGAACGGCCGCACCGGGGCGGCCTGCCGGGCCCCGTCGGGCAGTGCGCAGCAGGGCTCGCTGCCCGGCTCGGCGGTGGCGCAGGCCGCGAGGAGCGTGCGCAGCCAGTGGTCGAGCAGCCGCAGCAGCCCCTCCGGGTCGTGCCCCGGCGACAGGCTGCGGGCGTAGAGCCGGACCAGGTCGTGCAGCACGTAGGACTGCGGTCCCGCCTCCACCACCAGCTGGGCGGCGGCCAGCTGGTCCAGCGCGGCGGCGGCCTGGCTGGGCAGGCACCCGCCGAGCGCGGCGGCGGTGCGCACGTCGAGGGCGGCCCCGGTGTGCGGCCCCAGCTGGTGGAACATCCGCCGGGCCGGCTCCGGCAGGTGCTGCAGCGTGAGGCGGAGCGCGGCGGCGACGCCGGTGCTCCCCACGTTCAGCAGGTCCAGCCGGGTGTGCTCGTCGGCGAGTTCGCCCGCGAAGGCGGCCAGCCCCTGGTGCGGGCGGGTGGCGAGCCGCGCCGCCGCCACGCGCAGCGCCAGCGGTAGGCCGTCGCACAGCCCGGCCAGGCGAGCGGCGGCCTCCGGCTCGGCCGCGATCAGCTCCGGGCCGAGTACGGCGGCGAGCAGCTCGGCGGACTGCGCGGCGGGCAGCTCGCGCACCGGTACCGGGCGGGCGGCGTCGGACACCACCAGCTCGCCGAGCCGGCTGCGGCTGGTGACGAGGGTGACGCAGTCGTCGCCGCCGGGCAGCAGCGGCCGCACCTGCGCGGAGTCGCGGGCGTTGTCGAGCACGACCAGCATCCGGCGCCCGGAGGTCAGCTCCCGGTAGCGGGCGCCGAGGGCCTGCGGGGAGTCGGGCATCCGCTCGGCCGGGAGGCCGAGCGCGAGCAGGAACTCGCGCAGCACGGAGGTGGTGTCCCGGACCGGGATGGGGCTGTAGCCGTGGAGGTCGGCGAAGAGCCGGCCGTCGGGGAAGTCCGCGCGGCGCCGGTGCGCCCAGTGCAGGGCCAGCGCGGTCTTCCCGACGCCGGCGCTGCCGGTGAGCATGACGACGGGGCCCGGGTCGGCGGCCGCGGCCCCGTCGAGCGCCGCCAGCTCGCCGGCGCGCCCCGTGAAACCGCCGGGCCGCCGCGGCAGCAACTGCGGGCCGTTCCCGGTACGGCCACCCCCGAACGCCTCCCCGTACCCGGCCCCGGGCCCCCAGGCGGCCCCGGCGGCCCCGAGGTTCCCGGCGCTTCCGGCGGCTCCGGTGACGCCGGGGATCCCTGCGGTCCCGGCAGCACCGGTGGCTCCGGGCGTTCCTTCGACCCTGGTGGCTCCGGCGGCTCCAGCAGTTCCGTGGGTTCCTGCGATCCCGGCGGCACCGGTGGCGCCGGGGGTCGCTGCGGCACCCGTGGCGTCGGCAGCACCCGTGGCTCCGGCGGCTCCTGTGACCCCGGTGGCTCCAGCGGTTCCGTGGGTTCCTGCGGTCCCGGAGGCACCCGTGGCGCCGGGGGCGCCTGTGGCCGCGGAGGTACCCGCGACCTCGGGGGTACCCGCGACCTCGGGGGTACCTGCGGCCCCGGCGGCCCCGGCGGCCCCTGCGGCCCCCGCGGCCCCAAGGCCCCCCGGCACCCCGCCGGCACCCGTGGCCCCTACGGCCCCGGGCGTTCCAACTGCCCCGGGCATGCCTGCCACCCCGGGCGTCCCGGCCGCTGCGGCCGGTCCGGGGGCGGAGCCGGGCCCGCCGGGTTCCGTGCCGGGCCCGGCGGGCCGCCCGGACAGCCAGGCGGCCGCCCCGGCGGCCAGGGTCACGGGGGCCGTCGCGGAGCGCAAGGGTTCGCCGGCCCGCAGGAGAGCGGTGTACGCGTCCGCGAGCACCGCTCCGGGGTCGACACCCAGCTGCTCGGCGAGCAGTTCCCGCGTGCGGTGGTACCAGTCCAGGGCGTCCGACTGCCGGCCCGACCGGCCCAGCGCCAGCATCAGCGCGGCGATCAGCGGCTCCCGCAGCGGGTGCAGCACGGCCTCCGGCCGCAGCAGGGCCGCCGCCGCGGAGTGCTCGCCCAGCAGCGAGTGCGCCCCGGCCAGCTCCTCCACGGCGGCCAGCCGCAGCTCGTCCAGCCCGTGCGCGGCGGCCTCCAGCAGGGGCCCGCCCACGGTCCCGCCCAGCGCGGGCCCCTCCCACAGCGCGAGCGCCTCCCGCAGCAGCCGTACCGCGTCGGCCGGTTCGTGCTGTTCCCGGGCCTCCTGCTGCAACCGCTCGAAGTGGTGGGCGTCCACCAGGGACTCGGGCAGCCGCAGCGCGTACGCCGGCCCCTGGGTGAGGAGTTCGACCCCGTGGGCGGCGGCGCCGTGCTCGGCGAGCAGGGCCCGCAGCCGCGAGACGTGGCCCTGCAGCACCGTCCGGGAGTGCCGGGGCGGGTCCTCGTCCCACAGCGCCCGGGTCAGCCGGTCCACGCCGACGGCCGCGTTGGGCCGCAACAGGAGCATCGCCAGCAGGCTGCGCCGCTTGGCGGGGCCCAAGTGCACGGGCCTCCCGCACTCCGCCACCGCGGAGACCGTCCCCAGCACGCGGAACCGCATGCATGCCCCTTCCATCTGCTTTTCCCCGACCGAGCATATGTCTCGGTATTTCGGTGGATGAGGGGGATCCCGGCCAATCGCCACCGGCCCGTGAAAACCGCCCCGCACCGCCCGCACCTGCGACGACGTGCGGACGGACACCCGGACGACAGTGTGACGCAAGGGGGCGGCGGCGCCTCCTTAGCCCGGCGTTAGGGCCGCGTTTGCGGGCGCTGGAACGCTTCTGTCCGCCGGGGGAGGCCCGCACCGCGGCACCCGTCCTCACCGCCCCGTGGAGGCGCGGGTGCCCGGTGTGGCCCGCCCGGCATCCTCCGAAGACGACTGGGAAAACAGGGAGTCACTTCCATGGGCTTATCCATCGTCCGTGCCTCGGCCCTCGCGGCCTCCACCCTCGCCCTGGCGGGCGTCGCGCTGACCGGTGCGGCGTCGGCCGCCCCGGCCCCGGCGCCGGGCCAGAACCAGGCCGCGGCCGGCTACTGCCACGTGTCCGGCCTCGGCGGCGACTACATCTGCGAGTACGGGGAGGCCTGGCAGACCTTCCCGAACGGGACGCGGCAGGTCTTCATCGTCGGCACCGACTTCGCGGTGTGGACCCGCTACAGCAACACGGGCGGCGGCTGGTCCGGCTGGGAGTCGATGGGCGGCACGGTCCGCAGCGGCGTCCGCATCGAGGGCAACAACAGCTGGAACCCGACGATCTCCGTCGTGGGCATGGACGGCGAGCGCTGGTTCCGGCACCGCCTGAACAGCGGCAGCTGGACCGGCTGGCAGAGCTGACCGCCCTCCCGAAGGCACCGGGCGGCCCGCGGAGCTGCACCTGCGCGGGCCCGCCCGGCCCCCCCCCCCCCCCCCCCGCGCCCGGCGA
>NZ_JBNNPF010000059.1:0-46303 GCF_050275515.1 Streptomyces sp. NPDC004126 | reverse complement strand
CTTCGGGGCGGTCCTGAGGTCTGCGCAGCCCCGCCGGCGTTTGAGGCGCGGGGGTCTGGGGGCGGAGCCCCCAGGAAGGGGTCCGGGCGCAGCCCGGGGAACGGGCGAAGGGCGGGTAGGGGACCTGGCCCCGCGCAGCGGCGCCCGGACCCGGCCGGGCCACTAGGCGCGGATTGGCCCGCCCCCCAGCCCCCGGCGGGGTCTAGCGTGCCGCCCATGGACCGCACCCTCGCCGCCGACCTCGCCCGGCTCCCCGAGCTCCTCGACGCCACCCGCCGCGCCGCCGCCGAGGCCCTCGCGAGCCTGGACGAACGCCCCGTCGTACCGCCGCAGGACCCCCCGCCGCCGCCGGCCCCGCTCCCCGCGCACGCCACCGGCACGGAAGCCGCCCTCGCCGAGTTCCGGGCCCGCTGGGAGCCCCGCCTCTCCGCCTCCGCGGGGCCCCGCTACCTCGGCTTCGTCACCGGCGGCGCCACCCCCGCCGCCCTCGCCGGGGACTGGCTGACCGCCGCGCACGACCAGAACTCCAACTCCGCCATGGACGGCGCCGGCCAGCACCTCGAACGCGAGACCACCGGCTGGCTCCGCGAGCTCTTCGGCCTCTCCGACGCCCACACCGGCACCTTCGTCAGCGGCGCCACCATGTCCAACACCGCCGGACTCGCCATCGCCCGCGAGTGGCTCGGCGAACGCCTCGGCATCTCCCCGGCCCAGGACGGCGTCGCCGCCCTCGGCCCCGTCCGCGTCCTCTCCGGAGCCCCGCACTCCTCCATCGCCAAGGCCCTGTCCGTCCTCGGCCTCGGCCGCGCCGCCCTCGTCCCGGTGCCCACCCTCCCCGGCCGGGAGGCCGTCGACCCCGCCGCCCTGGACCGGGCCCTCGCCGACGCACCCGGCCCGGCGGTCGTCGTCGCCAACGCCGGCACCGTCAACACCGTCGACTTCGACGACCTGCGTGCCGTCGCCGCGCTCAGGGAACGCCACGACTTCTGGCTCCACACCGACGCCGCCTTCGGCGCCTTCGCCGCGCTCACCCCCGAGCACGCCCACCTCGTCGCGGGCCTCGACGCCTCCGACTCCGTCTGCGTCGACCTGCACAAGTGGCTGAACGTCCCCTATGACAGCGCCGTCCAGTTCACCCGCCGCCGCGACCTCCAGTCCCGGGTCTTCGCCAACGCCGCCGCCTACCTCGGCCCCCTCGGCCCCGACCCGGACCTCGTCCACCTCACCCCCGAGAACTCCCACCGGCTGCGGGCCCTCGCCGCCTGGTTCACCCTGCGCGCCTACGGCCGCGAGGGCCACCGCGAGATCGTCGAACGGGACATCGCCTGCGCCCGCGCCCTCGGCGAGCGCCTCGACCGCGACCCCGCCTTCCGGCTGCTGGCCCCGGTCCGCCTCAACGTCGTCTGCTTCACCCTCGCCGGGAACCCGGCCCCCGAGCGGTTGGCCGCCCTGCGCGAGGCCGTCGCCGCCGACGTCTTCGTCACCCCACCGTCCTCGGGGGAACCGCCGGCCTGCGCGCCGCGTTCTCCAACTGGCGCACCACGCCCGCGGACGTGGACCGGGCCGCCGGGGCCCTGCGCGCGGCAGCGAAGGAGATCGCATGACGGACCGCTCCCTGACCCTCGCCGAGGTGGAGGCCCTCGCCCGCTCCGCGCACGAGGGCCAGACCGACAAGGCCGGGCGGCCCTACGCCGAGCACCTGGCGGCCGTGGCCGAGGGCGTCCGCCTGCGCGGCGGCAGCCCCGCCCAGCAGGCCGCGGCCTGGCTCCACGACGCGGTGGAGGACGACGCGCTCAGCCCGGAGCAGCTCGCGTCCGCGGCCCTCCCGCAGGAGGTCAAGGACATGGTGCTGGCCCTCACCAAACGCGCCGGGGAACCGGTCGGGGAGTACACCGCCCGTATCCTCGCCACCCCCGGAGCCCTCCTCGTGAAGGAGGCCGACCTCGCGCACAACGCGGACCCCGTACGCCTGTCCGTACTGGACGCGCCCACCCGCGACCGGCTGACCGCCAAGTACGCCCACGTCCGCTCCCTCCTCGGCATCACCGCACCCTGACGCCCGAAATGTCCCCCCTGGGCGCCCGCTTGGCGGGAAAGCCGCGATGGCGATTCGTCACGGGGCGGATAGCGGGGGCCGGTTGGTGGGAGGATGGTGCATGTGGGGCGCGCAACGCCGCGCGCGCCGGGCCGGCCAGGGGACGACCGAAGGTGTGATCAGTAGTGGCCATTTCGCTGTCAGTGGTGGTTCTGTTGGCGGTCATCCTGGTGATCCTGATCCGCGGCAACCACATCAAGGCGGGCCCCGCGATCATCGCGGTCCTCTTCGGGTTCTTCCTCGCGTCCAGCTCCATCGCCCCGGACGTCAACCGCTTCCTGAACTCCCTCGCGGACACCATCGCGGGCATCAAGCTCTGAGCGGAAACGGCAAGGGCGCGGAAACGACAAGGGGCCAGGTCCTGGAGAAGATCTCCGGCCTGGCCCCGAGCCATGAAGAGCGGGTGACGGGAATCGAACCCGCGTAGCTAGTTTGGAAGACTAGGGCTCTACCATTGAGCTACACCCGCAATACGTGCGCCGCAGGTCCGGGGACCGCGGCACGAGAGCATCCTAGCGGGTCGCGCGGGGGGAGTGCACACCGCTTTTCCCGCCGTGTCCGTGCCCGCCCCGCACGCGCGTGCGCCCGCCGGGAAAACCGGGGGCGTCGGAGGGTCTCCGGGCATGTACCCTACGTGTCGCACCGACGGGGTGTGGCGCAGCTTGGTAGCGCGTCCGCTTTGGGAGCGGAAGGTCGTCGGTTCGAATCCGGCCACCCCGACCACTCAGTACCGCCCGCGCCACCGATCGTTCGCCAAGATCGCGTTGTGGGCTGATTGCCGCTTGCGGTTACTATGCAAGCTGCGTGCCCGTGTGTCTGATGCCGGGCCGAATCCGCCGAGGCCGCTGAATCGCAGCGTTCCGGCAGAACCCCAAGCAGTCAGCCACAAGGAGACCGAACCGTGAAGAGCGCCGTGGAGACCCTGAACCCGACTCGGGTTCGGCTCACTGTCGAGGTGCCCTTCGAGGAGCTCAAGGACAGCCTCGACGCGGCGTACAAGAAGATCAACCAGCAGGTCACGGTGAAGGGCTTCCGCAAGGGCAAGATCCCGAACCGCGTCATCGACCAGCGCTTCGGCCGCGGTGCGGTGCTGGAGGAGGCCGTCAACGACGCCCTCCCGAAGTTCTACACCGAGGCCGTCAACGAGGCCGACCTGAACCCGCTGGGCCAGCCCGAGGTCGACATCACCGAGCTGAAGGACGGCGAGCTGCTGGCCTTCACCGCCGAGGTGGACGTCCGCCCCGAGATCGAGATCCCGGACTACTCCGGCATCGAGGTCGAGGTCGACGCGGTCGAGGTCTCGGACGAGGACGTCGAGAAGTCGGTCGAGCAGCTGCGCGGCCGCTTCGCGTCCACCAAGGACGTCGAGCGCGCCGCCGTCGAGGGTGACGTCGTCACCATCGACCTGGAGGCCAAGGTCGACGGCGAGGTCCTCGCGGACGGCGTCGCCACCGACGTCTCCTACACCATCGGCTCGGGCGAGCTCCTCGACGGCATCGACGAGGCCGTCAAGGGCCTCGAGGCCGGCGGCGAGGCCACCTTCACCTCGCAGCTGAAGGGCGGCTCCGCCGAGGGCAAGGACGCCGAGGTCACCGTCAAGGTCACCAAGGTCTCCGCCCGCGAGCTGCCGGAGCTGGACGACGAGTTCGCCCAGATGGCGAGCGAGTTCGACACCCTCGACGAGCTCAAGGCCGACAGCCGCAAGCGCCTCGAGAACATGAAGCAGTACGACCAGGCCACGCAGGCCCAGGAGCGCGTCCTGGAGAAGCTGCTGGAGCTCGTCGAGGTCCCGATCCCCGAGAAGCTCCTCGCGGACGAGGTCCAGACCCGCAAGCACAACCTGGAGCACCACCAGCTCGGCCAGATGGGCCTGAACCTCGAGAAGTTCCTCGAGATCCAGGGCAAGACGGTCGAGGAGTTCGACGCCGAGACCTCCGAGCAGGCCGTCAAGGGCATCAAGACCCAGTTCGTCCTCGACGCGCTGGTCAACAAGGAGAAGCTGGGCGTCAACCAGGAGGAGCTCACCGAGCACCTCATGCGCCGCGCGCAGTCCTCCGGCATGTCCCCCGACCAGTTCGCCCAGGCCGTCGTCGAGGGCGGCCAGGTCCCGATGCTGGTCGGCGAGGTCGCCCGCGGCAAGGCCCTCGCGGTCGTCGTCGAGGCCGCCAAGGTCGTCGACACCAACGGTGAGGTCGTCGACCTCTCCGACGACGAGGACGAGACCGAGACGGCCGCCGAGGTCGTCGAGGCCGCCGTCGAGGGTGACGCCGAGGCCAAGTAACACCTCCGGGAGGCACCCCCGCGGAGCCCCCCGAGCAGTGCCCCGAAGGGCCCGGACGCAGCCGCGTCCGGGCCCTTCCGCGTGCCCTCGCGGGGCGCTCGGGAGCTTGCGCTCCGAGCGAACAGTTCGGGAAGCGGGATGGCGTTGTCCTACCTGCGCGTTAGGGTCCATGAATACGAGGGCACGGGAGTACCCGAAGCCGGCGGGCATCGACCCCCGGTAGGTCCGCGCCCCAGAACGAGACGCTGAGACGGCATGTGGCCGTCGGAGACGAGCAGGTGGATACGTGACGAATCTGAAGCCTTACGCCGCGGGTGAGCCGTCCATCGGTGGCGGCCTCGGCGACCATGTCTACAACCGGCTGCTCGGCGAACGCATCATCTTCCTCGGCCAGCAGGTCGACGACGACATCGCGAACAAGATCACGGCGCAGCTCCTCCTCCTGGCCGCGGAGCCGGAGAAGGACATCTACCTGTACATCAACAGCCCCGGTGGCTCGGTGACGGCGGGCATGGCGGTCTACGACACCATGCAGTACATCCCGAACGACGTCGTCACCATCGGCATGGGCATGGCCGCCTCCATGGGCCAGTTCCTGCTCACCGGCGGCACCCCGGGCAAGCGCTTCGCGCTCCCGAACACCGACATCCTGATGCACCAGGGCTCCGCCGGCATCGGCGGCACCGCCTCGGACATCAAGATCCAGGCCCAGTACCTGCTGCGCACCAAGCAGCGCATGGCCGAGATCACCGCGCACCACTCGGGCCAGACCGTGGAGGCGATCATCCGCGACGGCGACCGCGACCGCTGGTTCACGGCGGAGGAGGCCAAGGACTACGGCCTCATCGACGAGATCATCTCCGCCGCGTCCCTGGTCCCGGGCGGCGGCGGCACCGGGGCCTGACCCCGGCCCGGCGCACGGGGTCCCGTACGAGGACCCCTGCGCCCCGCCCGCCCGTGCCAGGCACCCACAGCCCGCAGAACGCCACCAGGACGGTGAACACCCAGATGATGCAGAACAACTTCTCCGCGAGCGGCCTCTACTCCGGCCCTCAGGTCGACAACCGGTACGTCATCCCGCGCTTCGTCGAGCGCACCTCGCAGGGCGTGCGCGAGTACGACCCGTACGCGAAGCTCTTCGAGGAGCGCGTGATCTTCCTCGGCGTGCAGATCGACGACGCCTCGGCCAACGACGTCATGGCGCAGCTGCTGTGCCTGGAGTCGATGGACCCGGACCGCGACATCTCGATCTACATCAACAGCCCCGGTGGCTCCTTCACCGCGCTGACGGCCATCTACGACACGATGCAGTTCGTGAAGCCGGACATCCAGACGGTCTGCATGGGCCAGGCGGCCTCCGCCGCCGCGGTCCTGCTCGCCGCCGGCACCCCCGGCAAGCGCATGGCCCTCCCGAACGCCCGCGTGCTGATCCACCAGCCGTCCGGCGGCACCGGCCGCGAGCAGCTCTCCGACCTGGAGATCGCGGCCAACGAGATCCTGCGCATGCGCGACCAGCTGGAGACCATGCTGGCCAAGCACTCGTCGACGCCGATCGAGAAGATCCGCGACGACATCGAGCGCGACAAGATCCTCACGGCCGAGGACGCGCTGGCGTACGGGCTGATCGACCAGATCGTCTCGACCCGCAAGATGAACGCGGTCTGATCCTTGCCGCCACTCGGCGCGGCCGCACCGCGGAATCCCGCGATGTGAACCGCGTCAAGGGGGCCCCGAACGGGGCCCCCGGCAAGGTACCGTCGGATATGAGGCACCAGGAGCGCTGAACCAAAGCGTCTCCCAGGCGAAGGGGAAGCACCTCGTGGCACGCATCGGTGACGGCGGCGACCTGCTCAAGTGCTCGTTCTGCGGAAAGAGCCAGAAGCAGGTGAAGAAGCTCATCGCAGGACCCGGTGTGTACATCTGCGACGAGTGCATCGACCTCTGCAACGAGATCATCGAAGAGGAACTCGCGGAGACCTCCGAGGTCCGGTGGGAGGAACTCCCCAAGCCCCGTGAGATCTACGAGTTCCTGGAGAGCTACGTCGTCGGCCAGGAGCCGGCGAAGAAGGCGCTCTCGGTAGCGGTCTACAACCACTACAAGCGCGTGCAGGCCGGCGAGAACGGCGGCGCGCAGGGCCGTGACGACGCGATCGAGCTCGCGAAGTCCAACATCCTCCTGCTGGGCCCCACGGGCTCCGGCAAGACCCTGCTGGCCCAGACCCTGGCCCGCATGCTCAACGTCCCGTTCGCCATCGCCGACGCGACGGCGCTGACGGAGGCGGGGTACGTCGGCGAGGACGTCGAGAACATCCTGCTCAAGCTGATCCAGGCGGCCGACTACGACGTCAAGAAGGCCGAGACCGGGATCATCTACATCGACGAGATCGACAAGGTCGCCCGCAAGAGCGAGAACCCGTCGATCACGCGCGACGTGAGCGGGGAAGGCGTCCAGCAGGCCCTCCTCAAGATCCTGGAAGGCACGACGGCGTCCGTCCCCCCGCAGGGCGGCCGCAAGCACCCGCACCAGGAGTTCATCCAGATCGACACGACGAACGTGCTCTTCATCGTGGGCGGCGCCTTCGCCGGCCTGGAGAAGATCATCGAGTCGCGCGCGGGCGCCAAGGGCATCGGCTTCGGGGCGACGATCCGCTCGAAGCGGGAGATCGAGGCGAGCGACCAGTTCCAGGAGGTCATGCCGGAGGACCTGGTGAAGTTCGGGATGATCCCGGAGTTCATCGGCCGCCTCCCGGTCATCACCTCGGTCCACAACCTGGACCGGGAAGCCCTCCTGCAGATCCTGGTCGAGCCGCGCAACGCCCTGGTGAAGCAGTACCAGCGCCTGTTCGAACTCGACGGCGTCGAGCTGGACTTCGAGCGCGAGGCCCTCGAAGCCATCGCGGACCAGGCGATCCTCCGCCAGACGGGCGCGCGCGGCCTGCGCGCCATCATGGAAGAGGTCCTGATGTCGGTGATGTACGAGGTCCCGTCCCGCAAGGACGTGGCCCGCGTGGTCATCACGGCCGACGTGGTCCGCTCCAACGTCAACCCGACGCTGGTGCCCCGCATCGTCCCGAAGGACCAGGGCCCGCACGAGAAGTCGGCGTAGCCGCGAGGACACACGAGAAGGGGCGCTCCCGACCGGGAGCGCCCCTTCTCGCGTACGTGCCGTGCGGTTACTTCTTGACGCGGGCGCTCTTGTAGAGCTTCGCGGTCAGGTCCGCGTCCTGCTCCAGGGTGTAGCCCGGCTTGCTCGCGAGGATCGCGGCGGCGTCGCTGGCGAAGACCGAGGCCGTGGTGCTGTAGTCGGCCCAGACGCACACCGGAAGCGTGACCTCCTTGGGGCCCTTGTTGTTCGGGTCCTTCGAAGTGGCCTTCAGCTCCGCGCACTTCATGACGGCACCGTCGAAGCCGTCGGGGGTGAACTCCTTGGGGGTGCCGACGAACTTGGCGTCCGACTTGCCGTCCTTGGTGATCTTCGCCTGCACGGTGGCGAAGGCCGCGTCGACGGTCTTCTCCGGGTCGGCGATCTCGCCGTAGTAGCCGCTGAAGGTGAGGCCCTTGAACGTGAGCGGGTTCTTCGGGTCTCCGACGTAGTAGTCCATCCCCACCTGGGTGGGGTTCTTGATGCCCGCAGCCTCGACCTGCGGCTTGTCCGCGTCGCTGAGCTGCTTGGGCTGGTACTTCGGGTCCTTCTGGAACTCGCCCACCGCTTCCGGGGCGACCAGCTTGTAGCCCTTCGTCTCGTCGGAGACGGAGCCGCCGGAGCCCAGGAACCACCAGGCGCCGCCCGCGATCACGGCGACGGCCACGACCGCCCCGATGATCGGGCCGGCCTTCGACTTCTTCGGGGGTGCCGGCGGCGGGGGGACGTACGCGGGCGTCTGGGGCTGCTGCTGCTGCGGCTGCTGGTAGCCGTACGCGGGCGGCGGCGGCGGGGGCGGCGGGGTCTGCTGGTAGCCGCCCTGCTGGGGGTAGGACGGCTGGGCGGGCTGCTGCGGGTAGGACGGCTGCGCGGGCTGCTGCGGATAGGCCGGGGCGGGGGGCTGCTGCGGGTAGCCGTAGCCGGGCTGCTGGGGCTGCTGGCCGTACGGGTTCGGCTGCTGGGGCTGCTGGCCGTACGGATTCGGCTGCTGCGGGGGCTGCTGGCCGTAGGGGTCGGGCTGCTGCGGCTGCTGGCCGTAAGGCCCCGGCTGGTTGTAACTCATCCCGCGTCCCCCTGTGAGGTGTGCTTATCCGTTTCACACATCCTGGCGGAAGGCCGGGGCGGCGGGGGCGCCCGGCCCCTGGATTACCGGTTTCAATACCGGACCGTTACGCCTCTAAACTGTGCCCGTGACCGAGAACACGCAGACACCCAGTGCCCCCAACTCCGAACTGCCGACCGCGTACGCCCCGGCCGAGGTAGAGGGGAAGCTCTACGAGAGCTGGGTAGAGCGTGGCTACTTCACGGCCGACGCCGCGAGCGAGAAGCCCGCGTACACCATCGTCATCCCGCCGCCGAACGTCACCGGCTCGCTCCACCTGGGCCACGCCTTCCAGCACACCCTCATGGACGCCCTGACCCGCCGCAAGCGCATGCAGGGCTTCGAGTCCCTGTGGCTGCCCGGCATGGACCACGCCGGCATCGCCACCCAGAACAAGGTCGAGCAGCAGCTCGCCGAGGAGGGCAAGTCCCGCCACGACCTGGGCCGCGAGGAGTTCGTCGAGCGCGTCTGGCAGTGGAAGGAAGAGTACGGCGGCAAGATCCTCGGCCAGATGCGCCGCCTCGGCGACGGCGTCGACTGGTCGCGCGAGCGCTTCACCATGGACGAGGGCCTGTCGAAGGCCGTCCAGACCATCTTCAAGAAGCTCTACGACGACGAGCTGATCTACCGCGCCGAGCGCATCATCAACTGGTGCCCCCGCTGTCTGACGGCCATCTCCGACATCGAGGTGGAGTACCAGGAGGACGCCGGCGAGCTGGTCTCCATCAAGTACGGCGAGGGCGAGGACACCCTCGTCGTCGCCACCACCCGCGCCGAGACGATGCTCGGTGACACGGCCATCGCCGTCCACCCGGACGACGAGCGCTACAAGCACCTCGTCGGCAAGCTCATCAAGCTGCCGCTCACCGACCGCTCCATCCCGGTCGTCGCGGACGCGCACGTCGACCCCGAGTTCGGCACCGGCTGCGTCAAGGTGACCCCGGCGCACGACCCGAACGACTTCGCCATCGGGCAGCGCCACGACCTGCCCAACATGACGATCATGGACGAGCACGGTGTCATCACCGTCCACGGCCCCTTCCTCGGTCTGGACCGCTTCG
Organism: Streptomyces sp. NPDC004126; assembly: GCF_050275515.1. Taxonomy (NCBI): domain Bacteria; kingdom Bacillati; phylum Actinomycetota; class Actinomycetes; order Kitasatosporales; family Streptomycetaceae; genus Streptomyces; species Streptomyces sp. NPDC004126. Next base: position 36,622 of record NZ_JBNNPF010000059.1, on the reverse strand, counting down.
AGGCCCGTTCCGCGGTCGTCGGCGCGCTGCGCCAGCAGGGCCGGATCGTCGCGGAGAAGCGCCCCTACCTGCACTCCGTCGGGCACTGCTCGCGCTGCAGCACGACCGTCGAGCCCCGCCTGTCCCTCCAGTGGTGGGTCAAGGTCGAGACCCTCGCCAAGGCCGCGGGCGACGCGGTCCGCGACGACCGGGTCAAGATCCACCCGAAGGAGATGGAGAAGCGCTACTTCGACTGGGTCGACAACCTCAACGACTGGTGCATCTCGCGCCAGCTGTGGTGGGGCCACCGCATCCCGGTCTGGTACGGCCCGGACGGCGAGATCGTCTGCGTCGGCCCCGACGAGCAGCCGCCCACGGGTGAGGGCTGGACCCAGGACACCGACGTCCTGGACACCTGGTTCTCCTCCGGCCTGTGGCCCTTCTCCACGCTGGGCTGGCCGGAGAAGACCCCGGACCTGGCGAAGTTCTACTCCACCGACGTCCTGCTCACCGGCCACGACATCATCTTCTTCTGGGTCGCCCGGATGATGATGTTCGGCCTGTACGCCATGGACGGCGAGGTCCCCTTCAAGACGATCGCGCTGACCGGCCTGGTCCGCGACGAGCGCGGCAAGAAGATGTCGAAGTCCTTCGGCAACGTCGTCGACCCGCTCGACTGGATGGACAAGTACGGCTCCGACGCCGTCCGCTTCACCCTGGCCAAGGGCGCCAACCCCGGCACCGACGTGCCGATCGGCGAGGACTGGGTCCAGGCGTCCAGCAAGTTCGCCAACAAGATCTGGAACGCCACGCGCTTCGCGCTGATGAACGGCGCCACGACCGAGGGCGAGCTGCCGCCGGCCGAGCAGCTGTCGGCCACCGACCGCTGGATCCTCTCCCGCCTGAACAAGACGGTCGCGCAGGTCGACGGCTACTACGAGGACTTCCAGTTCTCCAAGCTCAGCGAGGCGCTCTACCACTTCGCGTGGGACGAGGTCTTCGACTGGTACGTCGAGCTGTCGAAGACGACCTTCTTCGCGGGCGGCGAGCAGGCGAAGGTCTCCAGCCGGGTCCTCGGCGAGGTCATCGACGTCATGCTGCGCCTGCTGCACCCGGTGGTCCCGTTCGTCACCGAGACCCTGTGGACCACGCTGACCGGCGGCGAGTCCCTCGTCATCGCCGACTGGCCGAAGGACAGCGGCTTCCGCGACGAGGCCGCCGAGGCCGAGATCGAGAGCGTCCAGAACCTGGTCCGCGAGGTCCGCCGCTTCCGCAAGGAGCAGGGCCTCGACGACAAGCAGAAGGTTCCGGCGCGCCTGGACCTGTCCGGTACGGCGCTCGCCGCGCACGAGGCGGCCATCCGCCAGGTGCTGCGCCTCCAGCCGGAGGGCGACGCCTTCAGTGCCTCCGCGACCCTCCCGGTCGGCGGTGCGACGGTGGCCCTCGACCTGTCGGGCACCATCGACGTCGAGGCCGAGCGCAAGCGCCTGACGAAGGACCTGGGCGCCGCCGAGAAGGAGAAGCAGCAGGCCGAGGCGAAGCTCGCGAACGAGGCGTTCATCGCCAAGGCCCCCGACAACGTCGTGGACAAGATCAAGGGCCGTCTCGCCAAGGCCGAGGCGGACATCGCCCGGATCCAGGCGCAGCTGGCCGGCCTGCCCGCCGCCTAGTCGCGCAGCGGGGCAAGACGTACGAAGGCCCCCGCGCCGTCTCCGGACGGTGCGGGGGCCTTCGCGCGCGTTCAGAGCAGGCCGGTGCCGAAGCGGGTCACGACCAGCGCGGCCACCGCCAGGTACAGGGCGGCCGGGACCAGCCAGTGGGGGAGGGCGCGCAGCGGGGAGCCGGGGCGGGCCAGGTGCCGGGTGACGTACCAGAACAGCGGGATCATCACCGCCCAGACGACGAGGCACCAGGGGCACAGGGCGCCGATCACGTACAGGCACTGGCCGATCAGCCACAGGGTGAGGACGAAGCCGGCGGCGAGCGCGGCCCACAGGCCCTGCCAGAGCCGGCGCGGGAGGCGGGCCCCGGCGGCGACCGCCAGGCCGAGGCCCGCGAGGGCGGCGAAGGCGGCGAGGCCGAGCAGGGCGTTGGGCGGGCCCAGCAGCTCGCTCTGCCAGGCGGTCATCACGTCGCCGCAGCTCAGCACCGCGTTGATGTTGCAGCCGGGGGTGAAGAGGGGGTCCTCCAGCGCGCGGATGTGGTCGTAGGCCAGCGCCCCGGAGGCCAGGGCGCCGGCCAGGCCGCCGATGAGGAGGAGCAGCCCGGTGCGGCGGCTCTCGGCGGACGGGGCGGACGTGGCGGACGTGGCGGACGTGGCGGCGGTGGTCATCCTTCCGACGCTACGGGGGCCGGCGGGGGCGGCGGCAGGGCGGAAGGTCGCTTCGGGGAGGGGCTTCGGTCCCCTGTCACGAACCAAGCGGAGTGCCGCATATCACTTGATATGTCCCAGCCGTCGATCCGATCCCGGGCGCGGACCACGGATGATGGGGAGATGCACGTCAAGCCCGCCCCGTCGGCGTTCCAGCGGCTCGTGGCCTTCGGCCGCCGGTCGGCCGGGGGCCGGGGAGCCTCTCCGCGGGCGCAGGACGTCCTCGCGGCGCTGAGCTGCCTGGCCCTGATGGCGCTCGACCTGCCCGGCCTGGCCGCCGCCGACAACTCCCTCAACGGGGCCGGGGCCGCCGTCGTGCTCACCGTGGGCTGCTCGACGCTGCTGCTGCGGCGCCGGATGCCGTGGGCGGCGTACCTCACGGCCCTGGTGTTCATCGGCTGGCTGCACGAGCTGACGCTGATCCAGTTCGCGCTGTACTCCGTCGGCCGCTACCGGGGGCGGCGCGCCGCGGTGCTGGCCACCGTCGGGTACCTGGCCTTCACGGTCGCGGTGTTCTGCGTGCCGGGCTGGCCCGAGCCCAAGGCCGAGACGCTCAGCTCCTTCCTCGGCCTGGTGGTGCCCATCGGGGTGCTCGCCTCGGCCGTCGGGATCGCCGCCTACCGGCACGACCTGGTGCGCGAGCTGGAGGCCAGGCGGGCCGAGTCGGCGGTGCTGAACGCCGTGCAGGAGGAGCGGACCTCGGTCGCCCGGGACGTCCACGACTTCGTGGGGCGGGAGCTGACCCTGCTGACGGTGCGCTCGGAGGTGCTGTCGATGCGGGCGCGCGAGACCCCGTACGCGAAGGACTTCGAGGAGCTGTCGGACACGGCGCGGCGGGCGCACCTGGTGCTGAACGAGATCATCGTCCAGCGCGGGGAGCGCGCCGCCACCCCCGGCGTGGACGGGCTCGCGGCGCTGGCGGAGGAGAGCGGGCGGGCTGGCTCGCCCGTCCGGCTGGCGATGGACCCGCAGGCGCACGGGCTGTCGCCGCTGCGGCAGGCGGCGGTCTACCGGGTGGTGCAGGAGTGCCTGACCAACGCGGCCAAGCACGCGCGCGGCGAGACCATCGAGGTGTCGGTCCGGGCGGACGGCCCCCACGTGCGGATCGCCGTGAGCAACGGCCTGCCGGGCGGCGCCCCGGGCCGGGCCCCGGTCTCGGCGGGCTCGGGGACGGCGAGCATGGCCGAGCGGGTCCGCAGCCTGGGCGGCACCCTGACGGCGACCCGGACGCCGGACTCGTACGAGGTCGTGGCGGTGCTCCCGCGCGGCTGACCGGGGCGCCCCGGCCGCCGGTCAGGCCTTCGCGGGGGAGAGCAGGCCGCTGAGGGTGTCGAGGTCCTCGACGCAGCGGCCGGAGCCGAGGGCCACGCAGTCCAGCGGGGCGTCCGCGACGAACACCGGGATGCCGGTGGCGGAGGCGATGCGCAGGTCCAGGCCGGGCAGCAGGGCGCCGCCGCCGGTGAGGACGATGCCGTGCTCCATGATGTCGCCGGACAGCTCGGGCGGGCAGTCCTCCAGGGTGGCGCGGACCGCGGCGATGATCGCCTCGACGGGCTCGTCGAGGGCGGCCCGGACGTCGGGAGCGGTCAGCTCCAGGGTCTTGGGCATGCCGCCGACCTTCTCGCGGCCGCGCACGGTGAAGGTCCGGGTCTCCAGCTCGGGCCGGTCCGGGACGGGCCAGGCGGAGCCGATGGCGACCTTCACGTCCTCGGCGGTGCGCTCGCCGATGAGCAGTGCGTGCTCCTTGCGCACGTAGTCCATGATCGCGGCGTCCAGCCGGTCCCCGCCGACCCGCAGGGACTGCGAGGTGACGATCCCGCCGAGGGAGATCACGGCGACCTCGGAGGTGCCGCCGCCGATGTCCACCACCATGGAGCCGCGCGGTTCGGCGACCGGCAGGCCCGCCCCGATCGCGGCGGCCATCGGCTCCTCGATGAGGTGGACGGTCTTGGCCCCGGCCCGGGTGGAGGCGTGGATGATGGCCCGCCGTTCGACGGGGGTCACGCCGGACGGCACGCAGATCACCATCCGGGTGCGGGGGCGGCGGCCGGGCACGGCCTTGCGCACGAAGTGCCGGATCATCTCCTCGGCGGCCTCGTAGTCGCAGATCACCCCGTCCTTGAGGGGGCGGATGGCGGTGATGGAGCCCGGCGTGCGGCCGATGGTCTCCTTGGCCTCCGCCCCGACGGCCAGGGCGGTGGTGGTGCCGGCCTTGACCGCCACCACGGACGGCTCATTGAGGACGATCCCGTGGCCGCGGGCGTAGACGAGGGTGTTCGCGGTCCCCAGGTCTATCCCTATGTCGCGGCTGGAAGCGGTCGTGGTGGTGCTGGCCTGCGGCATTTGTTCCCCTATCTCCTGCCCGCAAGGCTTGCATAACGATCAGGTCGCTTTCGCGGCCGAAGGTCCCGAAACGGCCGGGCCGAAAGTCCCCCGGGGCCCCGTCCGTAGACTGGACCCGTGAGTGAGCAGCAGCCCGAGAGCCACGACCGCGACCGCGACCGTCCCTTCGACGAGTTCGACCAGATCGTGGCGGAAGAGTCCACCCGCGACCCCGACCTGGCGGTGATCGAGGCCGGCAGCCGTACCCTGCGCGCCCAGGCCGGGCCGCCCTCGGGCGACCCCGTGCCGACCCGCCCCGAGGACCCGGAGGTGGCGAAGGCGCTGCAGGAGGTGGAGCAGGAGCTCGCCACCCGCTGGGGCGAGACCAAGCTGGAGCCGTCCGTCAGCCGGATCGCCGCGCTGATGGACGTCCTGGGCGAGCCGCAGCACGCGTACCCGTCCATCCACGTCACCGGCACCAACGGCAAGACCAGCACGGCCCGCATGATCGAGGCCCTGCTGAACGCCTTCGACCTGCGCACCGGCCGCTACACCAGCCCGCACGTGCAGTCGGTGACCGAGCGGATCAGCCTGGACGGCGCGCCGATCAGTGCCGAGCGGTTCATCGAGACGTACCACGACGTGAAGCCGTACGTGGAGATGGTCGACGCGGCCGAGGAGTACCGGCTGTCGTTCTTCGAGGTGCTCACCGGCATGGCGTACGCGGCCTTCGCGGACGCGCCGGTCGACGTCGCCGTCGTCGAGGTCGGCATGGGCGGCAGCTGGGACGCCACCAACGTGCTCGACGGGACGGTCGCGGTGATCACCCCGATCAGCCTGGACCACACGGACCGGCTCGGCTCCACGCCCGGCGAGATCGCCCAGGAGAAGGGCGGCATCATCAAGCAGGACGCCACCGTGATCCTGGCGCAGCAGCCGGTGGACGCGGCGCAGGTGCTGCTGAAGAAGGCCGTCGAGGTCGACGCGACCGTCGCCCGCGAGGGCATGGAGTTCGGGGTCGTCTCCCGCGAGGTGGCGGTCGGCGGCCAGATGCTGACCCTGCGCGGGATGGGCGGCGAGTACGAGGGCATCTTCCTGCCGCTGTACGGCGCCCACATGGCGCACAACGCGGCGGTCGCGCTGGCCGCCGTCGAGGCCTTCTTCGGCGTCGGCGGGGAGCACGCGCGGGAGCTGGACGCGGACACGGTGCGGCAGGCCTTCGCCTCGGTGACCTCGCCGGGCCGCATGGAGGTCGTGCGCCGCAGCCCGACGGTGATCCTGGACGCCGCGCACAACCCGGCGGGCGCGCAGGTCACCGCGGAGGCGGTGACCGAGGCCTTCGGCTTCAGCCGGCTGATCGGTGTCGTGGCCGCGAGCGAGGGCAAGGACGTCAAGGGCGTCTTCGAGGCCTTCGAGCCGATCTTCGCGGAGGTCGTGGTCACCGAGAACACCAGCCACCGGGCCATGGGCGCCGACGAGCTGGCGGCCATCGCGGTCGAGGTCTTCGGCCCGGACCGGGTGCAGGTCGAGCCCCGCCTGGACGACGCCCTGGAGGCGGCCGTCACCCTGGCGGAGGAAGAGGCCGAATACGGAGGGGCCGGCGTCCTGGTGACCGGTTCCGTCATCACGGTGGGCGAGGCCCGCCTGCTGTTCAAGAAGGGCTGAGGGATCGATGCGCACGCTCTGCGCGAGCACGCTGATCGGTGAATTCTTCATCGTCGGCTTCGCGGGCCTGGTGGCCATGAAGAACCCGGACCTGACCCAGGCCCAGGTGTGGACGGTCTGCGGTGTGACGATGCTGGTGTCGGTGCTGCTGTGCGGGATGCTGTCGCGCCCCGGCGCGGTGCAGATCGGCTGGGCACTGCAGATCGGGCTGATCGCGAGCGGCTTCGTGGTCCCGACGATGTTCTTCCTGGGCGCGGTCTTCGCGGGCCTGTGGTGGTGCTCGGTGCACTACGGCCGCAAGATCGACGCGATCAAGGCCAGCTGGGCGGCCCGTCAGGCGGAAGCGGCAGCTCCTGACGCTGCGTGACGGTTCACCGTTTCGGCCCTGTAGATTCGTCGCACCGCACCCGTTTGCCGCAAGGAGTTGTCACATGACCCAGCGCACGCTCGTCATCCTCAAGCCCGACGCCGTCCGTCGCGGCCTGGTCGGCGAGATCATCGGCCGCATCGAGCGGAAGGCCGGCTGGACCATCCCCGCGCTGGAGCTGCGCACGCTGGACGCGGAGACCCTGGAGGCCCACTACGGTGAGCACAAGGGCAAGCCCTTCTACGAGCCCCTGATGGGCTTCATGGCGAGCGGCCCCGTCGTCGTCCTGGTCGTGGAAGGGGAACGCGCGATCGAGGGTGTCCGCCAGCTGGCCGGACCCACCGACCCGATCGCCGCGGCGCCCGGCTCCATCCGGGGGGACTTCGGCACCATCGTGCGCGAGAACCTGATCCACGCCTCGGATTCCGAGGAGTCCGCGGAGCGCGAGCTGAAGCTCTTCTTCCCGGCTCTCTGAGCGTAACGGAGCATGTGAGAGCGCGCTTTTCTGACGAGACATCAGCCAAATAGCGCTCATGACCTGGGGCGACCGAAGTAATTTCGGTCGCCCTTCGGTATTGCCGGAAGCATCCGGGAACGCATGGCAAGAGCACGACGTCACCACTAAGGGGGCGGGTTGCCCGTCCGGCGCCATCGCCGGAGTCCCGTCGCGCGGTACCGGTACTCGCGGCCTTACGATGGGGCCTCCACCCACACACCCACCTCGCCGACCTGACAGCAGCCGCTATCAACTGGAAGGCCAGACGCTCCTCATGGGGAACAAGGGGAACAACATGTCGTTCATCGGCCGTGACATGGCGATCGACCTCGGGACCGCCAACACGCTGGTGTACGTGAGGGGCCGGGGAATCGTTCTGAACGAGCCGTCCGTGGTCGCCATCAACACGAACACCGGTGGAATCCTGGCGGTCGGCTCCGAGGCGAAGAAGATGATCGGGCGCACGCCCGGCAACATCGTCGCCGTACGGCCCCTCAAGGACGGCGTGATCGCCGACTTCGAGATCACCGAGCGCATGCTCCGGTACTTCATCCTCAAGATCCACAAGCGTCGCTACCTGGCGCGTCCGCGCGTCGTGGTCTGCGTACCCTCCGGCATCACCGGAGTGGAGCGGCGCGCCGTCATCGAGGCGTCCACGCAGGCCGGCGCCCGCCAGGTGCACATCATCGAGGAGCCCATGGCCGCCGCCATCGGCTCGGGCCTGCCCGTCCACGAGGCCACCGGCAACATGGTCGTGGACATCGGCGGCGGCACCACCGAGGTCGCCGTCATCTCCCTCGGCGGAATCGTCACGGCGCAGTCCATCCGGGTGGCCGGCGACGAGCTGGACAACGCGATCATCCAGCACATCAAGAAGGAGTACTCGCTCCTCCTCGGCGAGCGCACCGCCGAACAGATCAAGATCACCATCGGGTCGGCGTACGACCTCGACAAGGACGAGCACACCGAGATCCGCGGCCGCGACCTGGTCTCCGGCCTCCCGAAGACCGTGGTCATCTCCGCCGCGGAGGTGCGCAAGGCCATCGAGGAGCCCGTCAACTCCATCGTCGACGCCGTCAAGACCACCCTCGACAAGTGCCCGCCGGAACTCTCCGGCGACATCATGGACCGCGGCATCGTCCTCACCGGCGGCGGCGCGCTCCTGCGCGGCCTCGACGAGCGGCTGCGCCGCGAGACCGGCATGCCGATCCACATCGCCGAGGACCCCCTCGACTCCGTGGCCCTCGGCTCCGGCAAGTGCGTCGAGGAGTTCGAAGCCCTCCAGCAGGTCCTGGACGCCCAGCCCCGGCGCTGATCAAACCCCCTCCAACGGGGCATGCGGAACACAAGGATCCGCCGTACGGGTGCTACCGCGCCCGTGCGGCGGATCGTTGATATACAGGCACAGTCCGGTGCAGCCCCGGCTCCGCCGGAGCGGCTCCGCCGCACGGGTTTTCTACGAGGAAGGCACGGCCGCCGCACGTGAGGGACACACGAGAGAGCCGGCTGCTCCTGGTGCTGCTGATCGCCATCGCGTTCGCATTGATCACGGTGGACATCAGAGCGGGCGAGGAGTCACCGGTCGACGGTGCCCGCAAGGCCGCCGCAGCGGTCTTCGGCCCGGTCGAGAAGGGCGTCGCGACCGCCGTGGACCCGGTCGCCAACGCCATAGGGGCCGTACGCGACTCCGACGAGCGCCACAACCGCATCACCCGTCTGGAGCACGAGAACTCCCTCCTGAAGACCAGGATGGGCAGCGACGAACGGGCCAAGAGCCGCATCCGCGAACTCGACGAGATGCTCAAGCGGGCCGGCGCCGGACAGTACGGCATCAAGGGTGCCGAGGTCATCGCCATAGGAGCGGCCCAGGGCTTCTCCTGGACCGTCACCATCGACGCCGGCAGCAAGGACGGCATCGAACGCGACATGACCGTCCTCAACGGCGACGGACTCGTCGGCCGCGTCACCACCGTCGGCCCCGACACCTCCACCGTCCTCCTCGCCAGCGACCCCGACTTCACCGTCGGCACCCGCCTGGAGGCCAGCGGCGAACTCGGCTTCGCCACCGGCCAGGGCGACCGCCCGCTGGCCGTCCAGATGCTCAACGGCCGCGCCAAGGTCGGCCCCGGCGACCGCCTGGTCACCTTCGGCTCCCGCGCCAACAAGCCCTTCGTGCCCGGCGTCCCGCTCGGCGAGGTCGTCCGCGTCGACCCCTCCAACGGCGGCCTCACCCGCACCATCCACGTCCGGCCCTTCGTCGGCTTCTCCCGCCTCGACATCGTCGGCGTGGTCGTGGTCCCGCCCCGCGAGGACCCCCGCGACACCGTCCTGCCCCCCAAGCCCGAACCCCCCAAGCCCACACCCACGGTCACCGTCACGGTCACGCCCACCCCGAGCGTCTCCGGCCGGCCCGCGGACGAGGAGGAACGCTGAGCCATGCGCTTCAACCGGATCCTGCTCTCCGCCACCCTCGTCGTGGTCGCCCTCGTCGTCCAGGTCACCATCCTGGGAAGGCTCCAGCTCCCCGGCGCCGTCCCCGACCTGATGCTGCTCACGGTCGTCGCCCTGTCCCTGGTGTACGGGCCCACCTCCGGCGCCGTCCTCGGCTTCGGCGCCGGACTCCTCGCCGACCTGGCCCCGCCCGCCGACCACGCCGCCGGCCGGTACGCCCTCGTCCTGTGCATCATCGGCTACCTCGTCGGCCTGGCCCGCCCCGACAACGGCCGGTTCCGGTCCGCCTGGGGCCCCATGCTGACCGTCCTCGCCGCCGCTGCCGGATCGATCATCCTGTACGTCGGCGTCGGCGCCCTGGTCGGAGACACCGCCGAACGCCACGTCGGCCTCGGCGGGCTGCTGTTCACCGCCGTCCTCTACGACCTCCTGCTCGCCCCCTTCACCGTGCCGTGGATCATGGCCCTGGCCCGCCGCGCCGAGAACGACCCCATGGCCGTCGAAGCCAACACCGGCCCGTCGCAGGGCGCCGACGTCTCCACCGGCTGGCTCACCGGCGGCACCGGCCTCAGGATCGGCAGCCAGCGCGGCGGCCTGCGGCTGCGCACCGCCCGCGGCCGCGCCAACCGGGCCGTCCGGATAAAGGGCGTCAAAGGCGTGAAGAACGTCAAGAAGCTGTGACGGGGGAGCACCAGGCATGACCAACATTCCCGAGACCGGCCGCACCCCCCGGGTGCAGATCCGGCTCGTCATCATCCAGATCCTCGTCTTCTCCCTCCTCTTCACCCTCGGCGGCCGCCTCTGGTACCTCCAGATCCGCAACGGCCACGAGTACGCCGACGAGGCCCGCAGCAACCACGTCCAGCGCGTGGTGCAGCCCGCCGTGCGCGGGGACATCCTCGACGCCCGCGGCGTCCCCCTCGCCGACAACGAGACCCGCCTCGTCGTCTCCGCGTCCCGCACCGAGCTGATGCGGATAAAGGACCGGGGCAAGGCCGTCCTGACCCGCCTCGCCGGAGTCCTCGACATGAAGCCGCAGGACGTCATGGACAAGATCCGGCTCTGCGACTCCCAGACCCCCAAGCCCTGCTGGAACGGCTCCCCCTACCAGCCGATCCCCGTCACCACCGAGGCCACCACCCAGCAGGCCCTCCAGATCCGCGAACGCCCCGAGGACTTCCCCGGCATCACCGCCGAACCCACCGCCGTGCGCCGCTACCCGGCCGTCGGCGGCGGCCGCGCCGCCCAGGTCCTCGGCTACCTCTCGCCCGTCACCGACGACGAGATCCAGAAGGCCAAGAACACCGACTCGCCACACCTGCGCTCCGACCAGGTCGGCCGCTCCGGCATCGAGCGCACGTACGACAGGGAGCTGCGCGGCAAGGCCCAGGTGACCTCCTACGAGGTCGACAACCTCGGCCGCGTCATGGGCGAGACCAAGTCCGACCCCGGCATCGCCGGCTCCACCCTCGTCACCAGCATCGACGCCCGCGTCCAGGCCGTCGCCGAGTACGAGCTCGCCGAGGCGATGAAGGTCGTCCGCAACGAGACCGACAACATCACCGGCCGCAAGTACGAGGCCGACTCCGGTGCCGTCGTCGTCATGGAGACCAAGACCGGACGCGTCGTCGCCATGGCCTCCCAGCCCGACTACGACCCCAACGTCTGGGTCGGCGGGATCTCCGGCCAGGACTACGCCAAGTTCACCAGCAAGGACTCCAACTACCCCCTCCTCAACCGGGCCATCCAGGGCCAGGCCCCCGCCGGCTCCATCTTCAAGGTGGTCTCCGCCAGCGCCGCCGTCCGCGCCGGCTACGCCTTCGACGACAAGTACAACTGCAGCGCCTCCTACAACATGGGCGGCCGCAGCTTCGCCAACTTCGAGTCCAAGGGCCACGGCCCCATCACCCTCGGCGAAGCCCTCAAGTTCTCCTGCAACACCGTCTTCTACGCCCTCGGCCACAAGGAATGGCAGCGCGACGGCGGCCTCGAACCCAAGAACCCGCACGACTGGTTCTACAAGACCGCCCGCGAGTTCGGACTCGGCTCCGAGACCCACATCGACCTGCCCAACGAGGTCAGCGGCCGCATCCCCGACCGCCACTGGAAGCAGAGCTTCTGGGAGGCCAACAAGGACTCCTGGTGCAAGCAGGGCAAGAAGGGCGGCACCTACGTCGAGCAGATCGCCTACGAGAGCTGCCTCGAAGGCAACCAGCTCAAGGCCTACGACAGCATCAACTTCGCCATCGGCCAGGGCGACGTCCTCGTCACCCCCATCCAGATGGCCACCGCCTACGCCGCCATCAGCAACGGCGGCACCCTCTACAACCCCACCGTCGGCAAGGCCGTCGTCAGCCCCCAGGGCAAGATCGAGGAGATCAAGCCCCAGTCCCACGGCAAGCTGCCCATCGACGCCAAGACCATCGGCGACCTCGACAAGGGCCTGCGCATGGTCGTCGAACCCGGCGGCACCGCCGCCTGGAGGTTCATCGGCTGGCCCCTGGACAAGTACCCGCTGCGCGCCAAGACCGGCACCGCCCAGGTCTACGGCAAGCAGACCACCTCGTGGCTCGCGACCTACACCGACGACTTCACCATCGTGATGACGATCTCCCAGGGCGGCACCGGCTCCGGCGCCTCCGGCCCCGCCGTCCGCAACATCTACAACGCGATGTACGGGCTCACCATGGACGGCAAGGAGACCGGCAAGGCCCTCCTGCCCAGGCCGCAGGCCCAGCTGCCCACCGTCCACCCCGACGGCACCATCGACAACCCCGAGATCAAGCCGTACGTGCCCCCGTCCCCGGAGGAGCTGGCGCCGCCCGCGCTCGCCGGCCCGCCGCCCCTGCGGCATGACTGAGACGTGATGATGCAGACCGCGAACAACTTCTCCGTATCCCGGTACGCGCCCCAGAAGGGCACGCTCGCCCGGCTGACGGCCCGCGACTCGGTCCTGCGCCGGCTCGACTGGCCGATACTGCTGTCGGCGCTCGGCCTGTCCCTGATCGGCGCCCTGCTCGTCTGGTCCGCCACCCGCCACCGCGACACCCTCAACCAGGGCGACCCGCAGTACTTCCTCTGGCGCCACCTGCTCAACACCGGCATCGGCCTCGTACTGATGATCGGGACGGTCCTCCTCGGCCACCGCAACCTGCGGGGCGCCGTCCCGGTCCTCTACGGCCTCTCGCTCGTCCTCGTCACCGCCGTGCTCACCCCGCTCGGCGCCACCATCAACGGCGCCCACGCCTGGATCGTCATCGGCGGCGGCTTCTCGCTCCAGCCCTCGGAGTTCGTGAAGGTCACGATCATCCTGGTGATGGCGATGCTGCTGGCGGCCCGGGTCGACGCCGGCGACCTCGAACACCCCGAGCACCGCACCGTCGTCAAGGCCCTCTGCCTGGCCGCCGCCCCCATGGGCATCGTCATGCTGATGCCCGACCTCGGGTCCGTCATGGTGATGGTCGTCATCGTGCTCGGCGTGCTGCTCGCCTCCGGCGCCTCCAACCGCTGGGTCCTCGGCCTGATGGGCGCCGGCACGGCCGGAGCCGTCCTCATCTGGCAGCTCGGCGTCCTCGACCAGTACCAGATCAACCGCTTCGCCGCCTTCGCCAACCCCGAGCTCGACCCCTCCGGCGCCGGCTACAACACCAACCAGGCCCGCATCGCCATCGGCGGCGGCGGCCTGACCGGCTCCGGCCTGTTCAAGGGCCCGCAGACCACCGGACAGTTCGTCCCCGAACAGCAGACCGACTTCGTGTTCACCGTCGCCGGAGAGGAGCTCGGCTTCGTCGGCGGCATCCTGATCCTCGGCCTCCTCGGCATCGTCCTGTGGCGCGCCTGCATGATCGCCCGCGCCACCACCGAGCTGTACGGCACCGTCGTGGCCGCCGGGATCATCGCCTGGTTCGCCTTCCAGGCCTTCGAGAACATCGGGATGAACCTCGGCATCATGCCCGTCGCCGGCCTGCCGCTGCCCTTCGTCTCCTACGGAGGATCGTCGATGTTCGCCGTCTGGGTGGCCATCGGCCTCCTCCAGTCGATCAAGGTGCAACGGCCCCTGTCGGCCTGACGCACACGCGGTGCGGAGGGAGGCTTTCCGCCGGCCGCCGAGGCGGCCTCCCCCCGCGCACCGATCCGGACTAGATTCGGTCCATGGCGGACACGAAGCGCGAGATCGAGCGGAAATTCGAGTTCACGAAGCCCAAGGCGGAGCGGCGCGGAGTCCCCGACCTCACCGGCACGGCCGGCATCGCCGCCGTCGTCGACCGGGGCGTCACCGACCTCGACGCCGTCTACTACGACACCCCCGACCAGCGGCTCGCCGCCGACGGCCTCACCCTGCGCCGCCGCACCGGCGGCCACGACGCCGGCTGGCACCTCAAACTCCCCGTCGCCCCCGGCGTCCGCGACGAGGTCACCGCCGCCCTCGGCGACACCGTCCCCGGCCCGCTCGCCGCCCTCGTCCGCTCCCGCGTCCGGGACCGCGCACTCGAACCCAGGGTCCGCCTCCGCTCCTCCCGCCGGACCAGCCACCTCCTCGGTGCCGACGGCGCACTCCTCGCCGAACTCACCACCGACGCGGTCACCGCCGAACACCGGGACACCACCGCCACCTGGACCGAGGTCGAGGTGGAACTCGCCGACGGCACCGACCCCGGCCTCCTCGACGCCGTCGAAAAGGCCTTCGGGAAGGCCGGGCTCAAGGTCTCCGACGCCCCCTCCAAACTCGCCCGCGCCCTCGCCGAGACCGGCGACCAGCCCCCCGCCCGCCCCGGCCCCGACCCGGCCGGCGAGGGGACCACCGGCGCGCACGTCCTGGCGTACCTGCGCGAACAGGTCGACGCGCTGATCGCCCACGACCCCGCCGTCCGCCGCGACCAGCCCGACGCCGTGCACCAGATGCGCGTCGCCTCCCGCCGCCTGCGCAGCGCCTTCAAGACCTACCGCAAGGTCCTCGACCGCGAGGCAACCGACCCCATCGGCGAGGAACTGCGCCGGCTCGGCACGGAACTCGGAGCCGACCGCGACCGCGAAGTCCTCCACGAACACCTCCGGACCGCCCTCGACGGCCTCCCCCGCCCCCTCCTCGCCGGACCCGTCCGCAGGCGCCTGCGCACCTGGAACACCACCCGCCGCTCCGCCTCGCGCCGCCGCGCCCTCACGGCCCTCGACAGCCCCCGCCACCTCGCCCTCCTCGACACCCTGGAGGCCCTGCTCGCCGACCCGCCCCTGCTGCCCGGCGCCGCCAAACCCGCCGGCAAGGCCCTCCCCGAGGCCGTGCTCCGCGACTACGCCAGACTCGCCTCCCGCGTCGACCACGCCCTCTCCCTGGACCCCGGCCAGGAGGCCGACCACGCCCTGCACCAGGCCCGCAAGGCCGCAAAACGTGCCCGCTACGCCGCGGAAGCCGCCGAAGCCGCCCTCGGGAAACCCGCCGCGAAGTTCGCCAAGGCCGTCAAGGCGGTCCAGAACCTGCTCGGCGAACACCAGGACAGCGTCGTCGCCCGCACCGCCCTGCGTGACCTCGCCCACCAGGCCCACGGCGCCGGCGAGCCCTCCTTCACCTGGGGCCTGCTCCACGGCCGCGAGGAGGCACGCGCCGAACGCTGCGCCCGCGACCTCCCCGCCACCTGGGCCGAGGCCGCCGACCCGGCGCTCCGGGCCGCCCTGGAGTGATCATGTGGCCAGGAGGATCCGGGCCTCAAGGTACGCTTGAGAGTCGCCCCCTGCCCGCTTCACGAAAGTCGCGTGATGTCCGAGTCGGTCTTCCCACAGCTCGAAGCTCTGCTCCCGCATGTGCAGAAGCCCATCCAGTACGTCGGTGGTGAGCTCAACTCCACCGTGAAGCCGTGGGAGTCCTGTGACGTCCGCTGGGCGCTCATGTACCCGGACGCCTACGAGGTGGGCCTGCCCAACCAGGGCGTCATGATCCTCTACGAGGTGCTGAACGAGCGCGAGGGCGTCCTCGCCGAGCGCACGTACTCGGTGTGGCCCGACCTGGAAGCCCTGATGCGCGAGCACCAGGTGCCCCAGTTCACCGTCGACAGCCACCGCCCCGTCTCCGCCTTCGACGTGTTCGGCCTGTCCTTCTCCACGGAGCTGGGCTACACCAACATGCTCACGGCGCTGGACCTCGCGGGCATCCCGCTGGAGGCGAAGGACCGTACGGTCGACCACCCCATCGTGCTCGCGGGCGGCCACGCGGCCTTCAACCCCGAGCCGATCGCGGACTTCATCGACGCGGCCATCATCGGCGACGGCGAGCAGGCCGTCCTCGACATGACCGAGATCATCCGCACCTGGAAGGCCGAAGGCCGCCCCGGCGGCCGCGAGGAGGTGCTGCTGCGCCTCGCGAAGACCGGCAGCGTCTACATCCCGGGCTTCTACGACGTCGAGTACCTGGAGGACGGCCGCATCGGCCGCGTCGTCCCGAACCGCTCCGGCGTTCCGTGGCGCGTCTCCAAGCACACCGTCATGGACCTCGACGAGTGGCCCTACCCCAAGCAGCCCCTGGTCCCGCTCGCCGAGACCGTCCACGAGCGCATGTCCGTGGAGATCTTCCGCGGCTGCACCCGCGGATGCCGTTTCTGCCAGGCCGGCATGATCACGCGCCCCGTGCGGGAGCGAAGCATCACCGGCATCGGCGAAATGGTCGAGAAGGGCCTCAAGGCGACGGGCTTCGAAGAGGTCGGCCTGCTCTCCCTGTCCTCCGCGGACCACACGGAGATCGCCGACATCGCCAAGGGCCTCGCGGACCGCTACACGGACGACAAGGTGGGCCTGTCCCTCCCGTCGACCCGCGTGGACGCGTTCAACGTGGACCTGGCCAACGAGCTGACCCGCAACGGCCGCCGCTCCGGTCTGACCTTCGCCCCCGAGGGCGGCTCCGAGCGCATGCGCAAGGTCATCAACAAGATGGTCTCGGAAGAGGACCTGATCCGCACCGTCGCCACCGCCTACGGCAACGGCTGGCGCCAGGTGAAGCTGTACTTCATGTGCGGCCTGCCGACCGAGACCGACGAGGACGTCCTCCAGATCGGCGACATGGCGGTCAACGTCATCGCCAAGGGCCGCGAGGTCTCCGGCCAGAACGACATCCGCTGCACGGTCTCGATCGGTGGATTCGTCCCCAAGCCGCACACCCCCTTCCAGTGGGCCCCGCAGCTCTCGGCGGAGGAGACGGACGCCCGCCTCGGCAAGCTCCGCGACAAGATCCGCGGCGACAAGAAGTACGGCCGCTCCATCGGCTTCCGCTACCACGACGGCAAGCCGGGCATCGTCGAGGGCCTCCTCTCGCGCGGCGACCGCCGCATCGGCGACGTCATCCGCGCGGTCTACGAGGACGGCGGCCGCTTCGACGGCTGGCGCGAGCACTTCTCGTACGACCGCTGGATGCAGGCGGCGGAGAAGGCCCTGCCGGCGTACGGCGTGGACGTGGCCTGGTACACGACCCGCGAGCGCACGTACGAGGAGGTCCTGCCCTGGGACCACCTGGACTCGGGCCTGGACAAGGACTGGCTCTGGGAGGACTGGCAGGACGCCCTCGACGAGACCGAGGTCGAGGACTGCCGCTGGACCCCGTGCTTCGACTGCGGCGTCTGCCCGCAGATGGACACCCACATCCAGATCGGCCCCACGGGCAAGAAGCTGCTCCCGCTGAGCGTGGTGGGCGGCGCCTCCCCGAAGGCGTGACGTGACGTCCGATGTCCCCCTGCCGCCCGGCAGGGGGACATCGGCGTTCCCGGGGCCGCCGGCGCAACGGAAGCGCGGGTTCTGGTGTCCTTAGCGGCATGCAGATGGAGAAGGCGCAGGCCGCGCCGGGTGGGGACGGGTGTCTGACCGGGGTGGTCAGGGTGCCCGTGAAGGTCGTCGCCGTGCTCGTGGTGTTGCCGGTGCGGGCCCTGTGGGACCTGCTCGTGCTGGGGGCGCGCGGTGCGCAGAGGCACGTGCTGGCGCCGCTCGGCAGGGGGGCCGGGTGGGTGCTCCTCCAGACGTGGCGGTACCTGCTGCGGCCGTTGCTGCTCGTCCTCTTCTACTGGCCCTGGGTGGGTCTGTGGCGTTATGTCGTCGTGCCCGTCGCCGGCGTGCTGTACCGGTACCTGCTGCGGCCCCTCGGGCTGGGCACGGCCTGGCTGTGCGTGGCCTTCGGGCGGTACGTGCTGGTGCCGGCCGGGACCGGGATCGCGTGGCTGCTGCGGCACGCGGTGGTGCTCCCGTCGGGCTGGCTGTACCGGGAGGTGCTCACCCCGGTCGGGCACGGGCTGCGGTGGCTGGTGCGCGGGCTCGGCTTGCTGCTGTTCGTCTGGCCCTGGGTGGGCGCGTGGCGGTATGTGCTGGTGCCGCTCGGGCAGGGGCTGGTCTGGGTCGGGCGGTACGTGTTCGTACCGGCCGGGCACGGGCTGGCCTGGGTGGGGCGGTACGTGCTCCTGCCGCCGCTCTCCCTGCTGTACCGGTACGTGCTCCTGCCGCTCGGGGAGCTCCTCGCCGGCGCCTGGCACATCGCCGGCCGCATCACCCGAGCCCTCGGCCGCGGCCTGCGCCGGCTGTGGCGCGGCTGGGTCGCCCGGCCCGCCGCGTGGGTGTACCGGCAGGTGGCCACACCCGTCGGGCACGCCGTGCCCGAGGTGTGGCGCACCTCCCGCGCCGCGGTGCGCGAGGCGCGGGCCGAGGTGCGCCGCATGCTGTTCGGAGGGCCGCCGGGGGAACCGGCGAGGTCACGGGCGCGTACTCTGGGTAGTACGACAGCCGCCGACGCGGCACCCGCTCCCGAGATCTCCCCGCGCAAACGGCGGGGGTGAGCCGGACGGGTCGACAGACCTCAGGGCGGCGCGCGAGCCGCGACGCCCCGCACAAGGAGAAGAACCACTGGGCAAGCGACAGCCCGAAGGCCCGCCTCCCGCACCGGTGGTGCAGCGCATCCGACTGCGCTACACCAAGCGTGGCCGCCTCCGGTTCACCAGCCACCGAGACTTCCAGCGCGCGTTCGAGCGCGCCCTGCGCCGCGCCGAGGTGCCCATGGCGTACTCGGCGGGCTTCACCCCCCACCCCCGCGTCTCGTACGCGAACGCCGCTCCCACCGGGACCGGCAGCGAGGCCGAGTACCTGGAGATCGGTCTCGCCCAGCACCGCGACCCCGAGAAGCTCCGCGAGCTGCTCGACGAGTCGATGCCGGTCGGCCTCGACATCGTCGACGCCGTCGAGGCCCGGACCTCCGGGCTCGCGGACCGGCTGACGGCCTCCGTCTGGGAGCTGCGCCTGGAGGGCGTGGAGCCCGCCGAAGCCGCGCGGGCCGTGGAAGTCTTCCTCGCCGCCGAGGCGGTCGAGGTGCAGCGCCGGACCAAGAACGGCATGCGGACCTTCGACACCCGCGGCGCCGTCGTCAGTCTCGAAGCCCTTCCTGCCCAGGTTGATAGGCCGCTGGACAATGCCTGTGCGATACTGCGGCTGGTTGTTCGGCATTTGACACCTGCCGTGCGACCCGACGACGTCCTGTCCGGTCTCCAAGCTGTGGCCGACCTGGCGCCGCCGGTCCCCGCAGCGGTGACCAGGCTGGCGCAGGGGCTCTTCGACGAGGAGTCCGGCACGGTGACCGACCCGCTCGCGCCCGACCGCGAGGCTGTCACGGCCGCCCCACCCACGGCCGCCGTGAACGCCGACGCGAAGGCGCCGGAAGGTCCCGCCGCGTAAGGACCGTCGTCGTCGCGCCGCCCTGGAACTCGGGAGCCACCTGGGTCGGGCAGCGCACTGACCTGAAGACTTCCGCCAGGCCGTACGGACAACACGTACGGAACCGGCGGTCATGGACTACAGCTCCCGTGTGGCGAACGCGCCCCGGAGGCCGGCTCCGCGCCCCATCGTGCGGAGCCGTGCCGGACCGGATGTCAGCCGCGGCGCCCGGGAGCGTGACGGGAGAACCGCCCGCATGCTCGACAACGAGAACGACAACACCCCCGCCGCCGACAGTGGCAGCCCGAGCGACAACCTGCCCCCGCGCAGGCGTCGCCGCGCGGCTTCCCGGCCGGCCGGCCCGCCCGGCGGCGCCGCCGCCGAGGCGCCCGTAGAGGCCGCGCCCGCCGCCGCTCCCGCGCCGGCCGAGGAGGAGGCTCCGGCCGCTCCCGCGCCGCGTACGCGCCGTCGTGCGACCCGTGCCGCCACCGCTCCGGCCGCCGTGGCCGAGGCCGCCGAGGTCGTGGCGGAGGCCGCGCCCGCCGCCGCTCCGGCGCCGGTTGTGGAGGAGGCTCCGGCCGCTCCCGCCCCGCGTACGCGTCGCCGTGCCACCCGTGCCGCCACCGCTCCGGTCGCCGAGGCCGCCGAGGCCGTGGTGGAGGCCGCCCCGGCTCCCGCGCCGGTCGTGGAGGAGGAGGCTCCGGCCGCTCCCGCCCCGCGTGCCCGTCGCCGTGCCACCCGTGCCGCCACCGCTCCGGTCGCCGAGGCCGCCGCCGAGTCCGCCGAGGCCGTGGCGGAGTCCGCTCCGGCTCCCGCGCCGGTCGTGGAGGAGGCTCCGGCCGCTCCTGCGCCGCGTACGCGTCGTCGTGCGACCCGTGCCGTCGCCGCTCCGGTCGCCGTGGCCGAGGCCGCCGAGGTCGTGGTGGAGGCCGCTCCGGCTCCCGCGCCGGTCGTGGAGGAGGAGGCTCCGGCCGCTCCCGCGCCGCGTACGCGTCGTCGTGCGACCCGTGCCGTCGCCGCTCCGGTCGCCGTGGCCGAGGCCGCCCCGGTCGTCGAGGACGAGGAGGAGGCCGAGGAAGAGGTGCAGGCCGTCGCGGAGGAGGCCCCCAAGGCCGCCACCCGCGCCGTCACCGTCGCCGACGCCGTGGACGCGCCCAAGCGCGGCCGCCGCCGTGCCACCCGCGCCTCGGCCCCCGCCGCCGCGCAGGCCGCTCCGGCCGCCGCCGAGCCGGAGGCCGCCCCGAACCGCGCCGCGCGCCGTGCCGCGCGTCCGGCCGTGGCCGTGTTCCAGGCCCCGGTCTTCGCCGAGCCGATGTTCCAGACCCCGGAGACCGCGGCCATGGCCGCCGCGGCCGCTGCCGCCGCCGCCACGACGGAGGAGGCCGAGGAGGAAGAGGCCGAGGCCGCCGCCGAGGTCCAGGCCCCCGCCGCGCAGCCGGCCGGCCGTCGTCGCCGCCGTCGCGGTGCCGCCGAGCCCGTGGCCCCGGCCGAGCCGGAGCTGGTGGAGGAGGAGCCCGAGGCCGAGGCCGACGGGTTCGACGAGGACGAGGCCGACGAGTCGGACGAGCGCCCGTCGCGCCGCCGCCGTCGCGGTGGCCGTCGCCGCCGTCGCGGTGAGGCCGCCGACCTGGACGAGTCCGCGTACGAGGAGACCGAGGGC
Source organism: Streptomyces sp. NPDC004126 (assembly GCF_050275515.1). Classification (NCBI taxonomy): domain Bacteria; kingdom Bacillati; phylum Actinomycetota; class Actinomycetes; order Kitasatosporales; family Streptomycetaceae; genus Streptomyces; species Streptomyces sp. NPDC004126. The sequence continues at coordinate 15,645 of NZ_JBNNPF010000059.1, read as the reverse complement.
GAGGCCGCCGCGCAGGAGGCCGAGCCGCAGGAAGCCGACCAGGACGAAGAGGACGAGGACACCGAGGAGGCCCTCGGTTCCACCTCCAGCCGTCGTCGCCGCCGTCGTCGCCGCCGCAGCGGTGACGGTGCCGTCGAGGTCGAGGCGGGCGAGGAGGACGGTGTCCGCACCGTGCTCAAGGTCCGCGAGCCGCGCCCGGCGCGCGAGAAGGCCGAGCCGTCCGACGAGGTGCAGTCCATCAAGGGCTCGACCCGTCTGGAGGCGAAGAAGCAGCGCCGCCGCGAGGGCCGCGAGCAGGGCCGACGCCGCGTGCCGATCATCACCGAGGCCGAGTTCCTGGCCCGCCGTGAGGCCGTCGAGCGCGTGATGGTCGTCCGCCAGTCCGGTGAGCGCACCCAGATCGGCGTCCTCGAGGACAACGTGCTCGTCGAGCACTACGTCAACAAGGAAGAGGCCACCTCGTACGTCGGCAACGTCTACCTGGGCAAGGTCCAGAACGTGCTGCCGTCGATGGAGGCCGCCTTCATCGACATCGGCAAGGGCCGCAACGCCGTCCTGTACGCCGGTGAGGTCAACTTCGAGGCGCTCGGCATGGCCAACGGGCCGCGCCGCATCGAGTCCGCCCTGAAGTCCGGCCAGTCGGTCCTGGTGCAGGTCACCAAGGACCCGATCGGCCACAAGGGTGCCCGTCTGACCAGCCAGGTCTCGCTGCCCGGCCGCTACCTGGTGTACGTGCCCGAGGGCTCGATGACCGGTATCAGCCGCAAGCTGCCCGACACCGAGCGCGCGCGTCTGAAGACCATCCTCAAGAAGATCGTCCCCGAGGACGCGGGCGTCATCGTGCGCACCGCCGCCGAGGGCGCGAGCGAGGACGAGCTGCGCCGCGACGTCGAGCGTCTGCAGGCGCAGTGGGAGGACATCCAGAAGAAGTCGAAGCAGATCACGACCTCGTCGCCGAGCCTGCTGTACGGCGAGCCGGACATGACGGTCCGCGTCGTGCGCGACATCTTCAACGAGGACTTCTCCAAGGTCATCATCAGCGGTGACCAGGCGTGGGAGACCATCCACGGCTACGTGTCCCACGTGGCCCCGGACCTGGCCGACCGGCTGTCCCGCTGGACCTCCGAGGTCGACGTCTTCGCGACGTACCGGATCGACGAGCAGCTCGCCAAGGCGCTCGACCGCAAGGTGTGGCTGCCCTCGGGCGGCTCCCTCGTGATCGACAAGACCGAGGCGATGATCGTCATCGACGTCAACACCGGCAAGTTCACCGGTCAGGGCGGCAACCTCGAGGAGACCGTCACCAGGAACAACCTGGAGGCGGCCGAGGAGATCGTGCGCCAGCTGCGGCTGCGCGACCTGGGCGGCATCGTCGTCATCGACTTCATCGACATGGTCCTGGAGTCCAACCGCGACCTGGTGCTGCGGCGCATGCTGGAGTGCCTGGGCCGGGACCGGACCAAGCACCAGGTGGCCGAGGTCACCTCGCTGGGCCTGGTGCAGATGACCCGCAAGCGGGTGGGCCAGGGTCTGCTGGAGTCCTTCTCCGAGACCTGCGTCCACTGCAACGGCCGCGGTGTGATCGTGCACATGGAGACCCCGACCGCGGTCGGCGGCGGTGGCAACGGCAAGCGCGCCAAGCGCCGCGGTGGCCGCGCCGTGGAGCACGAGCACGAGCACGGGCACGAGCTGGAGACGGCCGGGACCGCCGAGGCCGAGGTGCTGGAGGCCGAGACCGAGGCCGAGGTGGCCGCGGAGCTCGCCGCGCCGCGCGCCCTTCCGGAGCCGGCGTTCGTGCCGGACGAGGAGCTGTACAGCAGCCCGGCCGAGGCCGAGGCCGCGGCGGGCATCAGCGGGCGTCGCAACCGTCGCCGCGCCACCCGCAAGGCGACCGCTCCGGCGGGCGCCCCGCGCGGTGCGGAGCGGTTCGCCGCCCCGGCGCCGGCCGCCCCCGCGCCGGTGGTCCCGGTGGTGGAGGCGGAGCCGGTCACCGAGCCCGCGGACACGGTGCTGGAGCCGGCCGCCGAGGTCGTCGCCGAGGCCGTGGAGGCCGCCGAGACCGCCCCGGCCGCCCCGGCCGCGCCGGTGGAGGAGGCCGCGCCGAAGGGCCGTACCCGTCGCCGGGCGACCCGCAAGGCGACCGCCCCGGAGCCGGAGCCCGTCGTGGCCCCGGAGCCCGTGGTCGTGGCCGAGCCGGAGCCGGTCGCCGAGCCCGTCGCCGAGGAGCCGGCCGTCGAGCCCGAGCCCGTCGTCGCCGAGACCCCGGCCGAGCCCGTCGCGGAGGCCGCCCCGGCCCGTCCGCGCCGTCGCGCCGTCCGCAAGGCCACCGCGCCCGCGGGTGCGGCCGAGGCCGCCGTCGTGGTCGTCGAGGCCCCGGCCGCCGAGCCCGTCGCGGAGGCCGTCCCGGCCGAGGCCCCGGCCGCCGAGGCCGAGGCCGAGGCTCCGGCTCCCGCGAAGAAGGCCGCCCGCAAGGCTCCGGCCAAGAAGGCGGCCACCACGGCGAAGAAGGCTCCGGCCAAGAAGGCCGCGGCCGCCAAGAAGACCGTCGCGAAGAAGGCGACGGCCAAGAAGACCACGGCGAAGCGGGCCACGAAGAAGACCGCGGCGGCGGAGCAGAGCGCTCCGTCCGTCACGGCTCCGACCGAGGCCTGATCCGTTCCGTGACCGTGGACCCCGCCTCCGGGCGGGGTCCACGGTGCTGCGGGGCCCGGTTTGACCCTCCGGAACCAGCCCCGTAACCTAGACCGTCGGCGTGTCTTGGACGATTTTCCGTTCAGCGCGCGTCGCGCTCCTGAGCACCCTCCTCCCGCACGACCGCGCAAGCGGCCGGGTCACGGGAGAGGCCGCTCGTCCAATCCGGATCACCGTGGGCCCCGGCCCGTGTGAGCGGCTGGCTTCAGGAGCATCCGTCCCGAGTGAGAGAGAGATCCGCGTGTACGCCATCGTGCGCAGCGGTGGTCGCCAGCACAAGGTTGCTGTCGGCGACATCGTTGAGGTTGACAAGATTTCCACTGCCAAGGCTGGCGACACGGTCGAGCTCTCGACCCTGCTCGTTGTCGACGGCGACGCCGTGACCAGCGACCCGTGGGTGCTGGCCGGGATCAAGGTCACGGCCGAGGTCGTGGACCACACCAAGGGCGCCAAGATCGACATCCTGCGCTACAAGAACAAGACCGGCTACCGCCGTCGCCAGGGTCACCGCCAGCAGTACACGGCGATCAAGGTCACCGGTATCCCCACGGCTGCGAAGTAAGAGGGACTGAGACATGGCACACAAGAAGGGCGCATCGTCCACCCGGAACGGGCGCGATTCCAATGCTCAGCGGCTCGGCGTGAAGCGCTTCGGCGGTCAGGTCGTCTCCGCCGGCGAGATCCTCGTCCGCCAGCGCGGCACCCACTTCCACCCGGGTGCGGGTGTCGGTCGCGGTGGCGACGACACGCTGTTCGCGCTGCTGCCGGGTGCGGTGCAGTTCGGTACGCACCGTGGCCGCAAGGTCGTCAACATCGTTCCGGCCGCCTGATCCAGCTCCTGCTGAATCTCAAGCGTTCGTAACACCCCGAGGGCGGATCTCAGCTCTTCCCGGCACACGCCGGGAAGAGAGGTCCGCCCTCGGCGCGTTGTCACATAGACACGTTTAATGGGCAGCAAGGCCTGCCCGGGACATTCCCGTATGTATCTGGAGGAACACCCATGACCACCTTCGTGGACCGCGTCGAGCTGCACGTCGCCGCGGGTAACGGGGGCCACGGCTGCGCCTCCGTACACCGGGAGAAGTTCAAGCCGCTCGGCGGACCCGACGGCGGCAACGGCGGCCGTGGCGGTGACGTCATCCTGGTGGTGGAGCAGGCGATCACCACCCTGCTGGACTACCACCACAGCCCGCACCGCAAGGCCACGAACGGCAAGCCCGGCGAGGGCGGCAACCGCTCCGGCAAGGACGGCCAGGACCTGGTCCTGCCCGTGCCGGACGGCACCGTCGTCCTCGACAAGCAGGGCAACGTCCTCGCCGACCTCGTCGGCCAGGGCACCACGTACGTGGCCGCCGAGGGCGGCCGCGGCGGCCTCGGCAACGCCGCGCTCTCCTCCGCCCGCCGCAAGGCGCCCGGCTTCGCCCTCCTCGGCGTCCCCGGTGACAGCGGCGACATCGTCCTGGAGCTGAAGACCGTCGCCGACGTGGCCCTCGTCGGCTTCCCCAGCGCCGGCAAGTCCTCGCTGATCTCGGTGCTCTCCGCCGCCAAGCCGAAGATCGCGGACTACCCCTTCACCACCCTCGTCCCGAACCTGGGCGTGGTCACCGCCGGCTCGACCGTCTACACCATCGCCGACGTCCCGGGCCTGATCCCCGGCGCCAGCCAGGGCAAGGGCCTCGGCCTGGAGTTCCTGCGCCACGTCGAGCGCTGCTCCGTCCTCGTGCACGTGCTGGACACGGCCACCCTGGAGACCGACCGCGACCCCGTGGCCGACCTCGACGTCATCGAGGAAGAGCTCAAGATCTACGGCGGCGGCCTGGAGAAGCGTCCGCGCCTCGTCGTCCTGAACAAGGTCGACATCCCCGACGGCCAGGAGCTCGCGGACATGGTCCGCCCGGACCTGGAGGCCCGCGGCTACAAGGTCTTCGAGGTCTCCGCGGTCGCCCGTACGGGTCTGAAGGAGCTCTCCTACTTCCTCGCCGAGGTCGTGGCGAAGGCGCGCGCCCGCAAGCCCAAGCAGGAGGCGACCCGCATCGTCATCCGCCCGAAGGCCGTGGACGACGCCGGCTTCACCGTCACCTACGACGAGGTGGAGGACGTGTACCGGGTGCGCGGCGAGAAGCCGGAGCGCTGGGTGCGCCAGACCGACTTCAACAACGACGAGGCCGTCGGCTACCTCGCCGACCGGCTCAACCGCCTCGGTGTCGAGGACGCGCTGAGGAAGGCCGGCGCCAAGGCGGGCGACGGCGTCGCGATCGGTTCCGAGGAGAACGCGGTCGTGTTCGACTGGGAGCCGACCGTGATGGCCGGTGCCGAGATGCTGGGCCGCCGCGGTGAGGACCACCGCCTGGACGCTCCGCGTCCGGCGACCCAGCGCCGCAACGAGAAGGAAGCCCGGCGCGGCGACTCCGCCCAGAAGGAGTACGACGAGTTCCGCCCCTTCTGACCGGGCGGGGGCGGCGGAGGGCCGGTTTGAAGTCGGCTTTACACCGTTCGCCTAGGATCCTGCGGGTGAGCAGCAGCCATTCCAGCAGTGACACCGCCGCGGGCCCCTCGGTCTCGGTGGTGGTGATCGCGTACAACGACGCCGGGCTCGTGGGCGAGGCCGTCTCCTCGGCCCTCGCCCAGGGCCCGGTGGTCGCCGAGGTCATCGCGGTGAACGACGCCTCCTCGGACGGGACCGCCGGCGTGCTGGACGAGCTGGCGGCGGCCCACCCGCGCCTGCGGGTCCTGCACCGCACGGAGAACAGCGGCGGCTGCGGCACCCCCCGCAACGACGGGATCGCCGCCGCGACCTCCCCGTACGTCCTCTTCCTCGACAGCGACGACGTCCTGCCGCCGGGCGCCGCCGAGGCGCTGCTGCGGGCCGCCGAGGAGCACCGGGCGCCCGTCACCGTCGGCGCGTGCGTGCGCCGCGAGCTGCCCGAGGGCCGCGAGGTGCCCTGGATGCCGGGCCTGTACACGCCGGGCGAGGTCGTCGAGCGGCCCGCCGACCGGCCCGAGCTGGTCCGCGACACCCTCTGCGTCAACAAGCTGTACGAGCGCGCCTTCCTGGAGAAGCACGGGATCCGCTTCCCCGACGGCCGGTTCGTGTACGAGGACTTCGTCTTCACCTCGCGGGTCCTGGCCGCAGGGCCGCGGATCGCGGTCGTCGGCGACCTCGTCTACGTGTGGCACGTGCGCCGCAGCGCCGCCCAGGTGTCCATCTCCCTGGACCGCAAGGACGTCGGCAACTGGCGTTCCCGCGTCGAGGCCCACCGCACCGCCTCCCGCACCCTCGCCGCCGCCTCCCCGGAGCTGGGCCGCGCCTGCCAGGTGAAGTTCCTCGACTACGACCTGCGGATGTACCTGCGCGAGCTCGGCAAGGACCCGGAGTACCGGGCCGCCTGGTGGGCGCTGACCCGCGAGTACCTGGCCGGCTTCGACCCCGCCGACACCGCCGCCGCGCCCGCCCGTGCCCGCTGGGCGGCCGGGGTGCTGGCGGCCGCCGAGACCCCGCCCGCGGACGTGGAGCGGCTGATGCGGTTCGCCGCCGAGCCGGCCCGGCTGCTGCCCCCGTACGCGCGTGACGCGGCCGGGGCGCCGGTGTGGAGCGCGGAGCTGCCCGTGCCGCTGGACGGGCTCGACGTCCTGCCGGTGGCGGAGCTGCCCGTCACCGTCGACGCCGAGCCCGCCGGGGCGGGGGCGCTCCGGCTGCGGGTCCGAGACCTGTACGGGCGGCTCGCCGGGGCCGGTCCGCAGACCGTCCAGCTGAGCTTCCCGCCCCGGGCCGGGGGCGATCCCGTCCTGCTGCGGCCGGTGGAGCTGCGGCCCGCCGCCGACGGGGACGGGTGGAGTGCCGAGGTCCCGTTCAGGCCGGCCGCGCTGGCCGCCGAGGGGCGCCGCCGGGGGCTGCGCGGGATGCAGGCCTGGGACGTCCGGGTGGGCGTGCGCTGCGCCGACGGGAGCTCCCTGCACACCTCCCTGCGCCCCCTGGGCGGTCTGCTCCGCCGCAGGGCCCTGCCCAGCAGCCGGTACGGTGTTCTGCTGGCGCAGCCCTACCGCACGGCCGCCGGAGCGCTGGCCGTGCGCCTCGCGCCCGGTGCCGGGGGCGCGCTGACCTTCGTACGCAACCGCCTCGACCGCGCCCGCACGCGCAGGTCACGCTAGAGCTCGGGAGATACGCATGACATTTCTGATCACCGGTGGCGCCGGCTACATCGGCGCGCACGTCGTCCGGGCGATGCTGCTCGCGGGTGAGAAGGTCGTGGTCTTCGACGACCTTTCCACGGGCCGGGAGGACCGCGTTCCGGAGGGCGTCCCGCTGGTGACGGCCTCGGTGCTGGACCGCCTCGCCCTGGACGAGGCCCTCCGCGAGCACAAGATCACCGGCGTGGTGCACCTGGCGGGCAAGAAGCAGGTGGGCGAGTCCGTCGAGAAGCCGCTGTACTACTACCGCGAGAACGTGCAGGGCCTCACGGTGCTGCTGGAGGCCGTGGCGGCGGCGGGCATCCGCAACTTCCTGTTCTCCTCCTCCGCCTCCGTGTACGGGATGCCCGACGTGGACTCCGTCACCGAGGAGACCCCGTGCAAGCCGCTGAGCCCGTACGGCGAGACCAAGCTGGCCGGCGAGTGGCTGGTCCGCGCCGCCGGCAAGGCGCACGGCATCTCCACCGCCTGCCTGCGCTACTTCAACGTGGCCGGCGCGGCGGCCCCCGAGCTCGCGGACACCGGGGTCTTCAACCTGGTGCCGATGGTCTTCGAGCGCTACGACGCCGGCGAGGGCGCCCGCATCTTCGGCGACGACTACCCGACCCCGGACGGCACCTGCATCCGCGACTACATCCACGTGGAGGACCTCGCGGACGCCCACGTGGTGGCGGCCCGCAGGCTCGCCGAGTGGGGTGCGGCGGGGGAGTACAAGGACCTCACCGTCAACATCGGGCGCGGTGAGGGCGTCTCCGTCAAGGAGATGGTCGAGCTGCTGAACGCGGGCACCGGGCACACCTACGCGCCGGTCGTCACCCCGCGGCGCCCCGGTGACCCGGCGAAGGTCGTGGCCTCGGCCGACCGGATCGCCTCCGAGCTGGGCTGGAAGGCGCGGCACGACGTCCGCGAGATGATCACCTCGGCGTGGGCAGGCTGGGAGGCCAACCGCGCGGCCGGCCACCGGGACCACCACCGGGACGTCCACAAGGTCTGAGCACCGCGTACGCGAAGGGCCCCCGCCCCGGACCAGGTCCGGGGCGGGGGCCCTTCGCGTACGCGTGCGGGTCAGCGCTCCAGGAAGGCGAACAGCTCTTCCCACCGGTCGGTGATCTCCGCGGGGGAGTAGCGCCGCACGCTGCGGAACGCCTCGTCGCCGAGGGCCTCGCGGGTCTCGCGGTCCGACATGAGGGTGTCCAGGTGCCCGGCCAGCTCCATCGTGTTGCCCAGGCGGGCCAGCAGCCCGTCCGCGCCGTGCCGCACGATCTCCCGTACGCCCGGCGCGCAGTCGAACGCGGCCACGGGCAGGCCCGCGGCCATCGCCTCCAGCAGGGTGATCGGGAAGCCCTCGGCCCGGGAGGCCTGCGCGAAGACGGACGCCCCGCGCAGCGCGCCCAGCACGTCGGAGGTGCTGCCCATCCACTCCACGGAGTCGTCCAGGCCCAGCGAGGTGCAGTGCGCCCGCAGCGTCGCCTCCTCGGTGCCCGCGCCGTAGATCCGCAGGGTCCAGTCCGGGTGGTGCGGCGCGGTGTCCGCCCAGGCGTCGAGCAGCAGGTCCACGCCCTTCTCGAAGGCGAGGCGGCCGACGCTCGCGACGACCTTCTCGGTGCGCGGGGCGGGGGAGTCCGGCATGAACGGCAGCGGGTTCGGCATGCTGGCGACGTTCTCCATGCCGGCCCGGATCCACAGGTCCGCGTCCTCCGGGGTGAGCACCAGCAGCCGGTCCACCTCGGGGTAGAAGCGGCGGACCCGCGCGCCCCGGGTGGAGGTCTGGCTGGCCTCGAAGGACTCGTGGCTCATGCCGATGACCGACAGGCCCTTGGTGTCGGAGAGGGCCACCCACTCCATCGCCCACACCTGGGTGACGATGACGACGGCGCCGGGCCGGGCCGCCCGGAACAGGGCGTTCAGCGTCTCCGCCTTGGCGCGCATGCCCGCCCGGCGGGCGGCCTGCCGGCGCCGCTCCGGGGCGTTGAGGCGGCCCTTGATGCCGCGCAGGCGGCGGGCCCGGGGCGGGTGGGTCTCGTACAGGGTGGTCATCTCGTACGGGAGGCCGTCCGGGAGCTGCTGGCGGACCTCCTCGGCGACGGGGGCGATGCCGACGATGTGCACCCGGTGGCCCCGGTCGGTGAAGAGCCGGGCCATCTGGTGCGACCAGGTGGTCACGCCGCCGAGCTCGTCCACGCTGTTGGAGACGATGAAGACGTCCCGGCCGCCCTGCGCCGCGGGTTCCTGGGGCTGCTGGGTCACTTGCCGCTCCTGGTGAAGAACTTCTCTACGATCCGGCGGGCCGCGTCCCCGCGGTCGTATTCGCCGAACTCGGCGAGGAAACGCTGGCGGGCCTCCGCGTACTTGGCGTCGGCCTCGTCGAAGGCGGCGACGGCCTGCATCAGCTCGTCCGCCGTGGCCACGACGGGGCCGGGCGCCTTCTCCTTCAGGTCGAAGTAGGTGCCGCGGATGTCGGTGGAGTACTTCTCGTAGTCGTACGCGAAGAACAGCATCGGCCGGTCCAGCACCGCGTAGTCGAACATCACGGACGAGTAGTCGGTGATCAGCCCGTCGGCGAGCGCCAGCAGCGGGGTGATGTCGTGGTGCCGGGACACGTCGACCACCCGGCCCGCCACCGACGGCGGCAGCGAGGCGCTGTTGAGGTAGTGGGTGCGCACCAGCAGCGTGAAGCGGTCGCCGAGCCGGTCCGCGAACTCCTCCACGTCGAAGGGGAACTCGAAGCCCTCCACCGTGCCGTCCGCGCTCGCCCGGAACGTCGGCGCGTACAGCAGCACCCGCTTGTCCGGGTCGATGCCCAGCTCGGCGGCGAGCGGCCCGCGCACGCGCTCCCCGCTCTGCGCCTCGGCGCGGTGGGCCTCGACCAGGGCGTCGTTGCGCGGGTAGCCGGTGCGCAGCAGCACCTCGTCGCGCAGCCGGAAGCCCTTGGCGAGGGTGCGCACGTCGTGCTCGGAGCGGATCAGGAAGTGGTCGAAGCGGTCGACGGCCTTCTGGAAGCGGTCCTGCGCGACCTTGCCCTGCGCCTTGGTGCGGGGCTCGTGGAAGCCCATGCGCTTGAGTGCGGAGCCGTGCCAGGTCTGGATGTACGTGGTGCCGGGGCGCTTGGTCAGCGCCAGCGGGAAGCCCTGGTTGTCCACCCAGTACTCGGCCTGGGCCAGCGCCCGCAGGTACTGCCAGCTCCAGCGCTTGACCAGGGTGGCCTGCTCGGGGAAGCCGGTGGGCTTGGCGCCCGCGTAGGACCAGATCGCCTCGAAGGGGGCGCCCTGGCGGACCAGCTCCTCGTAGATCGCCTTGGGGCTGTCGCTGTACTGCTTGCCCATGTGGCTCTCGAAGACGACCGTGCCCTTCTTGACCGGCAGCTTCGAGAAGACCTCGTGGTAGACCTTCACCTTCTGCTCGCCCGAGCCGATGTTGCGGCGGGCCTTCAGGGCCCGGCGCAGGCTGCGCTTGACCAGGCCGGCGGCCTTGCCGTGCATGGCGCTGCCCAGCAGGGTCTGGGTGCGCACGGCCGCGGGGCCCTCGGCGGTCAGGACGTAGGAGAGGTTGCCCTTCTTGGTCACCTCGGGTTCGAAGCGGTCCGAGACCAGCCGGGTCAGGCGCGGGCGCACCCGCAGCCGGGCCGCCGACTCCAGGTCGACGCCGCCGACCGAGACGCGGGTGGTCAGCTTGTCGCCGCCGGCCGTCAGCTTCAGGCGTACGTCCCAGACGGCGTCGATGATGCCGAGGGGGCGGACGGTGCTGCCGATGTCGGCGGTGGCGGTCCACTCGATCGTGCTACCGGCGTGGCGCACGGTTGCCACCGGGAAGCTGAAGGAGCGGACCCCGATCTGCCGGCGGGCCCGGAACTCCAGGGAGGCCTTCAGCCCGGTGCCCTCCTGGATGCGGCCCAGGGGGTTCACGACGGTGCCGGACAGGGTGACGGTGCCGCGCCCGTCGTCCTCGTACGAGGTCAGGCGGTTGCCCAGGGCCAGGGAGGACAGCGGGGCCGTGTGGAAGCCCTGGCCGGTGACGTCCAGTATCCGGCGGCCCTCGGCGTCGTCGAGGTGCTCGGCGCACCAGTAGACCCGCCCGTCGCGCTCGGCCAGCGGGGAGGACAGCCGGCCCTTGTTGGTCATCGCGTCGGCGGCCGGGAGGAGGTTCTTCCAGTCCTCCTTGCCGAGCAGGTAGGCGCAGATGGCCTGGAGGTACGTGACGTTCTCGTACGCGGCCGGGTCGATGCCGGCGAGGTAGCCGTTGGCGAGCCGGGCGAACTCCTGGCGGTAGGCGTCGCCCAGCAGCGGCAGGTCGCGCAGGTGCAGCACGAGGTCGTGCTTGAGGAACTTGGCGTCCTTCGCGGTCTTGATGGCCGTGTGGCCCTTGGCCGCGAGCAGCTCGTCGACCCGGCGGTGGATCTCCATCCGGTGGACGAAGTTCGCGATCTCGTGGCGCCGGTTGCTGATCGACTTGGCGGCGGCCTTCTCGACCACGTTCCAGTAGTAGACGTGGTTCGGGATCAGCGTGATGCGGCGGGCGGCGACGTAGGCCTGCGCCGAGAACAGCAGGTCCTCGTAGTGGATGCCGACCGGGAACTCCAGGCCCTGCTCCAGCAGGAAGGCGCGCCGGTAGCACTTGTTCGTGGAGAGGGTGTCGTAGACCAGCAGGTCCGGGTACTCGGTGATCGACTCCAGCGTGCGGGTGCGGGAGTAGATCCACGGGTACCACTCGGTGGTCTTGCCCCACCGGTTGTCGAGGTGCACGCGCACGCACATGCCCGAGACCAGGTCGGATCCGGTCCGCTCGGCGGCCGCCAGCATGTTCCGGCAGGCGTTGCGGTCCAGGACGTCGTCGCTGTCCAGGAACATGACGTAGGTGCCGGTGGCCTGCTTGATGCCGTGGTTGCGGGGGGCGCCGCAGCCGCCGCTGTTCTCGGGCAGCTGGAAGGCGCGCACCCGCCCCGGGTTCGCCGCTTCCAGCTCCCGGGCGACCGCGTACGAACGGTCCTTGCTGCAGTCGTCCACGATCACGACCTCGACCCCGTGCAGGGTCTGGTCCAGAACCGACTGGACGGCCGCCGGCAGACGCTCTGCGTCGTTGTAGACGATGACGACCACGGAGACGTCAGGCACGTGCACCTCGATCCTTTCGTTCCATTCCGCTTATCCCGTCAAAGCTACCGTGTGCCGCACGCGACTCGGGCAGGCCGACCACCGGCGTGCATACTTCTAAGGAAGAGGTGAGTGGCGGGTCCGGTCGCCGACAATCACCCGTTAGGACGCCAGCAGGAAGTGCTCATGACCAAGCTGTCGGTAGTTGTCCCCTGTTACAACGAAGAAGCCGTCATCGACCGGTTCGACGCCGAGATCCGCAAGGTGCTGGACGCCCTGCCCGTCGAGTACGAGGTCTGCTACGTCGACGACGGCAGCCGCGACGGCACCCTCGGAAAGCTCCGCAAGATCGCCGCCGAACACGGGGAACAGACCCGCTACGTCTCCTTCAGCCGGAACTTCGGCAAGGAGGCGGGCATGCTCGCCGGGCTCCGCGAGGCCACCGGCGACGCCGTGGTCATCATGGACGCCGACCTCCAGCACCCGCCGGAGCTGATCGCGACCATGCTGGAGCACTACCGGCAGGGCCACGACCAGATCATCGCCCGGCGCACCCGCGAGGGCGACAAGAAGGTCCGCTCCGCGCTCAGCCGCCTCTACTACCGCGGGGTCAACCGCTGGGTCGACGTCGAGCTCACCGACGGGGTCGGCGACTTCCGCATGCTCTCGCGGCCCGCCGTCGACGCCCTGCTCGCGCTCCCCGAGTACAACCGCTTCTCCAAGGGCCTGTTCTCCTGGATCGGCTTCGACACCGTCCACTTCGACTACCAGAACGCCCAGCGCGAGGCGGGCGAGACCAAGTGGAAGTTCGGGTCCCTGCTGAACTACGGCATGGACGGGCTGATCTCCTTCAACAACAAGCCGCTGCGCCTCGGCATCTGGCTCGGCGTGTCGCTGGTCGCGCTGACCGGCCTGTACGCGCTGTGGATCACCGTCATGGCGATCACCAACGGGATCGACTCGCCCGGTTACGTCACGCTCGTCGCGATGATCGCCGGCATCGGCGGCATGCAGATGATCATGCTGGGGCTGATCGGCGAGTACATCGGCCGCATCTACTACGAGACCAAGCGCCGCCCCCACTTCCTGGTCAAGGAGGCCCACGGCGCCGACGCCGAGCGGATGCCCGGCATCTCCGAAGCCGTGATCGCGGAGCGCAGCCGCCGATGAGCGACCACAGCCGGCGCGACCAGCTCGGCCAGATCATCCGGTTCGCCCTGGTCGGAGGCGTGAACACCGGCACCTTCTTCGGCATCTACCTGCTGCTGCACCCCTGGATGCCCTACTTCGCCGCGTACACGCTCGCCTTCGTGCTGTCGATGATCGGGTCGTTCTTCATGAACACCTACTTCACCTACCGCACCCGGCCCACCTGGAAGAAGTTCCTCCTCTTTCCGCTGACGAACGTCACCAACTACGTCATCCAGTCCGCCGGCCTCTACGCCCTGGTCAGCTGGGCCGGCATGGACACCCGCATCGCACCGCTGGTCGCCGCCGTCGTCGCCATCCCGTTCACCTTCCTGCTCTCGCGCAAGATCCTCATCCCCGGCACCGGAGCCGCCGGAGCCGCCGGAGCCGCCGGCTCGGCCGCCGGCGAGGGCCCGGCGCGGGACCGCTCCTCGTCCACGGTCTGAAACCGGCGGGCGGGCCCGCCGCCCCACCCCGTAGATTGGGCCAGTCGGTCGGCCAATCAGCGGGCCATCGGGTTCTGTGGTGAGGGGAAAGACGTGTCAACGGCTAGGCAAGGTGTCGTGGACGCCCGCAGGATCGTGGTCAAGGTCGGCTCCTCCTCCCTGACCACCGCGGCGGGCGGACTCGACGCCGACCGGGTGGACGCGCTGGTCGACGTACTCGCCAAGGCGCGCAGCGGCGGCGAGAAGGAGATCGTCCTGGTCTCCTCCGGAGCCATCGCCGCCGGCCTCTCCCCGCTCGGCCTGGCCCGCCGCCCCAAGGACCTCGCCCGGCAGCAGGCCGCCGCCAGCGTCGGCCAGGGCCTCCTCGTCGCCCGCTACACCGCCTCCTTCGCCCGCTACGGCATCCGCGTCGGCCAGGTCCTGCTGACCACCGACGACACCAGCCGGCGCGCCCACTACCGCAACGCCTACCGGACCCTGGACCAGCTCCTGGCCATGGGCGCCCTGCCGGTCGTCAACGAGAACGACACCGTCGCCACCGACGAGATCCGCTTCGGCGACAACGACCGGCTGGCGGCCCTCGTGGCCCACCTCGTCCGCGCCGACCTCCTCGTCCTCCTCTCCGACGTCGACGGGCTGTACGACGGCGACCCGTCCCTGCCCGGCACCACCCGCATCGCGGAGGTGCGCGGCCCCGAGGACATCGCCCACGTCTCCATCGGCAGCGCCGGCAAGGCGGGCGTCGGCACCGGCGGCATGGTCACCAAGGTCGAGGCCGCGCGGATCGCCGCCGCCGCCGGGATCCCCGTGGTCCTGACCTCCGCCAGCCACGCCGCCGACGCCCTCGCGGGCCGCGAGACCGGCACGCACTTCCACGCCACCGGCCGCCGCTCCGCCGACCGGCTGCTGTGGCTCCAGCACGCCTCCACCCCGCAGGGGCACCTGGTCCTCGACGACGGCGCCGTCCGCGCCGTCACCGAACGCGGCAGCTCCCTCCTCGCCGCCGGCATCGCCGCCGTCGAGGGCGACTTCAGCGCCGGCGACCCCGTCGAGCTGCGCGCCGCCGACGGCCGCGCCGTGGCCCGGGGCCTGGTCAACTTCGACGCCAAGGAACTCCCGCAGCTCCTCGGCCGCTCCACCCGCGAGCTTGCGCGGGAGCTCGGACCCGCGTACGAGCGGGAGGTCGTCCACCGCGACGATCTGGTGCTGCTGCAGGGCTGAGGTTCGGGAAAACCGCCGCACGGCGGGCCGGGGACTGGTCAACTGTGTGGGGCGGACACGCGTAGCGCAGACAGGAGGCGGGCTGGTGAGACGAGCGCTGACCAGCGTGGGCGGCGGCGGGGACGAACAGGCCGAGACCTCCCGCCTGTGGCACATCACCCTCAGCGTCTCCGGCAAGCCGGCGCCGCTGTCCGAGGTGCGGCGCGGGCTGGAGCAGCTCGCGCACGACCACCCCTTCCTGCTGACGAGCCGGTACGCCGACGACCACGCGGAGATCCGGTACTGGGAGGAGGCCCGCGACCTCCACGACGCGGCGGCCGTCGCCCTGCGCCTCTGGGGCGAACACCGCTCGACGGCGCAGCTGCCGCCGTGGGAGATCGTCGGCCTGGAGGTCATCGACCGCCCCACGTACCACCAACGCGTGGCAGAGGGCTACGGCCCACCCCCGGCCCACCCCGTGGGCGTGCACCCCTACTAGACGCGCCGCTCGCGCGGCTCGGCGCCGGGGCGCCTCCCCGGCTTCGCGGTGCTGCGCCGGACTCCGTCCGTCGGGGCCGGGGCGGGGCCGGTTCCCGGTGCCGGTAGGTCGGGTGTGGGTGGGTGTGCCGCTGCGCGGGCTGGGTCCCCTACCCGCCCTTCCACCGTTCCCAGGGGCTCCGCCCCTGACCCCGATACCGGACGCTGCGCGACCGGTGCGCTCAATCGCCGCGCGGGCTGGAATTTCGCTGCGCGAAATCCAGCCCCGCCGGCGTTTGAGGCGCGGGGGTCTGGGGGGGGGGGGCCCCGACAGGGGGGGCGGGGGGTGGGCGGGGGACGGGGGTAGG
>NZ_JBNNPF010000058.1:0-46305 GCF_050275515.1 Streptomyces sp. NPDC004126 | reverse complement strand
GGCGAGGCTGAAATCAGCCCCGCCGGCGTTTGAGGCGCGGGGGTCCGGGGGCGGAGCCCCCGGGGAACGGGCGAAGGGCGGGGCGGGGAGCAGCCCGCGCAGCGGACAACCCACCCGCACCCGACACGCCGATCCGGGGGTGGCGACCCCGCCCGCACCCCGCCCGGCAGGGCCCCGGCCCGGGGTGACGGCCCAGTGTCCGGGAGGACGCGCGGTCCGGCCCCCCCCGGCCAGGGCGACGCCGCTCACCCGCAAACCCCCCGGCCAGGGGCTACGCTCCGGGCCAGGGGCCCGGGGTCGGGGATTCTTCCTTCGGTTCCGTTTCCGTCTTGAAGACCTTGAAGCCGCGGCGCCGGTAGTTGTCCATCGCCGTCGGGCCGTCCTGGCTGCACGTGTGGACCCACACCCGGCGGGTCGGCTCGCGGTCCGGCCAGCGGGACGCGAGGTCCCAGGCGCGGGCCGTGCCGAACGCCAGCAGGTGGCCTCCGATGCGGCGGCCCCGGAAGTCCGGGAGGAGCCCGAAGTACATGATCTCCACCACGCCGTCGGGCTGCGGGTCCAGCTCGACGTAGCCCGCCGGGGTGCCGCGGTCGTACGCGACCCACGTCTCCACCCCCGGCCGCTCCAGCAGCTCCACCCACTGCGCGCGGGTCAGCGACAGCCGGTCCGTCCAGTGGATGTCACCGCCCACCGACGCGTACAGGAAGCGGCTCAGCTCCGGGGACGGGACCTCCGCGCGGGTGATGGTGATCTCAGGGCCCGGCACGGCCGCCGGAACGAGGTCCGCCGGGGAGGTCATCTCCAGGGACCAGGTGGTGAGTGTGATGGTGCTCATGCCGTTCAGGGAACCACGGGCGCCCCGCCGCGTCCCAGGCGGGCCCTGATCACGGCCGGGGCGGTGGAGTGGGGCAGCAGCCGGCCCGGGTCCGCCGGGCGGATCAGCTCCACCTCCACGTCCTCCGCGAAGCGGTACGGCCGGTGCGTCAGCACCCCGGCCAGGTGCCTGCGCACCCGGGACAGCTCGGCGCGGACCGTCACCGTCCGCGTCGGGTCCCCGAACAGCTCGGCGGCCAGCTCCGCCGCCGACCGACCCCGCGGGGTCTCCGCCAGCAGGAACAGCAGCTCCGCGTGGCGCGGGCTCAGCTCCTGGGACCAGCTGCCGGCGGCCCCGTACACGGTCGCCGACCAGGACCGGGGCCGGCTCAGGTCCAGCACCACCCGGCTCACCGCCGGCGCGGCGCCCCGAGCCTCGGCCAGCCGCAGCAGCCAGCCGCCGGGCAGCGGCTCCGCGACGCAGTCGCCCAGCTGCGCGACCCACACCGGGCCGGGGCCCAGCCCCTTCGGCAGGGCGACCCGGTCGGCGGGGGCCAGCCCCGTCACCGCCGCGGTCCAGCCGTGCGGGTCCACGACCGCGGCGCGCCCGGGCAGCCGGGCCAGCAGCGGGGCCGCCACGGCCCGCAGCCGCTCCAGGGACTCCAGGTGCCGCACCCGCAGCTCCCGCTCGGCGAGCCGGGCCACGGCGCTCACCCAGGCCAGGGTGGCCGGGTGCATGGTGTCCAGCGGCCCGCTGACGTCGACCACGCCCAGCAGCCGGCCGTCCCTCGGGTCGTGCACGGGCGCCCCCGCGCAGGTCCAGTCGTGGTGGCTGGAGACGAAGTGCTCCGCCGAGAACACCTGGACCGGCCGCCGCGTCACCAGGGCGGTGCCCACCCCGTTCGTGCCGACCACGGCCTCGTCCCAGTCGGCCCCCACCGTGAAGCCCAGCCGGTCCGCCTTGCGCAGGATCGACCGGTGCCCCTCCCGCCACAGCAGCCGCCCGTCGGCGTCGGCGACGACCATGATGTGCAGGGCCTCGTCCAGCGCGGGCAGCAGCCCCTCGCGCAGCACCGGCAGGACCTCCCGCAGCGGCGAGACCTGCCGGCGCTCCTCCGTCTCGGCGGCGGACAGCATCCGCGAGCGGGCGTCCCGGTCGGGGTGCACCCCGCCGGCGAGCATCCGCCGCCAGGACTCGGCGATCTCGGGGCGGGGGGCGGCCGGCGGGCGGTCCCCGGCCAGTGCCGCGGCCCGCACCCCCTTCAGCAGCCGTGTCGCCTCCCGCGCGTCCATGGCCGAGATGCGCGCCACGTCGACCGTGCTGCCTGCGGTGTTGGCCACCGGAACCTCCCCGTGCTGAACAGGACGTACTGCGCAAGCCGCCCCCCGTGGCGCACGCGCGTACTTCCCGGGCACATGCGGCGGGCGAATTCCGAGCCGTAAGGAATGCAGGGTTGCAACGGTATGCAACCCTCGCCAACCCCCGGTCACCCGACCGAAACTATCGGCACGCCGCCGAGCGGCGTGACAGCTCCTTCCTCGGGGCTCTTGGATCAGGGGTGGTGCCGAGTCGGCGCGGCGCCACCCCGGGTCCCACCTCCACGGGCTCGGATCCGGCGCTGACCGCTCCGTCGGCCGCGCAATGGTTTGGGGACCACCGCGGCCAGGGAGCACGGTGGTTTGGGGACCGCCGTCAGCCCGCGATCCGCGCCCGTGCCACCACTGGGGCCAGGTCGAGGCCGTGCGGCAGCGTGCCGAAGGCCGCCCCCCAGTCACCGCCGAGCCGGGACGCGCAGAACGCGTCCGCCACCTCCGGCGGGGCCCAGCGGACCAGCAGCGAACCCTGCAGCACCAGGGCCATCCGCTCCACCACCCGGCGGGCCCGGGCCTCGATCCCGTCCAGGTCGGCCAGCTCCGTCAGCAGGTTCTTGATCGCCGCGTCCAGCCGGTGGTCCGCGCCCCTGGCCTGCCCGATCTCCTGGAGGAACGCGTTCAGGGCCTGGGGTTCGCGCTGGAGCGCGCGCAGCACGTCCAGGGACTGGACGTTGCCCGAGCCCTCCCAGATGGAGTTCACCGGGGATTCGCGCAGCAGTCTGGGCAGTCCGGACTCCTCGACGTAGCCGTTGCCGCCCAGACACTCCAGGGCCTCCGCCACCATCGGCGTACACCGCTTGGTCACCCAGTACTTCGCGGCGGGCACCGCGAGGCGCAGGAAGGCCCGCTCCTGGTCGGTGCCGGAGTCGTACGCGGCCGCGAGGCGCAGCGTCAGGACGGTGGCGGCCTCCGACTCCAGGGCGAGGTCCGCCAGGACGTTGCGCATCAGCGGCTGGTCGATGAGCGGCGCTCCGAAAGCAGAGCGGTGCTCCGCGTGGTGAACGGCCTGCGTCAGCGCCTGCCGCATCAGCGAGGCCGAACCGATCACGCAGTCCAGCCGGGTCGCCGCGACCATCTCGATGATGGTCCGCACCCCCCGGCCCTCCTCGCCCACCCGCCGCGCCCACGTCCCGGAGAACTCGATCTCCCCCGACGCGTTCGACTTGTTGCCCAGCTTGTCCTTCAACCGCTGGATCGCGAACGCGTTCCGCGTCCCGTCCGGCAGCACCCGCGGCACCAGGAAGCAGGTCAGGCTGTTCCTCCCCGAGGGGGCTGCCTGCGCCAGCACCAGGAACCCGTCCGACATCGGCGCCGAGCAGAACCACTTGTGCCCGGTCAGCACGTACTCCCCGGACGCGTCCAGCGGAGCCGCGGCCGTCGTGTTCGCCCGTACGTCGCTGCCCCCCTGCTTCTCCGTCATGCCCATCCCGAAGAGCACCCCGGCCTTCTGCCCGGCCGGCCGCAGCCCCTCCTCGTACACGTGCGAGGTCAGCCGCGGCTCCCACTCCGCCGCCAGCTCCGGATCGGCCCGCAGCGCCGGCACCGCCGCGTGCGTCATCGACACCGGGCAGCCGTGCCCCGCCTCGGCCTGCGACCACAGGAAGAAGCCCGCCGCCCGACGCAGGTGCCCGGCCGGACGCCCCCAGGCGTCCGTCAGCCCGGCGCCGACCGCGTGCCCGAGCAGCCGGTGCCACGACGGATGGAACTCCACCTCGTCGATCCGGTTCCCGTAGCGGTCGTGCGTCCGCAGCACCGGCGGGTTCTCGTTCGCCTCCCGGCCCCACCGCTGGGCCTGCGACGAACCCGCGGCGCGCCCGAGAGCGGTGAGCTCCCCCCGTACCTCGTCCCGGAGTTCGGGCGCCGCGTCGGCGAGGTGCCGCTCCACGCCCTCGCTGAGGGCGCGGTCGCCGAGGTAGACCTCGTACCCGACGAGCGGCGGGGCCTGGTTGCTGACTGTGTGGGTGGTGGCTGCCATGCGGATACCGTAAGGACGTGCAGCCAGCAAAAGAAACACCCGAGGGGACCCCGGTACGCCCGGGCAGGCTCCACCGGGCCCGCGCCCTCTACCGCAACGTCTCCAAGCGCAAGATGGGCTGGCTGCTCCTCAAAGACACCGTCAACTCGTGCATCGAGTACCGGATCCTCGGCCTCGCCGCCGAAGCCGCCTTCTTCACCCTGCTCTCCCTGCCCCCGCTCTTCCTCGGCCTGCTCGGCCTCCTCGGCTACGTGGACGGCTGGACCAACACCCAGTCCGTGGCCAGCATCGAGGAGAACATCCTGGGCGCGGTCGGCACCGTCCTGTCCGACCGCGGCGTCAACGACATCGCCAGACCCATGCTCGACGACGTCACCAGCCGCGGCCGCCCCGACCTGATCTCCCTCGGCTTCGCCTTCGCCCTGTGGTCCGGCTCCCGCGCCGTCAACGTCTTCATCGACACCATCACCGTCATGTACGGGCTCGACGGGCAGCGGGGCATCGTCAAGACGCGGCTGCTCGCCTTCCTCCTCTACGTGATCGCCCTGCTGATCGGCGCGATCGTGCTGCCGCTGATGGTCGTCGGACCCGACGCCGTCGTCCGCCTGGTGCCCTGGAGCACCGAGGTGATCGCCGTCCTGTACTGGCCGGTGGTCACCCTGCTCTCCATCGCCTTCCTGACGACGCTCTACCACGTCTCCGTCCCCGTCCGCTCGCCGTGGATCGAGGACGTGCCCGGCGCGCTCGTCGCGCTCGCGATGTGGGTGCTCGGATCGTTCCTGCTGCGGATCTACCTGACCAACACGGTGGAGGGCCCGACCATCTACGGGTCGCTGGCCGCGCCCGTCGCGATCCTGCTGTGGATCGGCATCTCGGCCTTCGCGGTGCTCGTCGGCGCCGCCGTCAACGCCGCGATCGACCGGGTCTGGCCCTCGGTGGCCACGGCCGCCGCGCGCGAGGCCAACGAACGGGTCCGCGAGGCCGAGGCCGCCCAGCTCGTCGCCCGCGCCGCCGCCTGGCGGGCCCTCGCCGAGGGGGAGTCCGAGGACGACGAGGACGCCGGGATGCCCTCCGAGTTCCCCGAACGCTGGTCGAACTTCCTGCCGCCCGACGACTACACCTCCCGCCTGCGCAAGCACTGACCGGCGGCCACGGCCTACGGTGGCGGTGTGTACGAGGAGACGCCGTCCCGGGCCGTACCCGGAGCCGTGCTCTGGCGGGCCGCAGGGCCCGGCGGGGTCGTGCTGCCCGACGGGTGCATGGACCTGCTCTGGATCGACGGCCGGCTGCTGGTCGCCGGCCCCGACACCGGCCCGCACCCCGCCGGGGAGGTCCCCGGCCGCGCCTTCGCCGGAATCCGCCTCGCCCCCGGCACCGCACCCGCGCTCCTCGGCGTACCGGCCCGTGAACTGCTCGACCGGCGCGTCGCCCTGGCCGACCTGTGGCCCGGCCGCGAGGTGCGCCGCCTCACCGGGCGCACCGCCGCGTACGCGGACCCGCGCGCGGCCCTCGAAGACCTGGCCCGGAGCCGCCTCGCCGCCGCCGGCCCGCCCGACCCGCTCCCCGCCGAGGTGACGGCCCGGCTCCGCGCCGGACAGCCCGTCGCCGAGATCGCCCGGGCCGTCGGGCTCGGCGAACGCCAGCTGCGCCGGCGCTCCCTCGACGCCTTCGGGTACGGCCCCCGAACCCTGGGCCGCGTCCTGCGCCTCCAGCGGGCACTGGCCCTGGCCCGGCGCGGGCTGCCGCAGGCCGAGGTGGCCTGCGCCGCCGGGTACGCCGACCAGGCGCACCTGGCCCGCGAGGTGCGCGCGCTCGCCGGGACCACCCTCGGGGCCTACACGGCGTCGGCCGGCGCGAACAGCGAGACCCCGCAGCCGTCCGGGTCGAGCACCACCGCGTAGCGCTGGCCCCAGAAGGCGTCCCAGGGCTTCAGGTGCCCCGCGTACCCGGCGCCCGTCAGTTCCGCGTACAGCGCGTCCACCTCCGCGGGGGACTCGCACAGAAAAGCGAGCTCCCGGCGCTGCCCGCCGCTCTGCGGGGTCCAGGACGGGTCGAAGGACCGGACGGTCTCCTCGGTGTCCCAGCCGATCCGCAGCCCGCCGGGCAGCACGGCCTCGACGTGCGGCTGCTCCTCGGCACCGGCCGGGACGTCCAGGCCGAGCCGGCGGTAGAAGGCGAGCGAGGCGGCCATGTCGGAGACGACCAGGCCGATCATGTCGAGTCGTGGAGTCATGCCCGCAGGCTAGGCGCGCGGCCACCCGGCGGTCTTGAACGAAACGGACACCGCCCGCCCGCCCAAGGCCAGGCGGCCCGGGAGCCCCCCCGCCCCCCGCCCCGGCCCGGCGCCCCGACCCGGGGACCGGTGGGTCGGCGGGGTCCACCCCTGGGTGGAGGGGGGAGGTCCACCCGGGATCCACCCCGGCGCCGATCACAGCCGCCCCGCCCGCTCCTAGCGTGGAACGCATGGATGCCGCACGCCTTCTCGTCACCGCCCTCGTCATCGCCCTGGTCGTGGTCCGCCGGTTCACCGGGCGGCCCGTCAAGGAGCAGGAGCGCCTCTGGATACTGCCCGCCGCGCTGGCCTTCTTCGCCGTGGCCGGCGGTGGGCTGGTCGAGCCCCGGCACCCCGTGGCGGCCGTCCTGCTGCTCGCCGCCGAGACCGGGGTGGCCTTCGGGCTCGGCCTCCTCATGGGCCGCGCCATGACCGTCTGGCGGGAGCCCGACGGGACCCTCTGGGCCAAGGGAAACCGGGTCGTCCTCGGGCTGTTCGTGCTCTCCCTCGCCACCCGCGCCGGCCTGGCCCTGCTCGGCCGCGCCGGCGGCATAGCCCCGCACACCGGGGCGCTGCTGCTGACCCTCGCCGCCTGGATCCTCGCCCAGGGCCTGGTCCTGGCCGCCCGGGCCCGCCGAGTCCCGCTGCCGGCATGATCCACACGCCGCCCCACGGCCTAGAGTGGGCCGGATGCCGATGCCACGCCCGTTGCCCCAGGTCACGACCACCCACATCAGGGTCGCCGTGCAGGTAGCGCTCCTCGGCTGGTTCCTGCACGGCCTGCTCACCCCGCCGCCCGGCGCCGCCGCCCTCGCCTGCGGGCTCGCCGGGCTCGGCCTGATCGTCCTCGGGCTCACCGCCCTCGACCGCACCCCCGCCGGCGCGGCCGCCCTGGGTGCGGCGCTCGCCGCCGCCTGCGCGACCGGCCTGCTGGCACCCGGCACCCCGTGGGTCGTCCTCGTCTTCGCCGCCTGCGGATTCGCGGCCGCCCGCCACGGCACCGCCGTCGCCGCCGTCCTCCTCGGCTGCGGCGCGGCCGCCGTCGCCGCCGTCACCCTGCTGCGCGACCGGGACCCCGTCGAACTGTGGAACGTCGTCGGCCTCTGCGGCATGTACGCCTACGTCCGCGCCGGCCGGGCCCGCCGCGCCGCCGAGGAGGCCGAACGCGAACGCGCCGTCCTGGCCGAACGCGCCCACGTGGCCCGCGAGGTCCACGACATCCTCGCGCACTCCCTCTCCGCCCAGCTCATCCACCTGGAGAGCGCCCGCCTGACCCTCGCCGCCGGACGCTACGAGGAGGCCGGCGCCCTCGTCGAGCGGGCCCGCGCCCTCGCCAAGGGCGGCCTGGAGGAGACCCGCCGCGCCGTCGCCGTGCTGCGCGGCGACGTCCCCGCCCCCCAGGAGGCCCTCGCCGGCCTGGCCGAGGAGTACTCCCGTACGACCGGCTCCGCGTGCGCCCTCACCGTCACCCCGGGCCCGCGCCCGCTCCCGCCCGAGGCCGCCCTGGCGGTCGTCCGCACCGCCCAGGAGGCCCTGACCAACGCCCGCCGGCACGCCGCCGGGGCCGACGTCGTGATCACCCTCTCCTACCCGGCGGACCGCTGGGAACTGTGCGTCACCGACTCCGGGGGCACCGGCCCGGGCCCCCACACCGCCTCCGGCGGCGGGTACGGGCTCGTCGGCATGGCCGAACG
Source organism: Streptomyces sp. NPDC004126 (assembly GCF_050275515.1). Classification (NCBI taxonomy): domain Bacteria; kingdom Bacillati; phylum Actinomycetota; class Actinomycetes; order Kitasatosporales; family Streptomycetaceae; genus Streptomyces; species Streptomyces sp. NPDC004126. Next base: position 38,177 of record NZ_JBNNPF010000058.1, on the reverse strand, counting down.
GGCCGAACTCATCGGAGCCGCCCTCGACGCCGGGCCGTACGGCACCGGCTTCCGCGTCCGGCTGGAAGGACCCCTGTCACCGTGACCGACACCCGCCCCCCGATCCGCGTGCTCGTGGTCGACGACCAGACCGTCGTACGGGAGGGCCTGGTGCTCCTCCTCGGCCTGCTCCCCGGCACCGAGGTGGTCGCCTCCGCCGCGGACGGCGCCGAAGCGGTCCGGCTCGTCGCCGAACACGCCCCCGACGTGGTGCTGATGGACCTGCGCATGCCCCGCATGGACGGGGTGGAGGCCACCCGGCTGATCACCGGCAAGCACCCCGGCACCGGGGTCGTCGTCCTCACCACCTACAGCGACGACGAGTCCGTGCTCGCCGCCCTCAGGGCCGGGGCCCGCGGCTACCTCACCAAGGACGCCGACGCGCAGGAGATCGCCCGCGCGCTCACGGCCGTACGGGACGGCGCGACCGGCCTGGGGCCGGCGGCGCAGGAACGCCTGCTGGCCGCCGCCGTCGCCACGGAGCCGCCGCCGGGCCCGCGCACGGGCCTGCCCGACGGCCTGACGGTCCGTGAGGGCGAGGTGCTCACCCTGATCGCCGCAGGGCACTCCAACTCCGAGATCGCCCGGCGGCTCACCATCGGCGAGTCCACGGTCAAGACGCACATCAACAACCTCTTCGCCAAGACGGGCGTCCGCGACCGCGCCCAGGCCGTCCGCTACGCCTACCGCAACGGCCTCGCGGAATGACGCGGATTAATTCGGTGGTGCCGCCGTCCGGGGCGGGCTAGGGTTCCGGACGAACGGCAGAACGACGCCGGCAGGAAGCAGGAGGTGAGGACATTGATGACTGTCACGGAGACGGGCACTGCCCGCATTCAGGAGTTCGTCATCGTTTCCGCCCCTGTGGTCTCCGGCTGACCTCACATCCTTCGCACCGCCGCCGAGCGGGCGCTGCCGGGGCCACCCTGTGAAGGGTCCCCCTTGACTTCCCTCTCTTCTTCGTTCTCCTCCCAGTCCTCCTCCACCTCCCTCGCCGCCTACGGCTGGGACGAGGCCTGGGCCGCCGAGTTCGCCCCGTACGCCGCCCAGGGACTCGTCCCGGGCCGCGTCGTGCGGGTCGACCGGGGACAGTGCGACGTGATGACCGAGGACGGCGTGATCCGCGCCGACACCGCGTTCGTCACCCCCCACGACCCGCTCCGGGTCATCTGCACGGGCGACTGGGCCGCCGTCGAGACAGCCGGCAACCCGCGCTACGTGAAGGCGTACCTGCCGCGCCGGACCGCCTTCGTACGGTCCACCTCCTCGCAGCGGTCCGAGGGGCAGATCCTCGCCGCCAACGTCGACCACGCCGTCATCGCGGTCTCGCTCGCCGTCGAGCTCGACCTCGGCCGCATCGAGCGGTTCCTCGCGCTGGCCTGGGAGTCGGGGGCGCAGCCGCTGGTCGTCCTGACCAAGGCGGACCTCGTCCCGGACCCGGCCGCCCTGGCGTACCTCGTCCAGGACGTGGAGACCGCCGCCCCGGGCGTACAGGTCCTCACCGTCTCCTCCCACACCGGGGAGGGCACCGACGTGCTCGCCGCGGTCGTCGCCGACGGCACGAGCGTGCTGCTCGGCATCTCCGGCGCGGGCAAGTCCACGCTGGCGAACGCGCTGCTCGGCGCGGAGGTCATGGACGTCCAGGAGACGCGCGAGGTCGACGGCAAGGGCCGCCACACCACCACCACCCGCAACCTGCTCGCCCTGCCGGGCGGGGGCGTCCTCATCGACACCCCCGGGCTGCGCGGCGTCGGGCTCTTCGACGCGGAGGCGGGGGTGGGGCAGGTGTTCTCGGAGATCGAGGAGTACGCCGCCCAGTGCCGCTTCCACGACTGCGCGCACGAGTCGGAGCCGGGGTGCGCGGTGCTGGCGGCGGTGGCCGAGGGGGCGCTCCCGGAGCGCCGCCTGGACAGCTACCGGAAGCTGCTGCGCGAGAACCAGCGGATCGTCGCTAAGACGGACGCCCGGCTGCGGGCGGAGCTCGCGCGGGACTGGCGGATGAAGTCGGCGGTGGGCCGCGCGAACTACGCGGCCAAGCGCGGCCGCTGACCGCGGCCGGCCCCGGCAGGCCCGCTTGCCCTGCCGGGCCCCGGGCTCGGGGCCGGCCGCTGCCGGCGCGGCGCGGTACCGGCCCCTGCCCCGACCAGGGCGGGGGCGCGTCGTGCCGGGTCGCGGTGCCGGGCGGGGTGTGCCGCTGCGCGGGGCCGGTCCCCTACCCCCCCTTCCACCGTTCCCCGGGCTCCGCCCGGACCCGCGCCTCAAACGCCGGCGGGGCTGGATTTGGCTGAGCCTGGAACGTACGTGCCGCCCGGCGGGCTGGAGTGCGCGCAGCGCACTTCCAGCCCGCGCTGGGGGTACCTCCCAGCGGTAGCTGGGGGAGTTTGAGCGCACCGGGCGCGGAGCCCCGGGGTCTTTCAGCCGCGCCGGCGCTTGAGGCGAGAACGGGTGAAGGGCGGGGAGGGGCCAAGCTCCGCGCAGCGGCACACCGTCCGCACCTGACCCACCGGCACGAGCCACCCGAACCGGCCCCGCCCGACACCCGACGGACGGAGTCCGGCGCAGCGGCGCGAAGCCGGGGAGGCGCCCCGGCGCCGAGCCGCGCGAGCGGCGCGTGAAGAAGGCGTGCGGCGCGTCAGGGACCGGACAGCACCGTGCCGAGCCACGCCGCCGTCACCGAAAGGCAGGCGAGCAGCTCCACCAGCACACTCGTCCCCACCGCCCGCATCACCGCCCGGACCGACGCCCACGCCTCCCCGTGCGTCCCCAGCCGACGCCGCTCGCACAGGTAGACGCCGCCCACGAACCCCGGCACCGCCCCCACCACCGGCAGCAGGACGAAGCCCGCCACCGCGCCCGCGCCCGCGTACGCCGCCATCCGGCGGGTGACGCCGACGCCCCGCAGCCGCCTCGGCGGCAGCTGCCACTTCACCACCTGCACCACCAGCAGCAGGGCCGTCGAGGCGACGAGCACCGCCCACGCCGCCGCGGACCGCTCGTGCAGGGACCACCACAGCAGCCCGGCCCAGACCAGCAAGGTCCCCGGCACCCCCGGAACCAGGACCCCCAGTACCCCGAGCAGCAGCACCAGCCCCACCAGGAGCAGCTGCGGCAGATCCATGCGGCCAGCGTGACCGAACCCGGGCTATCGGGCCACCCAGCCCCGTTCGTACGCGTGCCAGCCCAGCTGGAGCCGGGTCGTCACGCCCGTCAGCTCCATCAGCCCCTTCACGCGCCGCTGCACCGTCCGCAGGCCCAGTTCCAGGTGCTTGGCCACGCTCGCGTCCGTCATCCCCGCCAGCAGCAGGGAGAGGATCTCCAGGTCGGTGGTGTCGGGGCCGCCGTCGCCCTCCTCGGGGTGGCCGGTGACGCCCAGCCGCAGCGGGAGGGACTCCCGCCACACCGCCTCGAAGAGGCCCCGCAGCGATTCGAGCAGGCCCGACGCGTGCACCACCAGGGCCGCGGGCTCCGCGCCGGGGGCCGTCAGCGGGACCATGGCGAGGCTGCCGTCCGCGATCAGGAGTCTGGTGGGGACCGCCGGCGACACCCGGATCCGTGCGCCGCGGGCCAGCGCGCTGGAGGCCTCCCGCACACCGGTGGGCAGGGTGAGCAGCTCGCGCTCGATGACCACCCGGTACGCGACGCCCCGGACGGCCGCCGCCCGGTCCCCGCCGTCCCCTTCCGGGGCGGACACCAGCGCGCATACCTCCCGCGTGGCGCCCAGCCGGAGCTGCTGGAAGCGGCGGGCCACGGCGCTGGCGCCCGTCACCACCTCCACCAGGTCGTGCACCGCCGGTTCGGCGGCCTCCGCTCGGTACTCCAGGGCCAGCAGCGTCGCGGCCCGCTCCGCCCGTTCCAGTTCGTCCCGCTGCCGGGCCAGCAGGGCTCCGAGGGCGGCGTCCGGCGGGGCCGCCACCCAGCGGCCCGGATGGGCCGGGGAGCGGGCCGCCAGCCCGTGGCGTTCCAGGTGCCGCAGCGCCCGCTCCGTCTGCGGTACCGGCAGCGTCAGCCGGTGTGCCAGGTCGGGCACCTCCGCCGCGCCCAGTGCCACCAGCGCCCGGTACGCCGTCTCCTGGCCCTCGTCCAGGCCTATCGCTCCCAGCAACCCGTCCACCCCCCACTTCCCGGTGCCGTTCCCCGTTCCCGGCGACATCTTCGCCGCATCCCCCGCCCGTCCGCCAAGGAGGTGCCGCCCAGGCCGGGAGAGCAGTCGATCCGGTGTACTGATTCCGCCCGTATGTGCGGGTGGTGCGGGGCGGGTGCGCGGGGTGGCGGCCCGGTGGGGCCTTTTCCCGGATTCGGGGTTTTCCGCCGCCCGGTCGCGCCCAGAATGGGGGCATGAGTCAGCAGGACGCGCAGGACTGGTGGCAGAAGCTGTACGAGGACCCCGACGCGGGCCCCGCCCACGACCCGGCCCCGGACCCGGGGGACACCCTGGACCAGCGCTTCCGCTCGGCGTCGGTGGTCCTGGTGACGGATCCGGCCCCGGTCGGCGAGGCCCCGGTCGGCGAGGCCCCGCCCGGCCAGGCCCCGCCCGAGCCGGCCCCGTCCGGGCAGCCGTCCCTGCCCGGTCCGCGCCGGGAGGCGCCCGCCGGGATGGCCGTACCGCCGCCACCGCCCGGGTACCGGGCCGCCGCCCCGCCGCAGCCGCAGCCGCCGGAACCACCGCAGCCGCCCGCTCCCCCCGCCCCGCCGGACCCGCGGGTGGCCGGGGAGACCGGGTACGCACAGGGGGACCTGGCCGTGCCGCCCGCTCCGGCGCAGGCTCCGGGGGAGGCGGCCGCCCCGCCGCCGCCCGGGCGGCCCGCGGTGCGGTACCTCGGCGACCGCGCCCCCACCTACGCCGCCGAGCCGGGGGCGCTGCCCGCCGCGGACCCGGCCGCGCTGGACTTCCTGACCCCGGACACCGTCCTGGAGGGCGCCCGCTACGGCACGTACACCCTGCGGGCCGCCTCCCTGCGGGGGGACTCCGCCCGCTACCGGGGCGAGGCCCGGCGGGACTTCCTGCTCACGGCCCGCTTCGGCAGCGGCGACGAGGCCCTGGTGCTGGTGGTGCTGGCCGGCGGGGACCGGGCCGCCCCCGGCGCCCGGGAGGCCGCCGCCGAGCTGGGCCACCTCGTCGCGGCGGCCGTCGGGCGCAGCCGGGAGCGGCTCGCCGACGACATCCGGGCGGGCCGGCGGGAGGCCCTGCTGTCGGGGCTGCAGCGCCTCACCGACCGGGGCTACGGGCGGCTGCGGGCCCGCGCCGCCGAGCTCGGGCTCGCCGAGGAGGCGTACACCGCGGGGCTGCGCGGGCTCCTGCTGCCGCTGGACCCGGACTGCCCCAACCGGATCTGCTTCGGCGCCGGCGCCGGCGGGGTCTTCCGGCTGCGCGGGGGCCGCTGGCGCGACCTGGAGGAGGACGGCGGCACGCCCGGCGGCACCGGCTTCCGGTTCCGCGCCTCCGTGGCCCGCCGGGGTGACACCCTGCTGCTCTGCTCCGGCGGCCTCGCGGAGCCCATGCGGGAGGAGGGCCTGCTCCCGGCGGAGCTCGCCGCCCGATGGTCGCAGGGGGAGCCGCCGGGCCTGGCGGCGTTCCTCGCCGACACCCAGCTCCGCCTCAAGGGCTATGCCGACGACCGGACGGCCGCCGCGCTCTGGGAGGCGTAACCGCACGGGACGTGCGTGGATGGAAGACGCACACGGCTCGCGGGGAACCGGAGAGGGCGTCCATCCATGGCCAGGCAGAACGTGGCGGAGCAGTTCACGGACATCCTCGTGCGCGCGGGCGTGCGCCGGATGTACGGGGTCGTCGGCGACAGCCTGAACCCGGTCGTCGACGCGATCCGCCGCACCGGCGGCATCGAGTGGATCCAGGTCCGGCACGAGGAGACGGCCGCGTTCGCGGCGGGCGCCGAGGCCCAGATCACCGGGCGGCTCGCCGCCTGCGCGGGCTCCTGTGGCCCCGGCAACCTCCACCTGATCAACGGCCTGTACGACGCGCACCGTTCCATGGCCCCCGTCCTGGCCCTCGCCTCGCACATCCCCTCCGGCGAGATCGGGCTCGGCTACTTCCAGGAGACCCACCCCGACCAGCTGTTCCGCGAGTGCAGCCACTACAGCGAGCTGATCTCCAACCCGGCGCAGATGCCCCGGCTGCTGCAGAGCGCCGTCCAGCACGCCATCGGCCGCGGCGGCGTCAGCGTCGTCGCGCTGCCCGGCGACATCGCCGCCCAGCCCGCCCCGGAGAAGGCCGTCCAGCACGCCCTGGTGACGGCCCGGCCGACCGTACGGCCCGGCGACGGGGAGATCGAGAAGCTGGTCCGGCTGATCGACGAGGCCGACCGGGTCACGCTCTTCTGCGGCAGCGGCACCGCGGGCGCGCACGCCGAGGTGATGGAGTTCGCCGGCCGGGTGAAGGCCCCGGTCGGGCACGCCCTGCGCGGCAAGGAGTGGATCCAGTACGACAACCCGTACGACGTCGGCATGAGCGGCCTGCTGGGGTACGGCGCCGCCTACGAGGCCACGCACGAGTGCGACCTGCTGGTGCTGCTCGGCACGGACTTCCCGTACAACGCCTTCCTGCCGGACGACGTGAAGATCGTCCAGGTGGACATCCGGCCCGAACACCTGGGCCGCCGCTCGCAGTTGGACCTCGCGGTGTGGGGGGACGTACGGGAGACCCTGCGCGCGCTGAACACGCGGGTGCGGCCGAAGGAGGACCGCCGCTTCCTGGACCGGATGCTGAAGAAGCATGCGGACGCGCTGGAGGGGGTGGTGAAGGCGTACACGCGCAAGGTGGAGAAGCACACGCCGATCCACCCCGAGTACGTGGCGTCCGTCCTCGACGAACTCGCCGACGAAGACGCGGTGTTCACCGTCGACACGGGCATGTGCAACGTATGGGCGGCGCGCTATCTTTCCCCGAACGGCAAGCGGCGCATCATCGGCTCCTTCAGCCACGGCTCCATGGCCAACGCCCTCCCGCAGGCCATCGGCGCACAGTTCACGGACCGGAGCCGTCAAGTGGTGTCGATGTCCGGTGACGGCGGTTTCTCGATGCTGATGGGAGATTTCCTCACCCTGGTGCAGTACGACCTACCCGTCAAAGTGATTCTCTTCGACAACTCCTCCCTGGGGATGGTGGAGTTGGAAATGCTGGTTTCCGGCCTCCCGTCGTACGGAACGACGAACCGGAACCCGGACTTCGCCGCGATCGCCCGCGCGGCGGGCGCCTACGGGGTCCGGGTCGAGAAGCCCAAGCAGCTCACGGCCGCTTTGCGGGACGCTCTCCGGCACAAGGGGCCGGCTCTGGTGGACGTGGTGACGGACCCCAACGCCCTGTCGATTCCTCCGAAGATCAGTGCCGAGATGGTGACCGGATTTGCACTGTCCGCCAGCAAGATCGTCCTGGACGGCGGGGTCGGCCGGATGATCCAGATGGCTCGATCCAACCTACGCAACGTGCCCAGGCCTTGAGCGCGAAGGAGTGCGGACCGTCGCCGGGGGCATGCATTCCGTAGACCTGTTCGAGACCACGGGCAGCGCAATACGGGGAGGTATGTCGCCGTGCGGGTGGGGGCGAGGACCGGGAAGACGTGGAGGACCGAGCGGCCGGTGGCGCGGGAGCCGTCGGCGGGCGACGGGCAGGACCGCGCCGAGATGGCGCGGAGCGTGCGCCGGGCCGACCTGAAGGCGGTGGGCGAGGTCCGCCGGGCCCTGCGGGAGCTGGTGCGCCACCGCTGTCGGGGCGAGACGGCCGAGGTGGCGGAGCTGCTGATCACCGAGGTGGTCACCAACGCCCTCGTCCACACCGACCAGGGCGCCGAGGTGTCCGCGACCGTCCGGGCCGGCCGGCTCAGGGTCGAGGTCCGCGACCACGCCGCCCGCCTGCCCCGGCCGCACGTACCGTCCGCCGACGACGGTACGCACGGCCGCGGGCTGGTGCTGGTGCAGGCGCTGGCCGACGCCTGGGGCGTGGATCCGCTCGCGATGGGGTCCGGCAAGGTCGTCTGGTTCGAGCTCGGGACCCCGGCCGCGGCGGGGGCCGCGGGCGCGGCCCTGGCCTGAGCGTGCGCGGGCGGGGCGCCCCCAGGGGGGTGCCCCGCCTCCGTGCCCGTGCGGTCCGGTCAGCCGAACTGCTGTTCCAGGTCCTTCAGTTTGCGCTCCAGGGAGTCGAGCCGGGGGATCGTCTGGGTGTCGTCCTCGGCGGTGAGGTCCACCGTCCGGGGCCCGGACGGATCAGGGGATTCGGTTCCGTTCACGGCCTGCAGAGAGGGCCTTTTTCGCAGGGGCAGCTGTCCCGCTTCCGATATGGCCGGCTCCGCGCCGACCGGCGCGGAGCCCGTCCCGGGGGTCAGCCCCGGCAGGTCGACCTGACGCGCCCGGGCCCGCCCGAACGCCCTGTGCTGCCGGCCCAGCGCCTTGATGCGGGCGCGGTCGAGGCGGTGCTGTTCCCGCCTGCGGTGCCGGTCCTGCTCGCGTTCCTTCTTGTCCTCGCGCACCTCGTCCACGGCCTCGTCGAGGGTCCGCACCCCCTCCAGGAGCATCAGCGACCAGGCGCCGAAGGTCTCCCGGGGGGCCCGCAGCCAGCGGACCATGCGGATCTGCGGCAGCGGGCGCGGGATCAGGCCCTGCTCGCGCAGGGCCGCGCGGCGGGTCTGCTTGAGGGCCCGGTCGAAGAGCACCGCCGCCGAGAGCGACATCCCGGCGAAGAACTGCGGGGCGCCGTCGTGGCCCGTGCCCCGGGGCGCGTGGACCCAGTTGAACCAGGCCGCCGCCCCGGCGAAGAGCCAGACCAGCATGCGGGAGCCGAGGGCCGCGTCGCCGTGGCTGGCCTCGCGGACGGCGAGCACCGAGCAGAACATGGCGGCGCCGTCGAGGCCGAACGGGACCAGGTACTCCCAGCCCCCGGAGAGGTTGAGGTTCTGCCGGCCGAAGCCGACGAGCCCGTGGAAGGAGAGCGCGGCGGCCACCGCAGCGCAGCAGAACAGCAGGACGTACGAGGCGGTGCCGTAGACGGCCTCCTTGCGGCGCCGGCGCTCCTCGCTGCGTTCCCAGCTGTCGTCGGCCGTCGCCTTCTCGCCCTCACGCTTGCCCCGGGCCACCACCGCCACTGCCGCAAGCACGCCCAGGATCAACAGGCTGCCGGGCAGCAGCCAGTCCAGCGATATGTCGGTCAGTCTCATGCGGATGTCCCTTGCCTCGCGTATGCGGCTTTCCGGGCGCCATAGTGGCGCAGCCGGTCAGTGGTGCACGTGGGTTTCGGGGCAAGTGGACGCCATCGGGGGGCGGGTCCCGTCGGATAGGGTGTTGTGGGTCGAACTGGCGCTCGTACGAGTCGAGTTGAGTTCGAATCCACTTCATCCGCACGGGTGGGTTCAGCCGTCGGCCGCCGTGAGCCGGGTGACGCGGTCCGCGTCGCAGGTGCGCGGGCAGGTCGTACAGGTGTCCTCCGGCCGGATCGTGTAGAAGAAGCAGCAGCTCGCCCGGTCCCGGGTGGTCAGTTCCGCCCCGCCGGGGCCGGGAAGGGCGCGGAAGCCGGCGGCTCCGGTGTACGGGGCGAGGGCGCCCGGCAGCAGCAGCTCCAGCTCGCGCACGGCCCGCCGCTCCTCGCCGAGCAGGCTCCCCAGGTACCAGAGCCCCTCGACGACCTCGTCGGCGGCCATCGCCCACAGGGCGCGGCGGCCGCGCCGCATCCGCGTGCCGAAACCTTCCAGCAGCGGTCCGAGGTGCTGGGCCACCGCCGCCCGCACCTCCTCGCGCAGGGCCTCCTCGCCCGGGACGACCCGCGCCCCGGGGAGGGAGGCCGCCGGGTCGTCCGGCAGGCAGGCGAACTCCTCCACGCGTACGGACATCAGCCCGCGGGTCCGGTGGAAGGCCACCCGGTCCACGGGCAGCCGGGGCACCCGGCGCTCCAGGAACCACGGGACGGTGATCAGCAGGCAGGCCGGCCAGGCGTACCGGTGGAGGCCGAACCCGGCCACCACGTCGGGCCGCGCCCGGCGCCCGTAGTCCCGCAGCACCTGGGCCTCGTCCCACGCGAGGTGGGCGTCCAGGGCCGCCCCGCCCGCCGCGAGCTCGTGCGCGCCGACCCAGCCCACACCGCGAGGGAGGGGTTCGTGCGCGCCGCGCTCCTCGGCCCGCAGGCCGGGGTAGGCGTCCGCCAGGCGCTCGTACGCACGGGCCACCGGAGAGCCGGCCGGGGCGGGTGCGGACAGGAGCATGCGGACCACCGAATCACGCGTCGTGAGGAAAGGTAAGCCTTACCTTAGCTGATCTCGGGGGGTGTGGGGAGCCCGGGGACGCCCGAGTTCCGCCTATCCTCGGAACCGGTCGAGACCCGGAGGAGGACCGAGTGAACGGAGCGGCCCACGCCCCGGTGTCGGAGGCGGAGTCGGAGTGCGCGGCGGGGGAGCCCCTGATCCCGCCGCAGAAGGTGCTGCGGCACTCCGTGCGCGGGCAGGTCCTGGACGCGCTGCGCGCCGCCCTCGTGGACGGGGAGCTGGTGCCGGGGGAGATCTACTCGGGCCCCGCGCTCGGCGAGCGGTTCGGGGTCTCCGCGACCCCGGTCCGGGAGGCGATGCAGCAGCTGGCGCTGGAGGGGGCGGTGGAGTGCCTGCCCAACCGGGGCTTCCGCGTGCTGACCCGCACCCGGCGCAGCCAGGCGGAGCTGTCCGAGGTCCGGGCGCTGATCGAGGTGCCGGTGATGCTGCGGCTGGCCCGGTCGGTGCCGGCCGCGACCTGGGAGTCCCTGCGGCCGGCCGCCGAGGCCGCGGCGGAGGCGGCCGCCGAGGGGGACCTGCCGCGGTACGCGGACGCCGACCGGGCCTTCCACCGGGCGGTGCTCTCGCTGTCGGGCAACGGGCAGCTGGCGCGGATCGCCGAGGAGCTGCACCGGCGCGCGCAGTGGCCCCTGCCGGGTGCTCCGCGGGTGCGGCGGGGTGACCTGGTCGCCGACGCGGCGGAGCACTCGGCCCTGCTGGACGCGCTGGCCGCGCAGGACCTCGCGGCCGTGGAGCGGCTCGTGCGCGCGCACTTCGCGGGCTCCTAGCCGCTCCCGCCGGGGGTCCCGCTGCGCGGGGCTGGTCCCCTACCCGCCCCTCTCCCGCTCACCGGGGCTCCGCCCCGGACCCCGCGCCTCAAACGCCGGCGGGGCTGTCTATAGCCCGTCCGGCGTTTGAGGACCGGGGTCAGGGGCGGAGCCCCTGGGAACGGTGGAAGTGGGGGTCCCCCCGGACGGAGTCTGGGGGAGGGTAGGGGACCAGCCCCGCAGGGTTACGCGGCCGGGGCCAGTTGGTCCGCGAGCCAGGTCGGGATGCCGCCCAGGAGGTGGAACAGGCGGCGGGCCTCCGCGCGGAGCCGGGCGGCTTCCGGTTCCGGTTCGACCTCCGCCAGGGCCGCCAGCGCCGGCGCGGTGCCGACCAGGAAGCCCAGGTCCTCCCGGATCCGCAGGGACTCCGCGAAGCCCTTGCGCGCCTCGGCGACCTCGCCGTCCCGCAGCGCCAGCGCGGCCAGGTGCCGCCAGGTGAACGACAGCAGCAGGGTGTCCCCGTGCGTCACCGCCCCCGCGTGCGCGCGGTGGTACGCCGGCCGGGCCGCCTGCGGGGCGTCCGCCAGGTGCTCGGCCACCAGGCCCCGCCGGAAGTCCAGCAGCGGGCGCGTCCGCGACCCCGGGGACAGCAGCGCCGCCGCGCGGCCCAGTGCCGAGCGGGCCTCGTCGGCGCGGTCCCGTACCCCGAGCACGGTCGCCGCGTACGCCAGCTGGCCCCGCTCGCAGGCCGCCGCGCCCCGTTCGTCGTCGTCCCGGGCCACGGCCTCGGCCGCCCGCAGCGCGTCCTCCGCGTCCGACCAGCCCTGGCCGGTGAACAGGCACCGTTCCACCAGGAGCGCGGTGCGCTGCACCGCCGCCCCCGCGTCGTGCGCGTGCGGCGTCAGCAGGGCCGCCGCGTCCGTCCAACAGCCGCGCGAGCGCAGCCGCCATATCGCCCGCTGGAGGGGGTCGTCGCCCCCCGTTGATCCCGCACCGGACATGGCGGTATCCGCCACATTGCCCTCCCCGAAGCAACCAAGCAGCACGTCGTTGAGCCCTGGGGCGAAATGAGAGCACGGATCGGCTGCCTCGGCCAAGGGGTCGGGTGAACTCTTTCACAAAGTCCGGACGGCTCGTCAGCCGCCCCTGCCCGGCCCCTTCGTGGGGAGTGCGCAGATGGGAGGGCCCGGGGGTCAGCTCATGCGCAGTGCCAGGAAGAAGTCCAGCTTGTCCTCCAGGCGCGAAAGGTCGCGCGCCGTCAGCTGCTCGATTCGCCCGACCCGGTAGCGCAGCGTGTTGACGTGCAGGTGCAGCCGGGTCGCGCAGCGGGTCCAGGAGCCGTCGCAGTCCAGGAACGCCTCCAGGGTCGGGATGAGCTCCGCGCGGTGCCGGCGGTCGTAGTCCCGCAGCGGGTCCAGCAGCCGGGCCGTGAAGGCGCGGCGGACGTCGTCCGGCACGAACGGCAGCAGCAGGACGTGCGAGGCCAGCTCGTGGTGGCCGGCCGCGCAGACCCGGCCGGGACGGGCGGCGGCGACCCGGCGGGCGTGCCGGGCCTCCTCCAGCGCCCCGCGCAGCCCCTCGGCGGAGTGCACGGCCGCGCTGACGCCGAGGGTGAGCCGGCCGTCGTCGGCCAGGCCGGCCGCCAGCGGCTCCCGTACGGCCGCCAGGAGCGCGTCGGCGTGCAGGGCGGAGTCCGGGCCCTTGTCCTCCCCGGCGTCGCCGGAGAGCGCGGGCAGCGGCACCAGCGCGATGGCCTCGTCGCCGGCGTGGGCCACCGCGATCCGGTCGGACGGCTCCGGTCCGGACATCGACGGGTCGACCAGGATCTCCTCCAGCAGCGACTGGGCCACCGGGCCGCCGGGGATGTCCCCGCCCTCCCAGTCCACCCGCGCCACCACGACCTGCCAGTGCGGGGCCGCGCCCAGTCCGGGCAGCAGCACCGGGGCCGCCACCCGCAGGCGGGCGGCGATCTCGGCGGGCGGGGCGCCCGTCTGGACCAGCTCCAGCACCTCCTGCGCCAGCCGGCGGCGCACCGTGCGGGCCGCGTCGCGGCGGTCCCGCTCGACCGCGATCAGCTGGGTGACGCCCTGGAGCAGGTCCAGTCGCTCGGCGGGCCAGTCGCCCGCGTCCGCCTCGACGGCCAGCAGCCAGTCCGACAGCACGCTCTCGCGTACGTCGCGGGTGGCCTGACCAGGGCCGCGACCATGTCCCCTGATCGGGAAGAGGGAGTAGGTAATACCCTGGATGGACAGCCGGTGCGGGCCCCTGCGGCCCGTCCGGACCGCCGCGAGGTGTTCGCTCGCCAGCGTCGCGCAGATCCCCGGCGCCAGCGGCTCGCCCGCTCCGGCGATCTGCCGGCCGGTGGGGGAGAGCACCCAGGCCCGCAGATCGAGGTCCGTGGTGAGCAGATCCAGCACCACATCGGGTCCGCCGCCCGCGGGACCCGAGGTCATCAGACGCCGGTGGCGGTCCACGACCGCCGCGAGGTCGCCCGCGCGCTCCCCGGAGACCTGCCGCACCACGTATTCCGTGATGGTGGCGAATGCAACGTCCTCGTTCACCGCGAAGAGCGGCAGCCGGTTTCGCACGCAGGCCGAAACCAGATCGTCCGGGATGTCGCCCAGTTCCGCTTCGCCGGCCGCGAGGCCCGCCACCCCCGCACTCGCGAGGATTCGTACGAATGGCTCGGAGTCGGCTGAATTTCTTCGCCATGCCAGGCCCGTGAGGACAAGTTCTCCCCCGGTCAGGTATCGGCTGGGATCCCTCAGGTCGGTCGTCATGACCCCGCGGACCGTCCGGTCGAGTTCTTCCTCGCCGCCCAGCAGCCGCAGCCCCAGCGCCTCGGTTTCCAGCAGTGCGCGCAGCCGCATGATGTCGCCGCCGATCTGTCTCGAATGTTGCCGTTGGAAATCGGGCAGGTCGTCGCATCCTGCCTTTCATACGAATCTACAAGACGAAGGAGGCCGCCAGCCAACTCCTTCATGGTTTCGGTGACTGCACCCGAGGGACACCGGGCTTGTGTACTGGCTCCACACCGCGTTAACAGCACGTGAACGACCAGTCGAGGGCCTTCGGCCTCCTGGCTTGAAGTGAACGACCCGATTAAGAAGAAGAGAGCCGCACATGGACTTCCTTCGCCCCGCCAGCTGGGAGGAGGCACTCGCCGCCAAGGCCGAGTACCCCACAGCTGTGCCGATTGCGGGTGGCACCGACATCATGGTCGAGATCAACTTCGACCACCGCCGTCCGGAATACCTCCTGGACCTCAACCGCATCGAACTGCTGCGGGAGTGGGAGGTCGGCGAGGAGGTCACCAAGCTCGGCGCCTCCGTCCCGTACACCCAGATCATGGAGAACCTGCGCGCGACGCTGCCGGGTCTCGCGCTCGCCTCGCACACGGTCGCGTCCCCGCAGATCCGCAACCGCGGCGGCGTCGGCGGCAACCTCGGTTGCGCCTCGCCCGCCGGTGACTCCCACCCCGCCCTGCTCGCCGCCGACTGCCACGTCGAGGTCGAGTCGGTGCGCGGCTCCCGCCTGATCCCGATCGACGAGTTCTACACCGGCGTGAAGCGCAACGCGCTCGCCGCCGACGAGCTCATCAAGACGGTCCACATCAAGAACGCCACGGGCCCGCAGCAGTACTCCAAGGTCGGCACCCGCAACGCGATGGTCATCGCCGTCTGCGGCTTCGGCATCGCGCTGCACCCCGACACCCGCACCGTGCGTACGGGCATCGCCTCGGCGGCCCCGACCCCGATCCGGGCCAAGGCCGCCGAGGAGTTCCTGAACGCCGCGCTCGAAGAGGGCGGTTTCTGGGACAACGGCAAGGTCATCACCCCGTCGATCGCCAAGCAGTTCGGTGAGCTCGCGTCCGCCTCGTGCAACCCGATCGACGACGTCCGCGGCACGGCGAAGTACCGCCGCCACGCGGTCGGCATCCTTGCTCGCCGCCAGCTCGTCTGGACCTGGGAGCAGTACCGCGGCACCAACGGCCGCTCGCTTGAAGGGGCTGCGTAACCATGCGCGTCAATTTCACTGTCAACGGCCGTCCGCAGGAAGCCGACGACGTCTGGGAGGGCGAGTCCCTCCTCTACGTCCTGCGTGAGCGCCTGGGCCTGCCCGGCTCGAAGAACGCCTGTGAGCAGGGCGAGTGCGGTTCCTGCACCGTCCGCCTCGACGGCGTGCCGGTCTGTTCCTGCCTGGTCGCGGCCGGCCAGGTCGAGGGCCGCGACGTCGTGACCGTCGAGGGCCTGGCGGACTTCGCCAAGCAGCGCGACGAGCACGGCCACGCCTGCGGCACCGGCGCGTGCGGCGGCGGCAAGGGCGTCTCCACGGACGAGGCCAAGCAGTGGTCCGCCAAGGGCACCGACTCCCAGACCGGTGAGGGCGGCGAGCTCTCCAACATCCAGCAGGCGTTCATCGACGCCGGCGCGGTCCAGTGCGGTTTCTGCACCCCGGGTCTGCTGGTCCAGGCCGACGCTCTCCTGGAGCAGAACGCCGACCCGTCCGACCAGGACATCCGTGAGGCCCTGTCCGGCAACCTCTGCCGCTGCACGGGCTACGAGAAGATCCTCGACGCGGTCCGCCTCGCGGCCGCCCGTCAGGGAGAGGCGGTCTGATCATGGCTCAGGACACCCGCACCGTCGGCACGCCGAAGAACGTCACCCAGAACCACACCAAGGGCGGCATCGGCGAGTCCACGCTCCGCCCGGACGGCACCCTCAAGGTCACCGGCGAGTTCGCGTACTCCTCGGACATGTGGCACGAGGACATGCTGTGGGGCCAGACCCTGCGCAGCACCGTCGCCCACGCCGAGATCGTCTCCATCGACATCTCCGAGGCCCTGGCCATGCCGGGCGTCTACTCGGTGCTGACGTACGACGACCTGCCGGCCGAGATGAAGAACTACGGCCTGGAGATCCAGGACACCCCCGTCCTGGCCAACGGCCGGGTACGCCACCACGGTGAGCCGGTCGCCCTCGTGGCCGCCGACCACCCGGAGACCGCCCGCCGCGCGGCCGCCAAGATCAAGATCGACTACAAGGAGCTGCCGCTCGTCACGGACGAGGCATCCGCCCTCGCCCCCGACGCGCCGCTGATCCACGAGGGCCGCGACGACCACCACTCCGGTCACGTCCCGCACCCGAACATCGTGCACCGCCAGCCGATCATCCGCGGCAACGTGGAGGAGGCCCGCAAGCGGGCCGACGTGATCGTCGAGGGCGAGTACACCTTCGGCATGCAGGACCAGGCCTTCCTCGGTCCGGAGTCCGGTCTCGCCGTGCCCTCCGAGGACGGCGGTGTCGACCTCTACGTCGCCACCCAGTGGCTGCACTCGGACCTCCAGCAGATCGCCCCGGTCCTGGGCCTGCCGCCGGAGAAGGTCCGCATGACGCTCTCGGGCGTCGGCGGTGCCTTCGGCGGCCGCGAGGACATCTCGATGCAGATCCACGCCTGCCTCCTGGCCCTGGCCACGAACAAGCCGGTCAAGATCGTCTACAACCGCTTCGAGTCCTTCTTCGGCCACGTGCACCGCCACCCGGCGAAGCTCTGGTACGAGCACGGCGCCACCAAGGACGGCAAGATCACGCACATGAAGTGCAAGATCGTGCTCGACGGCGGTGCCTACGCGTCGGCCTCCCCGGCCGTCGTCGGCAACGCGTCCTCCCTCTCGGTGGGCCCGTACGTCATCGACGACGTGGACATCGAGGCGATCGCGCTCTACACGAACAACCCGCCCTGCGGCGCGATGCGCGGCTTCGGCGCCGTCCAGGCCTGCTTCGCGTACGAGGCCCAGATGGACAAGCTCGCGGCGAAGCTGGGCATGGACCCGGTCGAGTTCCGCCAGCTGAACGCCATGGAGATGGGCACGATCATGCCCACCGGCCAGGTCGTGGACTCCCCGGCCCCGGTCGCCGAGCTGCTGCGCCGGGTCAAGGCCCGCCCGCTGCCGCCGGAGCGCCAGTGGGAGACCGCCGGCGAGAGCGCGGACGTCCGCGCGCTGCCCGGCGGCCTCTCCAACACCACCCACGGTGAGGGCGTCGTCCGCGGCGTCGGCTACGCGGTCGGCATCAAGAACGTCGGCTTCTCCGAGGGCTTCGACGACTACTCGACCGCCCGCGTGCGCCTCGAGGTCATCAACGGCCAGCCCGTCGCGATGGTCCACACGGCCATGGCGGAGGTCGGCCAGGGCGGTGTCACCGTCCACGCGCAGATCGCCCGTACCGAGCTGGGCGTCACGCAGGTGACCATCCACCCGGCCGACACGCAGGTCGGCTCCGCCGGTTCCACGTCCGCCTCCCGGCAGACGTACATGACCGGTGGCGCCGTGAAGAACACCTGCGAGGCCGTCCGCGAGAAGGTCCTGGAGATCGGCCGCCGCAAGAACGGCTCCTACCACCCGGCGTGGGCGACCGCCGAGCTGCTCCTGGAGGGCGGCAAGGTCGTCACCGACGGCGGCGAGGTGCTCGCGGACCTGGCGGACATCCTGGAGGGCGAGGACGCGATCGACCTCGAACTCGAGTTCCGTCACCGCCCGACCGTCGCGTTCGACCTGAAGACCGGCCAGGGCGACGGCCACGTCCAGTACACCTTCGCCGCGCACCGCGCGGTCGTCGAGGTGGACACCGAGCTCGGCCTCGTCAAGGTCGTCGAGCTGGCGACCGCCCAGGACGTCGGCAAGGCGCTGAACATGCTCTCCGTGGTGGGCCAGATCCAGGGTGGTACCACCCAGGGTCTCGGCGTGGCCGTCATGGAAGAGATCATCGTGGACCCGAAGACCGCGAAGGTGCGCAACCCCTCCTTCACGGACTACCTGATCCCGACCATCCTGGACACCCCGACCATCCCGGTCGACGTCCTGGAGCTGGCCGACCCGAACGCGCCGTACGGCCTTCGCGGTCTCGGCGAGGCCCCGACCCTCTCGTCCACCCCGGCCGTCCTCGCGGCGATCCGGCAGGCGACCGGTCTGGAGCTCAACAAGACGCCGATCCGTCCGGAAGCCCTTACCGGGACCCTCTAGGACGCAGTGGTCCGGGGGCCGCCAGGCCCCCGGACCGCACCCCTCGGATTTCCGGGCGGTGTGACTCGGGAACGTCACACTTCACGCCGCACCGCCCGGAGCACGAAGTACGCGGTACCGCACCGCTCGCGGTCCCCGTCACTTGGCAGAACCCCTGCAAAACCCCCACGTAGTACCAGCGGTCACCCCCGCACTACCCGCAGTACACGCAGTGCACATTTCGCGTCGCCTCGGGCCGTCACCCCGGGTCGTGCAGCCAACGCAGTTTCCCAAATCCCGCGTCTCCAATCTTTATGCGGGTGCCCCTTTGAACCTTGGGAGTTAGGCACCATGACCCAGTCGTCAGTGGAGCCCAAGACCACCGCGGAAGAGGCCGGCGACGGCACTCTGAACCCCGCTGGGCGTTCTTGGCTCGACCGTTACTTTCACATCACCCACAGAGGGTCGAACGTAGGCAATGAAATTCGTGGCGGCGTCACGACCTTCATGGCCATGGCGTACATCCTCCTGCTCAACCCGCTGATCCTCTCCGGCAAGGACGTCGCCGGGGACACGATGAGCCAGAAGGCCCTGATCACGGCCACCGCCTTCGCCGCGGCCCTGACCACCCTCCTGATGGGCTTCATCGGCAAGGTCCCGCTGGTCCTCGCCGCCGGCCTCTCCGTCTCCGGCGTGCTCGCGGGGCAGGTCGCCCCGCAGATGACCTGGCCGCAGGCCATGGGCATGTGCGTCATGTACGGCGTCGTGATCTGTCTCCTGGTCGTCACCGGCCTCCGAGAGATGATCATGAACGCGATCCCCCTCGCGCTCAAGCACGCGATCACCATGGGCATCGGCATGTTCGTCGCCCTGATCGGTCTCGTTAAGGCCGGCTTCGTCGGCAAGGGCCCCGAGTTCGGTCCCCCGGTCCAGCTCGGTTCGGTCGGCGAGCTCGCCGGCTGGCCGGTCCTGCTGTTCTGCGTCACCCTGCTGGGCATCTTCATGCTCCAGGCCCGCAAGATCCCCGGTGCCATCCTGATCGGCATCGTCGGCGGCACCGTCCTCGCGGCGATCCTGAACGCCGTCGTGGACATCGACCCGAAGGCCTGGAAGAACGGTCCGCCGACCCTCGACGGCTCTGCGGTCTCGATGCCGGACTTCTCGCTCTTCGGCAAGGTCGAGTTCGGCGGCTGGGGCGACGTCGGCGTCATGACGGTCGGCATGATCGTCTTCACGCTGGTGCTCGCCGGCTTCTTCGACGCGATGGCCACCATCATCGGCGTCGGCACCGAGGCCAAGCTGGCCGACGACAAGGGCCGCATGCCGGGCCTGTCCAAGGCGCTGTTCATCGACGGCGCCGGTGGCGCCATCGGCGGCATCGCCGGCGGCTCCGGCCAGACGGTCTTCGTCGAGTCCGCCACCGGCGTCGGCGAGGGTGCCCGCACGGGTCTCGCCTCCGTCGTCAGCGGTCTGCTCTTCGCCGCCTGCCTGTTCTTCACCCCGATCACCCAGATCGTCCCGGGTGAGGTCGCCTCCGCGGCCCTGGTGATCATCGGCGCGATGATGATGCAGAACGCCCGCCACGTGGACTGGGCCGACGCCGCCACCGCCATCCCGGTCTTCCTGACCGTGGTGATCATGCCCTTCACCTACTCGATCACCCCCGGTGTCGCCGCCGGTGTGATCTCCTACGTGGCCATCAAGGTCGCGCAGGGCAAGGCCCGCGAGATCGGCGCCTTCATGTGGGTCCTGACCGGGATCTTCCTGGTCTTCTTCGCCCTCCACCCCATCGAGGCGTGGCTCGGCGTCAAGTAGGGCAAGGCCCGTGGGCACCACCTGACCCTCCACGCATCCGATACTGGAATCCGAAACCTCTCCGAGGAGGCCGCACATGCTGGACATCGCCGAAGAACTGAACCGGTGGGTCGAGCAGGGACGTGACTTCGCCGTCGCCACCGTGGTGGCGGTCGGCGGGAGCGCTCCCCGGCAGCCCGGAGCCGCGCTCGCCGTCGACGGCGAGGGCACGGCCATCGGATCGGTCTCCGGCGGATGCGTGGAGGGCGCGGTGTACGAGCTGTGCCGGCAGGCGATCGAGGACGGCGAGACCGTCCAGGAGCGCTTCGGCTACAGCGACGACGATGCCTTCGCCGTGGGTCTGACCTGCGGCGGGATCATCGACATCCTGGTCACCCCGGTCCCCGTGGGCTCCCCCCTGCGGGAGGTGCTCGCCACCGCGCTGCGTGCCGCCGCGCAGGGTGAGGCCGCCGCGCTGGCCCGGATCGCCGAAGGCCCGGCCGAGCTGACGGGCCGCGCCCTCGTGGTGCGCCCCGACGGCTCCTTCGAGGGCGGCTTCGGCGGCCACCCCGAGCTGGACCGGACCCTCGCCGAAGAGGCCCGCGCCATGCTCGACGCCGGGAAGACCGGCGTGCTGGAGATCGGCGCCGACGGCCGGCTCTGCGGAGAGCCGCTCAAGGTCCTGGTCGAGTCCAGCGTCCCGCCCCCGCGGATGATCGTCTTCGGTGCCATCGACTTCGCCTCCGCCCTGGTGCGGATCGGCAAGTTCCTCGGCTACCACGTGACGCTGTGCGACGCCCGGCCCGTCTTCGCGACGAAGAAGCGTTTCCCCGAGGCCGACGAGATCGTGGTCGACTGGCCGCACCGCTACCTGGAGACCGCCCGGGTCGACGGCCGGACCGTGCTCTGCGTCCTCACCCACGACGCCAAGTTCGACGTACCGCTCCTCGAACTGGCCCTCAAGCTCCCCGTCGCCTACGTCGGCGCCATGGGCTCCCGCCGCACCCACGAGGACCGCAACAAGCGGCTCCGCGAGGTCGGCGTGACCGAGCTCGAACTGGCCCGGCTGCGCTCCCCGATCGGCCTGGACCTCGGCGCCCGCTCCCCGGAGGAGACCGCGCTGTCCATCGCCGCCGAGATCGTCGCGAACCGCCGCGGCGGCAGCGGCGCCGCCCTCACCGGCGCGCACATCCCGATCCACCACGACACCTCGAACACGGTGATCGGCAGGATCGGTTCGGTCGCCTGAAGGGCGACCTGAAGGGCGACCCCCTGACACGAGCGAAGGCGCGACCCTCCCGGGGGTTGCGCCTTCTGCATGTCCCGCCTATTTTACCGGCCGGTAACAGCGCTTTCCCGTATCGGAGTTGAGCGGATGTCCCGGACCCGTCACACCCCCGCACGCGCCCTCCGCCTGACGTGCGCCCTGGCGCTGGCGGGCCTCGCGGCCACCCTCGGCCCCGCCTCGCGGGCGGCGACCCCGCCGGACGGCGGCCTGCGCGAGGTGCTCTTCGTCGGCAACAACTGGGAGGGCACCGCCGACGTCCTCGCCTCCACCGGCGACCTCGCCCGCGTCGGCCGGATCGACGTCGTCCCCGACAAGGCCGAACGCCTCCGCGAGATCTACCTCAACCCCGTCAAGCTCGGCTTCTTCCTCGGCATCCGCGCCACGGCCGGCGAAGGCCACGACCAGTTCGTCGACGACATGTACACCACCCCCGACGGCTCCGCCGTCGTGGTCTCCCGCCCCAGCTTCGCCGACGTCGTCTCCATCGACCTGCGCACCGGCCGGATCAACTGGCGCTTCCCGGTCGCCGGATACCGCTCCGACCACATGGCCGTCTCGCCCGACGGCACCCGCGTCGCCGTCTCCGCCTCCACCGCCAACACCGTCCACGTCCTCGACATCGCCACCGGCCGGCAGACCGGATCCTTCACCACCGGCGACAAACCCCACGAGAACACCTTCACCGACGGCGGCCGGTACCTCTGGAACAGCGCCATCGGCGACGTCACCTCCGCCCTCGACGCCCCCTGGCTCGACTGGACCAAGGGTGACCGGAAGATCACCGTCGTCGACACCGGGACCTTCCGCACCGTCCGCGTCATCGACATGCGCGAACGCCTCGACGCCTTCGGCCGGGGGGACCTCTCCGACGCCGTACGGCCGGTCTCCTTCAGCCCCGACGAGACCAAGCTCTACTTCCAGGTCTCCTTCTTCAACGGGTTCGTCGAGTACGACGTCCCCTCCGACCGGATCACCCGCGTCAAGACCCTCCCCGAGAACCCCGCCACCCCCGCCGACCGCACCAAGTGGGTCAACGACTCCCGCCACCACGGCATGTCCATGAGCCCCGACGGGAGCAAGCTCTGCATCGCCGGCACCATGGACGACTACGCCACCGTCGTCGACCGCGCCACCCTCGCCGAGGGGCCGCTCGTCCCCGCCGCCAAGCCCTACTGGGCCACCGTCAACGGCGACGGCACCGCCTGCGTCATCTCCGAGAGCGGAGCCGACCGGGTCACCGCCATCGACTTCGCCACCGGGACCACCCGCGTCTCCGTCCCCGTCGGCGACCACCCCCAACGGGTACGAATCGGTCACGTCCCGGCGGACTGGAGCGGGCCCGCCACCCGCTGAGGACCCCTGCCGACAGGCCCGGACACCGGCCGGACCCGGCAGCGGGACCGGCCGGACGGGCAGATCCGGCCAATATGGTGTGAGCAGTCCGCGATGACCGATTAGTCTCCCGATCATGGTGGACATCCGCGAGGTACCCGAAGCCGACATCGACCGCGCTCAGGAGCTCGCCTACCTGGTCTTCCACGACCGCCCGGAACCGGAGACGCGCGAACGGCACCACTCCCTGCTCGCCCGCTGCGCCCGCCTCGGCGCCTACGACGGCGACGCCCTGGTCGGCTTCATGGCCGCCCACCCCTTCCACCTCTCCGTGCCCGGCGGCACCGACCTCGCCAGCCCCGGCCTCACCTTCGTCTCCGTCGCCCCGACCCACCGCCGCCGGGGCGTCCTGACCGCCCTCATGGACGAACAGCTGCGCCGCGCCGGCGCCGACGGCAGCCCCCTCGTCGTCCTGTGGGCCTCCGAAGCCGCCATCTACGGCCGCTTCGGCTACGGCGCCGCCACCCAGGGCGCCACCATCGAGATCGATTCCACCCGGCCCCTCGCCCTGCGCATCGACCCCGACCCGCGCCCGCTGCGGCTGGTCGGCCCCGACGAGGTCCCCACCCTCATCGCCCCCTTCCACGAGGCCGCCCGCCGTACCCGGGCCGGCAGGCCCGGCCGGAGCGAGCAGCGCTGGGCCGAGGAATGGCTCTGCGAACAGGACGAGGAGGACGAGGAGCTGGGCCCGCCCAGGATCATCGCCCTCGGCGACCCAGGGGAACCGGTGGCGGGCTACGTCCTCTACCGCACCAAGCACGAGGACGACGGGGCACCCGCCCGCAGCCCGGGCCTCGTCCGCGTCGACGAACTGGAAGCCGAGACCCCGGCCGTCGCCGCCGCGCTGTGGCAGTACCTGGCCTCCCTCGACCTGACCGGCAAGGTGTCCGCGTGGGGCCGCCCCCCGGACGACTCGCTACTGCACTTCGCCGCCGACCGCGACCAGGTCAGGGTCACCGCCCAGTTCCCGGCGCTCTGGCTGCGCCTGGTCGACGTCGGGGCGGCGCTCACCGCCCGCTCGTGGGCCGCGCCCGTGGAACTCGTCCTGGAACTGTCCGACGTACGGCTGCCCGCGAACGCCGGCCGGTTCCGGCTCAAGGCCGGGCCCGGCGGGGCGACCTGCGAGACCGCCCGCGCGGAACCCGACCTGTCCCTGGACGTACGGGAGCTGGCCGCCTGCTACCTGGGCGGGACCCGGGTGGAGGAGCTCGTCGCCGCCGGACTGGTCACCGAGCACCGGCCCGGCGCCGCGGCCGCCCTCGACGCGGCGCTGCGCACCGGGCCGCTGCCGCACACGTCCGACGAGTTCTAGCACCTACCGGCGTCCCGGAATCCGCGCCGCCGCCATGCCGAAGCCGCTGCCCAGCACGGCGGTGGACAGCCGGTCCCCCTGGGGCCGCAGGTCCTCCTCGCGGTAACGCCGCGCGTTCTGGTGCCAGTTGAGGAGCCCGGCCAGCCAGTCCCGCAGTTCCCCCACGTAGGCGTCGACGGCGGCCCGGGCGCCGGCGTCCAGCCCCAGGTCCTCGCAGAGCTGCGGCAGCTGCTCCGCGACGAGGTGCCGGAACTCCCCGGTGCGCTGGTCCATGAGGGAGTGGCAGATGTGCAGGGCCTGCGGATACCCGATGTCGAAGAAGTGCCGGGTGACGACCAGATGGTTGTGCATGTCGCCCTCGAACTCCACGTCCTTCTGGTACGAGAAGACGTCGTTCATGATGCAGCCGATGTCGGCCGCCGCGTTCTCCAGCGACCGGAGCGTGCCCGACCGCAGGACCTCGTCCGGGACACCCCGGCCGCCTTCGCGGCCGAGCCGGCACATGAGCAGGGTCAGCCGCGTCCCGAAGGTGCGGCGGCGCATCTCGGCGTAGTCCACCGGGTCCGGGACGTGGTGGTGGGCACGGTTGTCCACCTCCCAGGTCCAGCTCTCCAGCACGTCCACGACGGCCGCGCGGAACTCGGCGCGCACGGCCGGGTCCAGGCCCGGTGCGGTGCGCAGCCACAGGTCGGCGAGGGCGCGCTCCATCGCGATGACCGGTGCCACCGCGGGTGCGGTGGTGTCGAGGGGCATCATCGCGGTCAGCCGCGCGGTGGCCGCCTCGGCCCCGGCGACGTTCCCGCTCCGTCCGAACACCAGCGGGTAGTAGTCGTCCGCGTACGTTCCCCAGATCATCCAGAGCGTGATGAGCAGCAGGGCGTCGCGCCCGGCGGCGGGGGCGATGCCCGCGCAGCAGAGCGCCAGGTCGAAGCCGCGCAGCTGCTCCTCGGACCAGACCGCCGAGCCGGGATCCCCGGGCTGCGGGTCCAGCAGCCCCGTCCGGCGGGCCCACTCCACCGAGCCCTCGCGCGCGTGTGCCAGGTGCGGGCTGAGGGACAGCTCGAAGGGCAGGCGCATGTCCGGGACCACCGACGGGCCGGTGCGCTCGTAGGGGGTGAAGGAGAAGGAGCGGCGGCGCAGCTCCACCGAGCGGCGGGTGAAGGCGGAGCGCAGGTCGAAGGTACTGGTGCCGGGCGCGGAGGGGAGGAAGGGCAGGGGCGTCCGGCCGGTGGCGCGGGCCCCCTCGTTCATGTAGCGGCTGGAGGCCATGTGCCATTCGTGGCCGCCGGACTGCCAGTCCTGCAGGCCCTTCGCGTAGGCCAGCACGGCCGCGGTCTCGGCCGGGGCCAGGGAGTGTTCGGCGAAGAGGCGGGGGAGTTCGGTGAGGGCGGTCTGCTCGAACTGCTGGAGCCGGGAGGTGATCAGGTCGTTGGAGATGTCCGCGGCCTGCTGGGTGGTGCAGCCGAGGAAGGTCTCCAGCACCAGGACGGCGTTGGAGAGTTCGCCCTCGTCCTCCACCTCGCGCTGGTAGGAGAAGACGTCGTTCCTGATGTGCACGGCGTCGGAGAAGGCGTCGCGCAGGACGCCCAGCGGCCGCGAGTGCGCCACCCGCGCCGGCACCTCGGCGGCCACGTACTCGACCAGGCCGGCCGACCAGGGCGCGCCGCCGACCTTGCGGCGCATCTCGATGTACTCCAGGGGGTTCGCGATCCGCCCGATGCCGATGTTGGCGAGCTCCCACATGGACTCGTCGAGCAGGTTCTTCGTGGAGAGGGAGAACCGCTCCCGCCAGTCCGCCGACATGGCCGGGACCGTACGCGCCCACAGGTCGGCGAGCCCCGCCTCGACGGGGTTGGTGGCCTCGGGGAAACCTTCCGCCAGGTCCATCGGCATGAAGGCGGGCAGCCGGTCCAGGTAGGCCTTGGCGCCGGCCCGGTCCTGGGAGCGCTTGAACATCTCCAGGAAGTGGTCGTCGAAGAAGAACACCCACACGTACCAGTCGGTGACCAGGGACAGCGCCTCGGCGTCGCAGTCGGGGTGCGTGTAGGAGCACAGCAGCGCGTAGTCGTGCGAGTCGAGGTCCGACTCCTCCCAGACCCCGGACCCCTCCAGCATCCCGAAGGACCGCGCCCACCGCTTGCTGCGGGTCCTCGCCTCCTCCAGGTGGGGGTTGAGGCGCGCCGGGTACGGCACGTAGAACTCCGGCAGTCGGAACGGCTGCGTCACTGCGGGGCCGGCCTTTCGTCAAGGTACGGGGGCAGGCGTTCCGGCCCCCCGCACGAGATCAGCACTGCCCCGCCCGCGGCGTCGCCCGGACGAGGGGGAGTTCACCGTTTCGGGTGACCGGGTGACCGGGGGCGCAGCGGGCACGGACGGCGACAGCCCGGCCTCCGTGCGGAGACCGGGCTGTCCTTCCGGCGTGCGGGCCGAGGCTACTCGGCCTCGCCCTCCAGGTTGCCCTCCGTGTCCAGGTAGACCTGGCGCAGCGCTTCCAGGACCTGCGGGTCCGGCTTCTCCCACATGCCGCGCGACTCGGCCTCCAGGAGGCGTTCCGCGATGCCGTGGAGGGCCCACGGGTTGGCCTCCTCCAGGAAGGCCCGGTTCGTCGGGTCGAGGACGTACGTCTCCGTCAGCTTGTCGTACATCCAGTCCGCGACCACGCCCGTCGTGGCGTCGTAGCCGAACAGGTAGTCGACCGTCGCCGCCAGTTCGAAGGCGCCCTTGTAGCCGTGGCGGCGCATCGCCTCGATCCACTTGGGGTTGACCACGCGGGCGCGGAAGACGCGGGAGGTCTCCTCCACCAGGGTGCGGGTCTTGACCGTCTCCGGGCGGGTCGAGTCGCCGATGTACGCCTCGGGGGCCGTGCCGCGCAGGGCGCGGACGGTGGCCACCATGCCGCCGTGGTACTGGAAGTAGTCGTCGGAGTCGGCGATGTCGTGCTCGCGGGTGTCCGTGTTCTTCGCCGCGACGGTGATGCGCTTGTACGCCGTCTCCATCTCGGTGCGCGCCGGACGGCCCTCCAGGCCGCGGCCGTACGCGTAGCCGCCCCAGACCGTGTAGACCTCCGCCAGGTCGGCGTCCGTGCGCCAGTCGCGGGAGTCGATCAGCTGGAGGATGCCCGCGCCGTAGGTGCCGGGGCGGGAGCCGAAGATGCGGGTGGTGGCCCTGCGCTCGTCGCCGTGGGCGGCCAGGTCGGCCTGGGCGTGGGCCCGGACGAAGTTCGACTCCGCGGGCTCGTCCAGCGAGGCCGCCAGCCGGACCGCGTCGTCCAGGAGGCCGATGACGTGCGGGAACGCGTCACGGAAGAAGCCCGAGATGCGGAGCGTCACGTCGATGCGGGGACGGCCGAGCTCCTCCAGGGGGATCGCCTCGATGCCGGTGACGCGGCGCGAGGCCTCGTCCCAGACCGGGCGGACGCCGAGCAGGGCCAGGGCCTCGGCGACGTCGTCGCCGGCCGTGCGCATCGCGCTCGTGCCCCAGAGGGAGAGCCCGACGGAAGCCGGCCACTCGCCGTCGTGGTCGGCGCGGTAGCGGGTCAGGAGCGAGTCCGCGAGGGCCTGGCCCGTCTCCCACGCCAGCCGGGAGGGCACGGCCTTCGGGTCGACCGAGTAGAAGTTGCGGCCCGTCGGCAGGACGTTGACCAGGCCGCGCAGCGGCGAGCCCGACGGACCGGCCGGGACGAACCCGCCGTCCAGGGCCCGCACGACGTGGGCGATCTCGTCCGTGGTGCCGGCCAGGCGCGGGACGACCTCGTTCGCCGCGAAGGCCAGGATGTCGGAGACCGCCTGGGGGTGGCCCGCCGCGACCGCGGCGACCGCGTCCTGGGACCAGCCCGCGTCCTCCATCGCCTGGACCAGCGCGCGGGCCGTCTCCTCGACGGTGTCCGCCGCGGTACGCGTCGCCGCCGACTCGTCGAGGCCGAGGGCCTCGCGCAGGCCGGGCAGGGCGGAGGTGCCGCCCCAGATCTGACGGGCCCGCAGGATGGACAGGACCAGGTTGACCCGGGCCTCACCGGTCGGAGCGCCGCCGAGGACGTGCAGGCCGTCACGGATCTGGGCGTCCTTGACCTCGCACAGCCAGCCGTCGACGTGCAGCAGGAAGTCGTCGAAGCCGTCGTCGTCCGGGCGCTCCTGCAGACCCAGGTCGTGGTCCAGCTTCGCCGCCTGGATCAGCGTCCAGATCTGGGCGCGGATCGCGGGGAGCTTCGACGGGTCCATGGAGCTGATCTGGGCGTACTCGTCCAGGTGCTGCTCCAGGCGCGCGATGTCGCCGTACGACTCGGCGCGGGCCATCGGCGGCACCAGGTGGTCGACCAGGGTGGCGTGCACGCGGCGCTTGGCCTGCGTGCCCTCGCCCGGGTCGTTCACCAGGAACGGGTACACGAGGGGCAGGTCGCCGAGGGCCGCGTCCGGGGCGCAGGACGCGGACAGGCCGGCGTTCTTGCCCGGCAGCCACTCCAGGTTGCCGTGCTTGCCCAGGTGGATCATCGCGTCGGCGCCGAAGCCGCCGTCCTCGGCCGCCGCCTGGATCCAGCGGTACGCGGCCAGGTAGTGGTGCGAGGGCGGCAGGTCCGGGTCGTGGTAGATCGCGATCGGGTTCTCGCCGAAGCCGCGCGGCGGCTGGATGAGGATCAGCAGGTTCCCGCGGCGCAGGGCCGCCAGGACGATGTCGCCGTCCGGGTTCGAGGAGCGGTCCACGAACATGTTGCCCGGGGCCTCGCCCCAGTGCTCCTCGACGCTCCCGCGCAGCTCGGCGGGCAGCTCGGCGAACCAGCGCCGGTAGTCCGCGGCCGGGATGCGGACGGGGTTGCGGGCCAGCTGCTCCTCGGTCAGCCAGTCCTGGTCGTGGCCGCCGGCCTCGATCAGGGCGCGGATCAGCTCGTCGCCGTCGCCGGAGACCAGGCCGGGGATCTCGGCCGCGGGGCCGAAGTCGTAGCCGTGGGAGATGAGGGTGCGCAGCAGCTCCACGGCGCTGGCCGGGGTGTCCAGGCCGACGGCGTTGCCGATGCGGGAGTGCTTCGTCGGGTACGCCGAGAGGACCAGGGCGATCTTCTTGTCGCGGCGCTCGATGTGCCGCAGGCGGGCGTGGCGCACCGCGATGCCGGCGACGCGGGCGGCCCGCTCGGCGTCGGCCACGTACGCGGGCAGGCCGTCCTCGTCGATCTCCTTGAAGGAGAACGGGACGGTGATCAGACGGCCGTCGAACTCGGGCACGGCGACCTGGGTGGCGGCGTCGAGCGGGGACAGGCCCTCGTCGTTCTCCTCCCAGTTGCCGCGCGAACCCGTCAGGCACAGGGCCTGCAGGATCGGCACGCCCAGGGAGGCGAGCGCGCCCGCGTCCCAGGACTCGTCGTCCCCGCCGGCGGAGGCCGTCGCGGGGCGGGTGCCGCCGGCCGCGAGGACCGTGGTGACGATCGCGTCGGCGGAGGACAGGGCCTGGAGGAGCTCCGGCTCCGGGGTGCGCAGCGAGGAGACGTACAGGGGGAGCGGCCGCCCGCCCTTGGCCTCGACGGCGTCGCAGAGGGCGTGCACGAAGGCGGTGTTGCCGCTCATCTGGTGCGCGCGGTAGTACAGCACCGCGATCTGGGGGCCGGTCGCCTCCGTGGCGGGGCGCTCCAGGGCGCCCCAGGTGGGGGAGGCGGCGGCGGGCTCGAAGCCGTGACCGGTGAGCAGCACGGTGTCGGAGAGGAAGCGGGCCAGCTGTTCGAGGTTGGCCGGGCCGCCGTGCGCGAGGTAGCGGTGCGCCTCGGCGGCGATGCCGATCGGGACCGTGGAGGCCTCCATCAGCTGCGCGTCGGGGGCCTGTTCGCCGGTCAGCACGACCACCGGGCGGGTCTGCCCGGCGGCGAGGAGCACGTCCAGGCCCTCCTGCCAGGCGCGCAGGCCGCCGAGGAGGCGTACGACGACCAGCCCGACCCCGTCGAGCAGACCGGGCAGGTCGTCCAGGGGGAGGCGGGAGGGGTTCGCGAACCGGTACGGCACGGGGCCGCCGGCGACGTTCGCGGCGCGGGCACTGAGCAGATCGGTGTCGGACGTCGACAGCAGCAGGATCATGCGGCGGCAGGCCTTCCTCGGGGTTTCCGCGCCCCGGGCAGTGAGGACGGCGGGAGTTCCTGACTCACCCGGCCGATCGCTCCGCGGGGTTCACAGTGGCGGGACCGCGCCGGAATCGCACCGGGCTTCCTCCCATGTCGCCGTCCTCGGCGATGACGGGCCGAACGGTCCGTCGGAAGGTCATCTTAGGCGGCCTTTTCCCTGGCCGGGAGTGGGGGTGGGTGGGGTGGTGCCGCGCGGGCCGGGTGGGCCGGGTGGTGTGGGTGGTGTGGGTCGGGGGCCGCTCGGGGCCGCTGCGCGGGCTGCTCCCCGCCCCGCCCTTCGCCCGTTCCCCGGGGCTGCGCCCCGGGCCCGCTTCTGGTCTGCGCCCCCGGGCCCGCTTGGGGGCTGCGCCCCGGCCCCCTGGGGGTTGCGCCCCGGGCCCCGGTGGGGGCCGGGTCTCGGCCCCGGTCGGGCCGGGCCCCGAGGCTCCGGGGCCTCCGGGGGTGGTGGGGTGCGGGAGGTGGGCGGGGTGGACGGGCTGGTCGGGGTGGTGACGGACACAGGTCGGGGGTCGGGAATCGTGGGTATGCTCGCGGCCATGCCCCAGCCCCCCTCCGCCGCGTCGCGGGACAAACCCGCCATACGCGACCGCGGCGACGCCTGCCCCGGCGCGCTGCGGCTGCACGCCGCCGCCGACGGGTACCTGGCGCGCGTCCGGATCCCCGGCGGGCTGCTCACCACCGCGCAGGCGTCCGCGCTCGGGCTCGCCGCGGACCGGTTCGGGGACGGGCACCTGGAACTCACCTCCCGCGGCAACGTCCAGCTGCGCGGCCTCGCCGACGGCTGCGGCACCGGCCTCGCCGAGCTCCTCGACGGCGCCGGGCTGCTGCCCGCGCCCGGACACGAGCGGGTCCGCAACGTCGTGGCCTCCCCGCTGGGCGGGCCCCGCGTCGTGCACCGGGTCCGGGAGCTGGACCGCCTGCTGTGCGCCAGTATCCGGGCCACGGGCCTGTCCGGGCGGTTCCTGTTCGCCCTCGACGACGGGCGCGGGGACGTCGCCGCCCTCGACCCCGACGTGACCGTCCTCGGCAGCGGCGACCGGGTGCTGGTACGGGTCGGAGCCGCGGCCGGCGCCGTCGAGGTGACCGCGGACGACGCGCCCCGGGCGGCGCTGCTGGCCGCCGAGTACTTCCTCGACGCCGCCGACGCCGCCGGGACCCGGGCCTGGCGGGTCGCCGAGCTGCCCGACGGACACGCCCCGGACGACGGGGAGTTCGCCCTGCGGCTGGCCGCCGCCGGGATCCGCGCCGACCGCCTGCCCGAGGTGGCGTGGCCGCACGCGGAACCGCCCCGGCCCGGCGTCCACGGCGACGCCCTGTGCGTGCTGCCCCCGCTCGGCCGGCTCGGCTCCGCCCAGTGGCGGGCGCTGACCGGGGCCGCCGACGCCGCCGGCGGCGGGCTGCGCGTCACTCCGTGGCGCAGCGTCGTCCTGCCCGGCGCGGCCACCCGCGGCCACGTCGACGGCCACGCCGCGCTGGAGGCGGCCGGCCTGGTGACCGGACCCGGCGGGCCCTGGCAGTCCGTCACCGCCTGTACGGGCAGGCCCGGTTGCGCCAAATCCCTCGCGGACGTACGCGCCGACGCGCGCGCCGTCACCACGGAAGACCACTCCGCGGCCGCGCTGCCCGTGCACTGGTCCGGGTGCGCCCGCCGGTGCGGACACCCCCGCGGCACCGCCTGGGTGGACCTGGTCGCCACCCCCGACGGGTACGAACTCGACGGCCGGCCCACCCCGTTCGCAGACCTCGCGGCCGCCCTCACGGCCGCACGCACCACCACACCACCCGCATCGCAGTGAAGAAATGAGCGAGTACACCGTGTTCGAGTACGAGAAGGACGGCGCCGCGATCTACCGCCAGTCCTTTGCCACGATCCGCGCCGAGGCGGACCTCTCCGGGCTGCCCGCATCGGTCGCCCAGGTCGCGGTGCGCATGATTCACGCCTGTGGCATGACCGACCTCCCCCAGGACCTCGGCTACACCCCCGACGTCGTCCTGCGGGCCCGCGCGGCCCTGCACGCCGGCGCGCCGATCCTGTGCGACGTGCAGATGGTCGCCAGCGGCGTCACCCGCAAGCGGCTGCCCGCCGACAACGACGTGGTCTGCACCCTCTCCGACCCGGCCGTCCCCGCCCTCGCCGCGAAGATGGGCACCACGCGCAGCGCCGCCGCCCTCGAAGTCTGGCGCGACCGGGGCCTGCTGGAGAACTCCGTGATCGCCGTCGGCAACGCGCCGACCGCCCTGTTCCGGCTGCTGGAGATGATCGAGGAGGGCGCCCCGCGCCCCGCCGCCGTCATCGGCGTGCCCGTCGGCTTCATCGGCGCCGCCGAGTCCAAGGACGCACTCGCCGCCCACCCCTCGGGCCTCGACCACCTCATCGTGCGGGGCCGGCGCGGAGGCAGCGCCATCGCGGCCGCCGCGATCAACGCGATCGCGAGCGAGGAAGAATGAGCGACCGTCAGGAACCGCGTGAGGACGGCGCCGTGAAGGGCAAGCTGTACGGCGTCGGGCTCGGCCCCGGCGACCCCTCCCTGATGACCCTGCGGGCCGTCGAGGTGATCGCCGAAGCGGACGTCGTCGCCTACCACAGCGCCCGCCACGGCCGCTCCATCGCCCGCTCGATCGCCGCGAAGCACCTGCGCTCCGACCACGTCGAGGAACCGCTGGTCTACCCGGTCACCACCGAGACCACCGACCACCCCGGCGGCTACCAGGGCGCGATGGAGGAGTTCTACGAGGCCTCCGCCGCCCGCCTGGCCGCGCACCTCGACGCCGGCCGCACCGTCGCCGTGCTCGCGGAGGGCGACCCGCTCTTCTACGGCTCGTACATGCACATGCACAAGCGGCTCGCGGACCGGTACGAGGCCGAGGTGATCCCCGGCGTCACCTCCGTGAGCGCCGCCGCCGCCCGCCTCGGCACCCCCCTCGTCGAGGGCGAGGAGGTGCTGACGATCCTGCCCGGCACCCTGCCCGAGGAGGAGCTCACCGCGCGCCTCGCCGCCACCGACTCGGCGGTCGTGATGAAGCTCGGCCGCACCTTCCCCGCCGTCCGCCGCGCCATGGAGAACAGCGGCCGGCTCGCCGAGGCCCGCTACGTCGAGCGCGCCACCATGGAGGGCGAGCGGACCGGCGTCCTCGCCGACACCGACCCCGACAGCGTTCCGTACTTCGCCGTCGCCGTCGTCCCCAGCCGCATCGGCAACCCGGGCAGCGTGCCGTCCGGCCCCGGCGAGGTCGCGGTCGTCGGCACCGGTCCGGCCGGACCGCTGTGGCTGACCCCGGAGACCAGGCGGGCGCTGGCCGACGCGGAGGTCCTCGTCGGCTACACCACCTACCTGGACCGGGTGCCCGTCAAGCCGGGCCAGGTGCGGCACGGCTCCGACAACAAGGTGGAGTCCGAGCGCGCCGAGTTCGCCCTCGACCTCGCCCGCCGCGGCAAGCGGGTGGCCGTCGTCTCCGGCGGCGACCCCGGGGTGTTCGCCATGGCCACCGCCGTCCTGGAAGTGGCCGGGCAGGCCCCGTACGAGGACGTCCCCGTACGGGTGCTGCCGGGCGTCACCGCCGCCAACGCGGCGGCGGCCGCCGCCGGGGCCCCGCTGGGCCACGACTACGCCACCATCTCGCTCTCCGACCGGCTCAAGCCGTGGGAGGTCATCGCGGAGCGGCTGCGCGCGGCCGCCGCCGCCGACCTGGTGCTCGCCCTGTACAACCCGGGCTCGCGCAGCCGGACCTGGCAGGTCGCCCAGGCGCGGGAACTGCTGCTGGAGCTGCGCGCGCCGCAGACGCCGGTGGTCGTGGCACGGGACGTGGGCGGCCCGGAGCAGTCGGTGCGCGTGCTGACGCTCGCCGAACTGGACCCGTCCGAGGTGGACATGCGGACGATCCTGCTGATCGGCTCCTCGCAGACCCAGGTCACCACGCGGCCCGACGGCTCGCACGTGACGTGGACGCCGCGCCGCTACCCGTGAGCCGACGGGAGGCCGGCCGCGGCCCGGGCGGGACGACCGCCCGGGCCGCGGCCGGCCTCAGTCCCGGCGGAGCCAGTCCAGGACCGCCCCCACCGAAGCCGCCCGCGGCACGTGCTCCGGGACCGGGGGCCGGCGTACGACCAGGACCGGGATCCCGGCCTCGCGGGCGGCGGTGAGCTTGGGGGAGGTGGCGTCGCCGCCGCTGTCCTTGGTGACCAGCACGTCGATCCGGTGCCGGGCCAGCAGCTCCCGCTCCTCGTCCAGCCCGAACGGGCCCCGCGCCAGCAGCACTTCCAGCCGCGGCGGCATCGGAGCGGCCGGAGGGTCCACCGAACGCACCAGGAACCAGGTGCCGGTGAGGTGCGCGAAGGCGTGCAGCCCCATCCGGCCGGTGGTCAGGAACGCCCGGCCGCCGAGCGAGGGCAGCACGGCGGCCGCGTCGGCGAGGGAGTCCGCGAACCTCCAGTCGTCGCCCGGCCCCGGCGTCCAGCCGGGACGGCGCAGCGCCAGCAGCGGCACGCCCGTGTAAGCCTCCGCCTCCGACGCGTGGAAGCTCATCCGCTCCGCGAAGGGGTGCGTGGCGTCGACCACGTGCGTGACGTCGTTGGCGACGATCCAGGCGGCGAGTCCCGTGACGCCGCCGAACCCCCCGATCCGGGTCTCGCCCGGCGGGAGCACGGGCGCGGAGACCCGGCCCGCGAGCGAGGTCGTCACCCGGTACGAGGTCTCGCGGGCCAGCGCCTCCGCCAGCCGGCGGGCCTCCGTCGTACCGCCCAGGATCAGGACGTGCCGACCGGCGGCCGCGCCGGTTCCGGCCGGTTCAGCAGACATGCCGGTCGCGCTCGGGCGAGTACAGGTGGCTGTCGCGGAACTGCTCGGCGCCCAGCGTCCGGCCCACCACGATGACGGCGGTCCGCACCAGCCCGGCCGCCTTCACCTGCGCCGCGATGTCGGACAGGGTCCCGCGCAGGATCAGCTCGTCGGGACGGCTGGCCATCGCCACCACCGCCACCGGGCACTCGGCGCCGTAGTGCGGCAGCAGTTCGTCCACCACCCGGTCGACGTACCGGGTGGCCAGGTGCAGCACCAGCAGCGCACCGCTGCGGCCGAGCGTGGCCAGGTCCTCGCCGGGCGGCATGGGCGTGGCCTGCTGGGCGATCCGGGTCAGGATCACGGTCTGGCCGACGGTGGGGACCGTCAGCTCCCGCTTCAGGGCGGCGGCCGCCGCCGCGAACGCCGGTACGCCCGGCACCACTTCGTAGGGGATTCCGGCCGCGTCCAGGCGCCGCATCTGCTCGGCGACCGCGCTGAAGATGGACGGGTCGCCCGAGTGCAGCCGCGCCACGTCCAGGCCCGCCGCGTGGGCGCGCACGCACTCCGCGATGATCTCGTCCAGGTTCAGCTGCGAGGTGTCCACCAGCCGGGCGCCGTCGGGGCATTCGGCGAGCAGCTCGCGCGGGACCAGGCTGCCCGCGTAGAGGCAGACGGGGGCGGCGGCCAGGGTCCGGGCACCGCGCACCGTGATCAGGTCGGCGGCGCCGGGGCCCGCGCCGATGAAGTACACGGTCATGCTGCTTCTCCTTGTGTCTTCGCGTCCGGTGCCGACTGCGTGTCCGGCGCGGGCTGCGTGTCCGCCACGGGCTTCGTGACCGACCACTGGGTGACCGGCATGGCCTGCCGCCAGCCCGTGAAACCGCCGACCGGCACGGCGTGCGCGACGGCCAGCTTCACCAGCTCGCCGCCGTGGCGCCGGTGGCGTTCCGCGAGGACCGCCTCCGACTCCAGGGTGACCGTGTTGACCACCAGCCGGCCGCCGGGCGCCAGCGCCGCCCAGGCCGCGTCCAGCAGCCCCGGCGCGGTCAGCCCGCCGCCGATGAACACCGCGTCGGGGGCCGGGAGCCCGTCCAGGGCGGCCGGGGCCGCGCCGACGACCACGCGCAGGGCGGGCACGCCGAGCGCGGCGGCGTTGCGGCTGATCCGCCCCGCCCGCTCCGGGACCCGCTCGATCGCCACCGCCCGGCAGGACGGGTGCGTACGCATCCACTCGATGCCGATCGACCCGGAGCCGCCGCCGATGTCCCACAGCAGCTCGCCGGGGGCCGGGGCGAGCGCGCACAGGGTCGCGGCGCGCACGTGGCGCTTGGTGAGCTGGCCGTCGTGCTCGTACGCGGCGTCGGGCAGGCCGGGGGTCGCCCCGAGCCGGGGC
Source organism: Streptomyces sp. NPDC004126 (assembly GCF_050275515.1). Taxonomy (NCBI): domain Bacteria; kingdom Bacillati; phylum Actinomycetota; class Actinomycetes; order Kitasatosporales; family Streptomycetaceae; genus Streptomyces; species Streptomyces sp. NPDC004126. The sequence continues at coordinate 2,076 of NZ_JBNNPF010000058.1, read as the reverse complement.
ACCCCGGCCGCGGGGTCCCGGCGGCACTCCACGGCGACCACGTTGAGCGGGTCGCCGGGCTCGCGCCGCCAGTCCGCCGCGGTGCCCTCGTACGCGTCCTCGCGCTCGGATCCGAGCTGTTCCAGCACCCGCATCCGGCTCGGGCCGAAGCCCCGCTCTCGAAGCAGAGCGGCGATCTCGCCCGGGGTCGCAGCTCCGGCGCTGAGCACCAGCACCCGCCGGCCCTCGTGCAGCGCGGCCGCCAGCCGGGCCACCGGCCGGCCGACCACCGTCACCACCTCGGTGTCCTCCACGGGCCAGCCCAGGCGGGCGCACGCGTACGACACCGACGACGGGTGCGGGTGGATCCGCAGGGCGTCCGGGCCCAGCTCCTCGGCGAGGGCGCGGCCGATCCCGTAGAACATCGGGTCCCCGCTGGCCAGGACGGCGATGCGGCGCCCCGCGTGCTCGGCCATCAGCTTCGGCACGGCCGGGCGCAGCGGGCTGGGCCAGGCCACCCGCAGCCCGGCGCAGTCCGCGCCCGGCAGCAGGTCCAGCTGCCGGGGGCCGCCGATCAGCACCTCGGCCGATGCCAGCGCGGACCGCGCGCCGGCGGTGAGCCCGGCCCAGCCGTCGGCGCCGAGGCCGACGACCGTCACCGGTGCGGGGGGTGCTGCGGAGCTCACTGCGCGGTACCTCGGGGAACGGGAGAAGGGGAATGCGGCGGACGGATCCGCAGCCTATCGGGGCGCAGACCCGGCTCCAGTGCCAGGGTGACCACCACGGACACCGCCGCCAGCACGGTGATCGCGGCCGCCGGCGAGGTGTACTGCGCCACCGCCCCGGCGAGGGCCGCGCACACCCCCTGCATCGTCAGCATCCCGGCCGACTGCAGACCGAGCGCCTGCCCCTGCGTCCCCTCGGGCAGCAGCGGTACGAGCCGCTCCTGCATCAGCAGCCCGGCCGCGTAGCCGGTCGACGCCAGGGCGACGGCGGCCGTCGCGAGGACCGGCCCCGGCTGCAGGGCGAACACCAGGTAGGGCAGCGCGAGCAGCAGCCGCAGCGGGGCCGCCAGGCGCGCGCGCCACCGCTCGGGCAGCCAGCGGCCCGCGACGGTGTCCCCGGCCAGCATCCCGGCGGCGGCGCAGCCGAAGAGCAGCCCGGCGTGCGCGGGGTCGTACGGGACGAACAGCGACTCGCAGCCGACGATCAGCCCGTTCGGCACCCAGAGGGCGAGGTACAGGGTCCGGCGGGCCGGGTCGGACAGCAGCAGGGCGTTCACGCGCCAGGTCTCGGCGGGCGACGGCCGGCCCCCGGCCCGCGGCGCCCGGCGGCGCAGCCCGAACCGGACCGTGAGCGCGGCGGCCGCCCCGAGCCCGGCCGACACCAGCAGCACCCCGCGCGGGGACAGCGCGCCCAGCAGCAGCCCGCCGGCGGCGAAGCCGGCGACCTGCGTGACACCGGCCGCGACGGCGAGGAGGGAGCGGCCGAGGAGGTAGTCCCCGGGGGGCAGGATCTCGGTGAGCAGCCCGTACCAGACCCCGCCGGTGAGGGAGTCGGCCAGCCCCTGCCCCAGCAGCACCGCGAACACCGCCCACAGCGGCAGCCCGGGCACGGCGAGCAGCCCGGTCCCGGCCGTGGCGAGGGCGGCGAGCCCGGCGAGCGCGGCCCGCGGGGGCAGCCGGTCGGCGGCGGCCATCAGCAGCGTCGCGCCGAGCACCTGGGCGAGGGAGGGGCCGAACATGGCGAGGGAGGCCAGGAGGGGGCTGCCGGTCCGCCCGTAGACCAGCACCCCGAGGGCGAGCCCACCGGTGGTGGAGGCGGCGACGCGGAGGGCGGCGGCGAGGAAGAAGGGGCCGAACTCGGGGGTGCGGACGAGGAGGGAGCGATAGCTGCGCGACATGCGGGGAGTCTGCGACGGGGGCCGCCCGGCCCCGCAGAGTTTCGCGCCCACGCGAAAGCCAGCGGGTGCCGGTGCGGGTGGGTGGGCCCTGCGGGGCTGTCCCCTACCCGCCCTTCCACCGTTCCCAGGGGCTCCGCCCCTGACCCCGTTCCGCCTCAACCGCCGCGCGGGCTGGATTTCGCGCAGCGAAATTC
>NZ_JBNNPF010000057.1:24858-48216 GCF_050275515.1 Streptomyces sp. NPDC004126 | reverse complement strand
GGCTGCTCCGTTCGGCGGCGGACAGATTGCTGGGAGTCGACCCCGCAGCCTGGCCGGCGTTTGAGGCGACGGGTCCGGGCAGCGCCCGGGGAACGGAGGAAGGGTGGGTAGGGGACCTCGCCCCGCGCAGCGGCCCAACCACCCGCACCCGACCCACCGGCCCCAGCCACCCGAACCGGCCCCGCCCCGCACCCGACGGCCGGAGGCCGGCGCAGCGCCGCGAAGCCGGGGAGGCCGCCCGCGGCCGAGCCGCGCGAGCGGCGCGTCAAAAAGGGGCGGCTAAAAGCCGTGGCGGGAGCCGCCGTCCACCGGGAGCATCACGCCCGTGAGGTACGACGCCGCCGGGGACAGGAGGAACGCCGCCGTGCGGCCGAACTCCTCCGGGGTGCCGTAGCGCCGCAGCGGGATGCGGGACTCGTTGCCCGCGCGGGCCGCGTCCGAGTCGCCGGACAGCGCGTCCAGCTCTCGCACCCGGTCCGTGTCGATCCGCGCCGGCAGCAGCCCGACCACGCGGATCCCCCGCGGCCCCAGGTCCACCGACAGGGACTTGGCGAAGCCCGCGAGCCCCGGCCGCAGGCCGTTCGAGATGGTCAGGCCCTGGATCGGCTCGTGCACAGAGCCCGACAGCACGAAGCCGATGACCCCGCCCTCGCCCAGTTCGGCCGCTGCCGTCCGGGCGAGACGGACCGCGCCCAGGAAGACGGTGTCGAACGCCGCCGCCCACTGCTCGTCGGTGTTGTCCGCCCCCAGGCCCGGCGGGGGGCCGCCGACGCTGATGAGGATGCCGTCGAAGCGGCCGAAGCGCTCCCGTGCGGTGGCCACCAGCCGTGCGGCCGCGTCCGGGTCGGAGTTGTCGGCGGCCACGCCCACCGCGTTCGGGCCGAGTTCGGCGGCGGCATCCGCCACCCGCTTCTCGTCCCTGCCCGTCAGCACGACCTTCGCCCCGTCGGCGGTGAGCTCGTGCGCGGAGGCGAAGCCGAGGCCCCGCGTGGCACCGGTGACGACGTAGACGCGGTCCTTCAGTCCAAGATCCATGCGGGACAACCTACGCCGAAGCGGGCTCCGGCGACACGGCCTTGGCCGCCGCGGCCGCCGCCTCCTCGCGGTCGCGCTTCTCCCGCCGCACCAGCACCAGCCATCCCACCGGCACCGCCGATGCGAAGAGCCACCACTGGATCGCGTACGCCATGTGCGCGCCGATCGAGTCGTGGTCGGGCTCCGCCACCATCTCGGGGCTGCCGCCGGCCGGCTCGGGGCCCGTCAGTTCGAGGTAGCCGCCGAGCACCGGCTTGCCCAGGGCGGCCGCCTGCTGTCCGCTGTTGATCAGCATCACCTGGCGGTCGGGCAGGCCCTTGCGGTCCTTGATCCCGCTGCCGCCGCTGGTCTCGTCGGCCTTGAGCCGGCCGGTCACCGTGACCTCGCCCGAGGGCGCGGCCGGCACCGGCGGGTAGGCGCGCGGGTCGTCGCCGCCGGGCACCCAGCCCCGGTTGACCAGGACCACCCGGCCGTCGCCCAGTACCAGCGGCGTCACCACGTGGAAGCCGACCTTGTCGTCGTTCGAGGTGCGCATCCGTACGACGACCTCGTGCGCGGGGTCGTACGTGCCGGTGGCGGTGACGGCACGCCAGTAGTCGGCCCTCGGGACGGTGTGGCCGGGCGAGGTGACCCCGGTCACCGGCACCGGCTTCCCGTACAGGTTCTTCGCGATCAGCTCGTTCTGGGCGACCCGGTGCTCGTGGCGGTGGAACTGCCAGAACCCCAGCTTGATCATCACGGGGATGAGGACGAGGGCGACGAGGGTGAGGGACACCCACTGCCGGGTCAGCACAAAGCGGTACACGCCCACGACGGTACCCCGGGCGACGAGGACCCCGGCGGCCGGGTGGCCTTCCGGGGTCCGGGGAGGGGGGGAGGGGGAACAGAGAGGGGAGCGGGGAAAGGGAAGCGGAGTGGGCGGTCAGACGCGGTCGACGATGCCCACCTTCCCCTCCGCGCGGGCGCAGTGCCCGCCGCAGTACCACTGGCCCTCGACCTCGACGCCCTGCCCGATGATCTGGACCCGGCAGTGCTCGCAGATGGGCGCCATGCGGTGGATGGCGCAGGAGAAGCAGTCGAAGACGTGCACCGCGCCCTGCGCGTGCACCTCGAAGGACATGCCGTAGTCGTTTCCGCAGACCTCGCAACGTGCCATGCGCCGCATGCTGTGCGGGGCGGGCGGACGGAACAAGATCCACCGGGGTGAGTCGCCGCGCCTGCACCCGGCCGGAGCAACGCCCGCTACTTCTCCTCGGCGGCCCCGGCCGCCGCCACGTCACGCAGCAGCTGGGTGAAGGCCGCCTCGTCCACGATCGGGGTGCCGTGCGACTTCGCCCTGACCGTCTTCGAGGTCGAGGAGTCGGGGTCGTTGGTGACGAGCAGGCTGGTGAGCCGGGACACGCTCGTCGCGATGTGCAGGCCCGCCTCCACCGCCCGGTCCTCCAGCAGCTCCCGGTCCACGGAGGTGTCCCCGGAGAAGGCGATCCGCATGCCCTGCTTGAGCGGCTTGCCGTCCTCGAAACGACCCGGGTTCGGGTACGGGCACGGGGGCCGCTTGCGCGAGGCCCGCCAGCTGCCGCCGTTCCCGTACGAGGACTGGTAGCCGACCCGCGGCGTCGCGGGGGAGTCCGACCACTCCGTCAGCGGGCGGCACTCCAGCAGGGGCAGCCGTACGCCGTCCCGCGCGGCCGCGTGCAGGGACGGGCGGAACGCCTCCGCCAGCACCCTGGCGTCGTCGAGCGCGTGGTGGGCGCGCTGCTGGACCACGCCGTAGTGCGCGGCGAGGGACTCCAGCTTGTGGTTGGGCAGCGGGAGGTTCAGCTCCTTCGACAGGGCGATCGTGCACAGCCGCTGCCGGACGGGCGCGGTCACGGAGGCCCGCGCGTACTCCCGGGCGATCATCTGCCAGTCGAAGATGGCGTTGTGCGCGACGAGGACCCGGTCGGAGAGCCGGCCCGCGAACTCCTCGGCGATGTCCTCGAAGAGCGGGGCGTCCTGGAGCATCGCACTGGTCAGGCCGTGGATCCAGGTGGGTCCGGGGTCCCGGCGCGGGTTGACCAGGGTGTACCAGTGGTCCTCCACGTTGCCCTGGGCGTCGAGCCGGTAGACGGCCGCCGAGACTATCCGGTCGTCGCGAGCGAGCCCGGTGGTCTCCACGTCGACGACCGCGTACCCCTGGGGGTACGCGGTCGGCCATTGGGCCTCTGCGGTCGTACGGTCGTCGAGCATGGTCACAGAGGATATCGGCACGGACTGACACCCGTGGCCCGATGCCCCTCGGCCCGGGCCGCCCTCCGGCCCGGTCAGGGCCCCGCCGCCAGCTCCGCCACCAGGTCCGGAGCGCCCACCGAGGCGAAGGATCCGGCCACTTCGGCCGGCCCCGGGAACAGCCGGTACGCCGTCCCCGAGGCGCCCGCCCCGGCGGCGGTGGCGTGCACCGTGGCCAGGAACACCCTGCGGCCCGCGCTCTCTTCGGCGACGGCCGCCCCCGCGTCCGGGGCCGGGCGCCGCTCCTCGGGCTCGCCGAGCGCGGCGACGCGGGAGGCGAATCCGGCCACCGTCTCCGGCTCCCCGGCCCGGTACTTCCACAGTTCCCCGGACCGGATGACGGCCACCTCGCGGGAACGGGCCGCGGCCCGCCACACCGCGAGGTCCCACAGGGTGGTGCGGGTCCCGGAACCGAAGTGCTCCCACACGTCCCGCGCCACGGACGCCAGCCGATCCCCGTGCGAGTCGACGCTCTGGAAGCCCTCCGACGGCGGCAGGTGGACGTCCGTCCACAGGGCCCGGCGGGCGGGCAGGTCGACGGCCATCGGCATGCAGACCCGGGACCCGCCCGCCAGGTCGAAGCGCTGGCGCACGGTCCGCGGGTCGTACGAGGATCCGCGCGGGCCGTCCGCGGGCAGGGCCATGAAGCCCGCGAAGGCGTCCGGCAGTTCGTCGAAGGGGACGTTGTTGTAGCTGAAGACGACCGGGACCGCGTACGCGTCCCCGTGCCCGGCGAGGGCCGCCAGGTCCAGGTCCACGTACTCGGTGGCGCCCTCGGGGGCGGGCGCCGAGGTGAGGTCGCCCGAGTGCACGGCGGCCCCGCCCGGCCCGTACCGCAGCCGGGTGTAGTCGCACAGCCCCGTGTACTTCCAGTCGGCGTCGAAGAACGCGACGGACAGGTCCAGGTCGGTGCGGTTGCCCGCCGGTTCCGTCCAGTGCAGGAACAGCCGCAGCACCTCGCCCTCCGGCAGCCCCTGCGTACTGCCCCGCCCCACGGCGACCAGCGCCCGGGCGGCGTTGCGCTCGCCGAAGGGCACCGTGAGGTCCGCGAGCCCGGCGTCCAGGACCGCGAGGTCGTACGCCTCCCCGCCGGCGGCGGCGAACCGGCGGAGCACCTCCGCCTCCAGCCGGGCCGTGACCGCCCCGACGAGCGGCGCGGGCAGCGGGCCCCGCTCCTCCCACGCCACCTGGGCGCGCGCCACCCGGCCGCGCGGGAAGAACACCCGGCGCCCGCCGAGACGGTCCTCGGCCCGGGTGCGCAGCGCGCCGAGCGCGGACAGCAGCGGGCCCGCGCCCACCCTGGGCAGGCCCCGGTCGAGCGCCCGCTCCAGCTCGGGCAGGAGGTCCGAGCCCGGGTGCAGGCGCAGCAGGTGGTCGAGGCGGCGCACCAGCTCGCCCGGGCGCTCCCCGGCGAGCGCGGCGGCGGCCGCCGCGTCCCCGTCGGCGAGGGCCTGCTCCAGCCGGCCGGCCCAGGTCGCCGGCCGCATCCGGTCACCGTCCACGCGGACGGCGTCCGGGTGCGCGGCGGCGGTCTCCCGCAGCGCCGCGCCGAGCGGGGTGGCGGCGGACGCGGTGGTGCCGCGCAGCACGGCGAAGGCGAGCGCGGCGCGCGGGTGCCGGGCGTGCCGCTCGAAGGGGTGGAGCGGCTCGGCGGCCCGCTTCCAGGCGGTGGGGTGCCGCAGCAGGTCCTCGACCAGGTACTGCGGGGTGAACGAGTCGAGCACCGCGAGGAGTTCCCGGCGCAGCGGCCGTCCGGGGTTCGCGAACCGCGGGAGCGGATACAGGCCCGGGTCCCCGCCGGACAGCACGGCGAGCAGCCGCAGCACGTCGGTGGCGGTGGTCAGCCGGGCGGCGAGCAGCGGCCGTACCGCGTCGGCGGTCCGCCGGTCGAGCAGCAGTGCGCCGAGGACCTGCGCCTTGGTCTCGCGCACCGGGATGTCCTCGGGGAGCCAGCCGAGGCCCGCCGGGGCGGCGGGCAGCAGGAGGTCCAGGTCGGCGCGGTCGTCGGGGGAGAGCGGGGTCTGCCGGGCCAGCAGCGCGCCGACGACGCGGGCGCAGTCGGCCGCCCGGTCGGTGCCGAGCCGCAGCAGCCGCAGCGGCCCGGCCGGGAGGTCCGCAGCCGGGAGGTCCGCGGCCCGGAGGCCGGCAGCCGGGAGGTCCGCGGCCGTGCGGGCGGCGGAGCGGCCGGACTCCTCGCGCTCCGGCCGCAGGAAGGGGTCGGCGGGGTCGACGCGGCGGTTGCAGACGGGGCAGCCGGTGTAGTCGGCGCCGTCCCAGCAGCCGCGGCACACCAGGTGGGCGCAGGGCGCGACGGGGTGCACCGTGCCGGTCTCCCCGCACAGCACGCAGGGCTGCTCGGGTTCCTGGAGCAGCAGGGCGAGGACGCGGCCGACGTACCAGCGCTCGGTGTCGTGCGGGACGGAGAAGGGGAAGCGGCGGAAGAGCGGCTCGTGCACCCGGTCGGCGCCCATCAGCTCGTCGACCAGGGCGAGCAGCCGCAGCCGCTCCTCGGCGAGGTCGGTCGGCGCGAGCTCCGAGAGCGCGGCGTGCAGCTCCGGGGCGAGGGCGTGGCCGCGCTCCAGCAGCTCGCCCTCCAGCGGCCGCACTCCTTCGCGGCCGGGCGACGCGGCGGCCTCGGGCTGGTCGACGTAGACGGTCCCGAGCCGGCGCAGCAGGACGGAATCGATGGCAGACACGGGTGGAACTCCCCCTCCGGGAACGACGAAGCGGGGGCGGAGAGTGGGCGCGCGGGATTCTTGGTAAAGGAGTGAGAAGGATGCGCGCCGGGGAGCCGCCCCCGCGGGACCGATCTGATCACGGGCCCGCGCACCGGGGCAATCCGATTATCTTCCGGGCTCGGTGAGCAGTGCGCTCGCCAGCGCCCGCACCGACAGCAGGAACAGCCGCTCCGGGTCCGCCGGCCGGGCCAGGGCGCGGGCGAGCGCCGGGTCGTCCGGCGCCGTCTCCGGGTCCCACAGCTCGCCCTCGCCCGGCGACTGGGCGGGGGAGCGCTCGCGGTTGCGCTCGACGAGCAGGAAGCCGACGATCTGGAACTGCACGGCGCGCACGGCGTCGGCGGCCCGCGCCCCGCGCAGCCCGGCGGCGTGCACCTCGTCGACCAGCGCCCGCTGCGCGGGCAGGAACATCCGCTCGGTGAGCCCGCGCTCGTGGACCATCGCGATCAGGTGCGGGCGCGCCCGGATCTCGCGCCGCAGGGTCCGCGCCACCGAGACGATCCGCTCGGCCGGGGTACGGCCGGCGGGCCGGACGGCGCCCATCTCCTGGACGGTCCGCTCCACGAGGGCGTCGAGCAGCCGCTCGCGGTTGCCGACGTGCCAGTAGATCGAGGTCACCGCCGTGCCCAGCTCGGCGGCGAGCCCCCGCATGGTCAGGCCCGCCGGACCGTGCCGCCTGACCAGGGCCGCGGCGGCCTCCAGCACCTCCTCGCGGGTCAGCGCGTCTCTCGCCATGGCCCGGGTCCGCCAATCTGTCGCCACGTCAGTTCCGGTCCGTGCAGGGGTCTTTACCCTTCATCGGCAGCGGTGTAACTGTGTTACAGAACCACCCCCGGCCCCCGCCGGGGGGACCCTCGGAAGGGTGGTGCGAGACATGGCACGCATACGGTACGGAGCGCGGACCGAGGCCGAGATCGCGGCGTCGCGCGAGAAGAGCGCCAAACTCCCCGACATCTGGTCCACCGGCGTGGTGGCCGTCTGGGAGACCGACCCCGACGTGGTGGCGGCGGTCCTGCCGCCGCCGCTCAAGCCCGCCGAACGGCCCCTCGTACGGGCCAACATCAGCAAGGTCGACCTGCCCGGCTACCCCCTCGGCGCCGGCTCGGTGGCCGTCGCCGCCCGGCACGGCGGGGTCGAGGGCTGGTACCCGCTCGTCATGCCGATGACCCACGAGCGCGCCCTGACCGGCGGCCGCGAGGTGTTCGGGGAGCCGAAGAAGCTGGGCGAGGTCACCGTCGAGCGCGAGGGACTCGTCGTACGGGCCGCCCTCGCCCGGCACGGGATCGCCTTCGTCGAGGTGCGCGGCGCCGTGGACCGCGAGCTGCCGCTGCCCGAGCCGACGGTGAAGACCGACTTCTACTTCAAGTTCCTCCCGGCGGTCGACGGCTCCGGCCTGGACGGCGACCCCGTCCTCGTGCACTGCACGCGCAACGAGAAGGTCCGCAAACTGGAGCACCTCACCGGTGACGTCGTCCTGCGCGAGTCGATGTACGACCCCGTCGCCGACCTCCCCGTACGCCGCCTCGTGGAACTCACCATCGGCGAGAAGACCACCGACCAGAAGGGCCGGGTCGTCGAACGGGTCAGCGCCCAGGCCCTGCTCCCGTACCTCCACCAGCGCTACGACGACCCCCTCCAGATCCTCGACGGCCCGCCCGAGGGGAGCGTGTGACATGAGGCTCGAACCCGGACAGGTAGCCGTCGTCACCGGTGCCGCGAGCGGCATCGGCCTCGCCATGGCCCGCCGCTTCGCCGCCGAGGGGCTCAAGGTCGTCCTCGCCGACGTGGAGGAGGCCGCCCTGCGCAAGGCCGCCGACGAACTCGCCGCCGACGGCGCCGAGGTCCTCGCCCGGCTCGTCGACGTCAGCGAACGCGACTCCGTGACCTCCCTCGCCGACGCCGCCTACGAGACCTTCGGCGCCGTCCACGTCCTGTGCAACAACGCGGGCGTCGGCTCCGGCGCCGAGGGCCGCATGTGGGAACACGAGCCCAACGACTGGAAGTGGGCCTTCTCCGTCAACGTCTGGGGCGTCTTCCACGGCATCCAGGCCTTCGTCCCCCGCATGATCGCCTCCGGCGCCCCCGGCCACGTCGTCAACACCTCCTCCGGCGACGGCGGCATCGCCCCCCTGCCCACCGCCTCCGTGTACGCCGTCACCAAGGCGGCCGTGGTCACCATGACCGAGTCCCTCTACGCCCACCTGAAGGCCGAGGGCGCCTCCGTCGGCGCCTCCGTCCTCTTCCCCGGACCGCACATGCTGCGCACCGGCCTGTGGGAGTCCCACCGCAACCGGCCCGAGCGCTTCGCGAAGGAGCGGCCGCGCAGGTCCCCGTACCGCAGCCTCGACCAGTACGAGGCCGCGATGAAGCAGGCCGGGCACGAGGTGCGCTTCACCCCGGTCGAGGAGGTCGCCGGGCACGTCGTCGACGGCATCCGCGCCGACCGCTTCTGGATGCTGCCGGCGAGCGAGCACAGCGACCGCCAGATCCGCGCCCGGTCGCAGTCCATGCTCGACCGCGCCAACCCCGCCTACCTGGAGAGCTTCATCCTCGACTGAGGGGACCGCCGTGCCTGACGAGACGTACGAAGACCCGTACCTGATCATCTCCTCCGACTGCCACGCGGGGCTGCCCACCGAGCAGTACCGCCCCTACCTCGACTCCCGCTTCCACCCGCAGTTCGACGAGTTCCTCGGCCAGCGCGACGCCCGCCGCGAGGAGGCGACCCGGCTCGGCGTGCGCAACGAGGCCTTCGCCGAGAAGTGGTTCCACGACCACGAGGAAGGCCTCAAGGGCGGCTGGGACAGCACCCAGCGGCTCAAGGAACTCGACGGCGACGGGGTGGCCGCCGAGGTCGTCTTCCCCGACGCGGACGCCGTCGACAGCCAGACCGCCGCCCCCTTCGGCGTGGGCCTGGGCCTGTCCGGCGACCAGGACCCCGAGCTCGGCATGGCGGGCGCGCAGGCCCACAACCGCTGGCTGGCCGAGTTCGTCGGGCGCAATCCGGAGCGGCACTGCGGTGTCGCCCTGCTGCCCATCACCGGCGAGCCGGCCAAGGTGGTCGCGGAGATCCACCGGGCCAAGGAGTCCGGCCTCGGCGCCCTGATGATCCCCTCCATGTGGGTGGACCGGGAGCCCTACCACGACCGCCGCTACGACCCCGTGTGGGCGGCCGCCGCCGAGACGGCGATGCCGATCGTCACCCACTCCGGGGCCGCGCCCCGCCAGGAGTACGGCGACCACCTGGGCATCTACGTGTCCGAGGTCACCTGGTGGCCGGCCCGCCCGCTGTGGTTCCTGCTCTGGTCCGGGGTCTTCGAACGCCACCCCGGCCTGAAGTTCGGCGTGGCCGAGTCGGGCTGCTGGTGGCTGCCGAACCTGCTGTGGTTCATGGACCGCCTCTACCTCGGCGCCCACGGCGGCAAGAAGCTCTCGCCCTTCTCGGAGCTGAAGCGCCCGCCGAGCGAGTACCTGGACCGGCAGGTGTTCGTCTGCGCGACCAACACCAAGCGCCGGGAACTGGCCCAGCGCTACGAGATCGGCGTGGACAACATCCTGTGGGGCTCGGACTTCCCGCACCCCGAGGGCACCTGGCCCGACACCCGCAACTGGCTGAGGAACACCTTCCACGACATCCCGGTCTCCGAGACCCGCCGGATGCTCGGCCTGGCCGCCGCCGAGGTCTTCGGCTTCGACACGCAGGCACTCGCCCCGATCGCCCGCCGCATCGGCCCCACCCCGGCCGAGCTGGGCCAGAGCCCCGACCAGGCGGCGGTGGAGGCCTCCTGGGCCCGCTCCCGCGAGGTGGGCCGGCACTGGCTCACGGACAACGACTTCCCGGTCCTGGGGGTTTCGTCATGACGGGGACCGAGGACCGCTACACCGTCATCTCGGCGGACTGCCACGCGGGCGCCGACCTGCTCGACTACAGGCCGTACCTGGCCAAGCGCCACCACGAGGCCTTCGACGCCTGGGCCGCCACGTACGTCAACCCGTACGAGGACCTCCTCGCCGACTCGGCCGACCTCAACTGGAACTCGGCCCGGCGCCTCGCCGAACTCGAAGCGGACGGCATCGTCGCCGAAGTCGTCTTCCCGAACACCATCCCGCCGTTCTTCCCCAAGGCCTCGCTGATGGCCCAGCCGCCGACGGCCGAGGAGTACGAGCTGAGGTGGGCCGGCCTCCAGGCGCACAACCGGTGGCTGGCCGACTTCTGCGCGGACGCCCCGGGGCGGCGGGCGGGCGTCGCGCAGATCCTCCTCAACGACGTGGACGCGGCGGTGGCGGAGATCCGCCGCGCCCGCGAGGCGGGCCTGACCGGCGGCATCCTCCTCCCCGGCGTCCCGCCCGGCTCACCCGTCCCCGAGCTGTACTCGGCCGCGTACGACCCGATCTGGGCGGTGTGCGCGGAGCTGGACGTCCCGGTCAACCACCACGGCGGTTCGGCGTCGCCGCCGCTCGGTGACGAACCGGCCGGGCGGGCCGTCTTCATGGTGGAGACCACCTGGTTCTCGCACCGCGCCCTGTGGCACCTGATCTTCGGCGGTGCCTTCCGCCGCCACCCGGACCTCAAGCTGGTCCTGACGGAGCAGGGCTCCGGCTGGATCCCGGGCGTGCTGGAGATGCTGGACTACTACCACGGCCGCCTGGTCGCGGCCTCGTCCACGGCGGAGTCCAAGTTCGGGGCGGGTCTCGCCGACTCGATGGGCAGGGGCCCGAGCGAGGTCTGGCGGGACAACTGCTTCGTGGGCGCCAGCTTCATGCGCCCTCACGAGGTCCCGCTGCGGGAGCGGATCGGCCTGGACAAGATCATGTGGGGCAGCGACTTCCCCCACGACGAGGGCACCACCCCCTTCTCCCGCGAAGGCCTGCGGATCGCGTACGCGGGCCTGCCCCGGGAGGAGGTCGCGGCGATGGTCGGCGGCAACGCGGCCCGCGTGTACGGCTTCGACCGGACCCTGCTGGACGCGCTCGCGGCGAAGCACGGCCCGCTGGTCTCGGAGATCGCCGAGCCCCTGACCCACATCCCCCCGGAGGCCACCAGCCCGGCCTTCGCCCGGGGGGCGTCGGTCCGCGTCTGGTGACGCACGGGTCCCGCCGGGCGGTGCGTCAGAAGTACGCGATCCGCTCCGGCGGGATCCGTTCGACCCCGGTGAAAGCGGTCCGTCGGTCGAGCTCCAGTCGCAGGGAATCCATCCTTGCCAAGGGCGCCAGGTCCACTACCTCGGCAGCCTCGGCGAGGCGCAGACGAGTGAGGCCGGGCAGCTCCCGCAGAGGCTCCAGGCTGCTCCCGAATCCGCAACGCAACAGCATCAGTTCATCCAGCTGTTGATAAGGAAGCAGATGGGCGAGATCGACCGGCGCAGTGAACCGGATCTGCAGCGAGGTCAGCCCGACGAGCGGCCGACGTTCCACGAATTGCGCGTACTGAGCGTCCCCGGCAATAGTGAGGGACGTCAGCGAGCGCCAGCGCTCGATTCCGTCGAGCGAAATGCTCCGGGCCCCCTGCCACAAGGTCAGCTTGGTCAACCCCTCTGCAGCTGGGATGTCGGCTAGGCGCCACTCCTTCGGGCGGAAGCCGATGACCAGGGAGCTGAGCCCGGGAACCCCGCGGAGCGGGGCCAGGGACAGGCCGTCCGGAACGTACCCGACGGCGAGACTGTTCACGGACAACTGCTCGATCGGCTCGATGTCGTGAAGCTTCGGGCAGTCGAACATGCCGAGGTGACGCAGTGAGTGGTGCCCTGTCAGCGCGGAGAGATCCCGTAGCTCCGCATTGCCCTGGAGCACCAACCACTCCAAATCCCGTCGTTCGCTGATCACCGACGGGATGGGACCGGACCAGCTGAGGTGCACTCGGCGGATGTGTGGAAGTCCTGCGTACGCGGCCAACTGCTCCGGAGTGCGGATGTGCAGGTGTGCCATGCCCAGGCTGGTGCCGGCCAGTACGGCCTCCGCGTAGACGGTTGTGTCGAAGCGCCCCCAGGCCTCCGAAAGCTCGTGCCCCACCTCGTACCGATGGTCCTGCCCGAACCGGGCGATCGTCTGAAGGGCCCGGTCGCCGCCCACAAGGGCAGCCGTCCGGACGCTGGCCGCGGCTGCTTCCTCGCTCAGGCCGTCCGGATCCGGTAAGAGTTCCAACACCATCTCGCCAGCCTCGGCCAATTCCTCCGCCTGATCCGGCCCGCGTGGAGGCAGCAGGTCCGCGGTCCGTGCCTGCACTTCACTCAGCACCTCGGGGTCCAGCTCTGGTGCGTGCTCCAGGCATGCCGCAGCCAGCAGCACCAAGCGGTTTCGGTAGCTCTTGACCTTCTCGGCGCGACGGAGCAACTGGCGCAACAGGCGGGAGCGTTCGTCCGGGCGCGCATGGCCCACGGCCATGCGGACCACATCGTCCCAGGCATCCTCGTGCGCGTGGCGCACCAGAACGCCGAAGTCACGGGCTTCCACCGCGGCCTTGGCGCCGAGGTAGTCCTGGAAGGTCCGGTGTACGAACTGCACCGAACCGGGTACGGGCTCGATCAGCAGACCGCTGCGGATCAGCAGGTGGTTGAAGACCTGCTGGGCGCTGCTGCCCTGGGCGCGCACCTGAGGCATGGCGTCGAGGCACTCGTCGATCATGGCCACGGCCTCGTCGCGGTCCGCTTCCAGGTGTTCGTTGCGGATCAGCCAGTAGGCGAGCTTCTGGAGTAGCAGCGTTTGTTCATCGCGTGACAGGTATACGCCTTCGACCCCGGTGATCTCACGCTCGGTGTCGCGGCGGACGAGGAGCATGTCGAGCGCGGCGTCGTACAGCTCCTTCCGTGCGCGTGGAAGGTGCATGTGGCGGTCTCGGTTGAGCGCGCACAGAAGAGCGCACATCAATGGATTGGTGGCCAGTCGTTCGAGGTCACGGCGTGAGCTCACGGCCTGCCGGAGGGAGTGTTCATACCGGTCGAGATGGGCCCGCTCCTCGCCGGACCGGCATTCCGAGCGTGCCGCATCGTGCCAGTGGGTGACGAACGTCTGTGTGTCGCGGCGCTCCATCGGCAGGAGAGCCGTCCGTGAAAAGCCGTGGCCCGACAACCAGTCCTCCGGTACTGCCGACGGCCGGGTCGTCACCACGTACCGGGCCTCCGGGTATGCCGCGAGTAGCGCCCAGAGCCACGCCTCTGTCTGGTTGCGCAGGTGCTGGGGCACCTCGTCCACGCCGTCGATGAGAACGAGTGCCCTCCCACTGCGCATGACAGCCGAAGTCCACCCTGTGGGCGCCTCCCCGTGCAGGGGTACGCCTGCGGCTCGCAGGAAGTCCTCTGGCATCGGAGGTGCTTCCTGGGACCTGATGAGGGAACGCAGCCGCAGGACGAAGGGCACGCACAGGTTGAACTCGTCGAGTTCCGGGCCGTAGCTGCGTCGGGCGGCGTTGAGGGCCAGCCATTGGATTAGCGTGCTTTTGCCAGACCCTGCCGGGCCGCGCAGTAGGAAGCGGGTGCCGCCCCGTAGGGCCTGCTTCACGTCAGTCGAAATTCGGTGGGGGTCGACCCCGTCGAGGGCTGATGCCTCGCCGGTCACCGCGAGGCTGATGTAGGCCACATCAAGCGGCCACTCCTGTCGGGAGCGGTCGAGTGTCAGGCCGAAGAGCTGAAGGCGGCCGTGCGTCCGGGCGATGTACTGGGCATACCGTTCCTCGAAGGCGTGCGCGGCCCCGTCCGTACGGGCATGGAGCCGCCCCAGGCGGCGGTTTAGGTCTCCGGTTCGCCGGACGAGTTCTACGTCCGCCCGCGCACCGAACCCGGGCAGAGCCGTGGCATGCTCCATCGCGTGCTCGCAGCACAGGGTTACCAGCCGCCGGTAGAAGGCCTCGGCAGACTCGGACAGGCCAGCGGGCGGAGGAGGCAGGGCTGTCGACAGGGTCGCGGGGTCCATGTCCGCGGCCAATAGGGTGCTCACGTTGATGGAGCCGGGGCCGAGCGCGGCGAAGGCGTCACCCACCGCGTCCAGCGCTGCGCGGCGTTCGTTTTCCGGCAGCTCCGCGCAGGCCTCACGTAGGCGGGTCGCCAAGGTCTCGGACAGGCGGCGGATCTCCGGGGGCCCGAGTTCCGGCGGCGACCTGCGCCAGCGTGGCACCGGGGCGGCCGGGTCAGCCGTTAGGCCCGCTCCCGGGGCCCGTGCCAGGAGGGGTTTCAGCAGAGCCCCCGCCGCTGTGCCCGCCACCCGTAAGAGAACCGTCTCGAACCCCGTCACACACCCTCCCCGATCCGGTCGCCAGTATCCCGGGTACCGCCGGTAACTTCGTCGGATACCGATCGGTAACAACCTCTGGCGGCGGCCCCGGAGGAGCTCTAAGGTGCGGTCATGCCGAACCTGCCCGATGTCGTGCTGTGGTCCATACCCGCCTTCGTGCTGCTCACCGTCATCGAGGTGGTCAGCTACCGGCTCCATCCCGACGAGGACGCCGCCGGCTACGACACCAAGGACGCGGTCACCAGCGTCACCATGGGGATCGGCAGCATCGGCTTCGACCTGCTCTGGAAGATCCCGGTCGTCGCGGTCTTCACCGCCGTCTACGAACTGACCCCGCTGCGGGTGCCGTTCCTGTGGTGGACCGCCCTGCTGATGCTGCTCGTCCAGGACTTCCTCTACTACTGGCAGCACCGGCTCCACCACGTCATCCGCATCCTGTGGGCCTGCCACGTCGTCCACCACAGCAGCCGCAGGTTCAACCTCACCACCGCCCTGCGCCAGCCCTGGACCAGCGCGACCACCTGGTGGTTCTACCTGCCGATGGTCGCCCTCGGCGTGCACCCGGCGGCGATCCCCTTCTGCTACGGCATCAACCTGCTCTACCAGTTCTGGGTGCACACCGAGCGGATCGGCAAGCTCCCGCGGCCCTACGAGTACGTCTTCAACACCCCCTCCCACCACCGCGTCCACCACGCCTCCCAGGGCGGCTACCTGGACCGCAACTTCGGCGGGATCCTGATCGTCTGGGACCGGATGTTCGGATCCTGGGTGGGGGAGACGGAGCGGCCCGTCTACGGGCTGACCAAGAACATCGGCACCCACAACCCGCTGCGCGTCGCCACCCACGAGTACGCCGCCATCGCCCGCGACGTGCGCGCCGCCGACAGCTGGCGCGAGCGCGCCGGGCGGGTGTTCCGGGGGCCGGGCTGGCAGCCCGCCGCCAAGCGCCCCGAAGCAGCGCAGGCCGCGGCCCCCGCCGCCCCCGCCGCGACGGCGCCGGAGCGCGCCGCGTGAGCGCCGCGGGGACCCGTACGCCCTCCTGGGCGCTGCGGCCCGCGGCCGCCGGGCGGGCCGGGCGCGTGCTGCTCGCCGGCTTCGCCGCGGCCGCCGCCGCCGACCTCTGCTCGCTGCTGGCCGGCTGGCACCTCGGGCACGTCCTCGCCAAGCCGCTGCTGATGCCGCTGCTGGTGGCGTACGTGATCACGCGCGGCGCCCCCCGGCTGCTGGTCGCCGCCCTGCTCTTCGGCTGGGGCGGGGACCTCGCGCTGCTCTTCGACGCCGAGCCCGCCTTCCTCGTCGGCATGGGCTCCTTCGCCCTCGGGCACGTCTGCTACCTCGCGCTCTTCGGGCGGGGACGGACGAGCCCCGCGCTCGGGGGCGCGTACGCCCTCGCCCTCGTCGGGACCGTCGCGCTGCTGTGGCCCGACCTGCCGGCGGACCTGCGGATCCCCGTCGCCGGGTACAGCCTGCTGCTCACCGCCATGGCCTACCGCTCCAGCGCCCTCGGGCGCGCCGCGGGCGCCGGCGGGGCGCTGTTCCTGCTCTCCGACACCCTCATCGCGACCGGGGTCGCCGAGTGGCCGCAGCTGCCGCGCCCCGACTTCTGGATCATGGCCACCTACCTCGCGGCCCAGTACCTGCTGGCCGCGGGCGCGATCACGCGCGAGCAGGCGTACGGTAGGGAAGTCATACAAGACTGAACTACTTGATCCGGAGGGCTGCACCACCATGCGCGCCACCGTCATCCACGCCCCGCACGACATCCGCGTGGAGGAGGTGCCCGACGCTGCGATCCAGCGCCCCGAGGACGCCGTCGTCCGCGTCCTGCGCGCCTGCATCTGCGGCAGCGACCTGTGGGCCTACCGCGGCGAGGCCGCGCGCCGGCCCGGCCAGCGGATCGGGCACGAGTTCCTCGGCGTCGTCGAGGAGACCGGCTCCGCCGTCTCCGGCCTGAAGGCCGGGGACCTGGTCGTCGCCCCCTTCATGTGGTCCGACGGCACCTGCGACTACTGCTCCGAGGGCCTGTACACCTCCTGCGTGCACGGCGGCTTCTGGGGCTCGGTCGGCTTCGACGGCGGCCAGGGCGAGGCCGTCCGGGTCCCGCACGCCGACGGCACCCTGGTGAAGCTGCCCGCCGCGGCGGCCTCCGACGACCACCTGCTGACCGGTCTGCTCGCGCTGTCCGACGTCATGGGCACCGGCCACCACGCCGCCCTGGGCGCGGGCGTCCGCGCGGGCTCCACCGTCGCCGTCGTCGGCGACGGCGCGGTCGGCCTGTGCGGCGTCCTCGCGGCCAAGCGGCTCGGCGCCGAGCGGATCATCGCGCTCGGCCGGCACAGCGCCCGTACGGACATCGCCAAGCTCTTCGGGGCCACCGACGTGGTCGCCGAGCGCGGGGAGGCCGCCGAGGCCGCCGTCCGCGAGCTGACCGGCGGCCAGGGCGCGCACGCCGTCATCGAGGCGGTCGGCACCGAGCAGTCCATGCGGACCGCCGTGAACATCACCCGCGACGGCGGCGCCATCGGCTACGTCGGCGTCCCGCACGGCAGCGGCACCGGCCTCGACCTCGGCGTGATGTTCGACCGCAACATCACCCTGCGCGGCGGCGTGGCCCCGGTCCGGGCCTACATCCCCGAGCTGCTGGAGGACGTGCTGAGCGGCGCGATCGACCCGGCCCCCGTCTTCGACCGGGCCGTCTCCCTGGACGAGGTCCCGGACGGCTACCGCGCGATGGACGACCGCAGCGCGCTGAAGGTCCTGATCAAGCCCTGACCCGGGCGGCGCACGCGCGAGGGCCGGGCGGGGGAGCACCCCGCCCGGCCCTCGCGCGTTCACGCGTGCGGTACGGCCGTTCCCGCTACTGGACGGCCTTCAGCGCGTCCACCACGCCGGAGCCGTAGTACGCCGTCTGGCCCCACTTGGCGGTGCAGGTGGTGGCGTTGACCAGGTTGCCGGTGGCGTCGTAGATCTTCTCCGGGCAGGCGACCTTCGTGGCCTGGGCCTTCAGCATGGCCTGGAGCTGCGAGGGCGTGGCCGTCGGGTGGGCGCTCTTGAGCAGCGCCGCGACGCCCGCGACGTGCGGGCCGGCCATCGAGGTGCCCTGCTTGTAGCCGTAGCCGCCGCCGGGGACGGTCGACAGCACGCGGCCGTTGGCGTCCGGCGTGGCCGGGACCTGCCACTTGTCGCCGCCGGGGGCCGCGACGTCGACGACACCCAGGCCGTAGCTGGAGTAGTACGACTTGAAGCCCTTGTCGCCCGTCGCGCTCACCGTGACCACACCCGGCAGCTGGGTGGGCAGGTCCAGGCAGACCTTCGGGTCGATGGTGCGCGGCACCGGAGTGCTGTCGTTCGGGCTGGTGGTGTCCTCGATCGAGTCCGCCGCCAGGTCGTGGTTGGAGTTGCCGGCCGAGGCGACGCTGAGGACGCCCTTGCGCTCGGCGTACTTGGTGGCCCGGGTGAGGGCCTCCACCAGCGCCTTCTGGTCGTCGTCGTTCTTGCAGGTGTAGTTCCACGGGTCGACGTAGTAGCTGTTGTTGGTCACCTCGATCCCCTTCTCGGCGGCGAACATGAAGCCGCAGACGACCGCCTCGGTGTAGAAGAGGCTGGTCCCGGGCTCGCTCACCTTGATGCCGGCGACCTTCGCGCCCGGCGCGACACCGCTGACGCCGATCCCGTTGCGGGCGGCGGCTATGGTGCCGGCGACGTGGGTGCCGTGGTCACTGCCGTTGGGGTACGGGCGCCACGCCCCGTCGGTGGTGTCGGCGACACCGCCGACACAGTTGGCCGACTGCTCCTTGGAGAAGTTGGGGGCCAAGTCGGGGTGAGTGTCGTCGACACCCGTGTCGATGACGCCCACGGTGACGTCGGGGCTGCCATCGTTGATCTTGTGCGCCGCGTCGGCCTTGATAGCCCGCAGGTCCCACTGGTTGGACTCCAGGGGCTCCTGGCCCGGCTCGGCCTGCGCCGCCGCCTTCGCGGCGTCGGCCGCGCTCAGCGTCTGGGTCGTGCCCTCCTCGGTGGTCTGCACCGCCTTCAGTGCGGTCGTACGGGTGGCGCCGACCGACGCGAAGAGGCCGCGCTGCGCCCGCAGCTGCTTGGCGAAGTCCGGGTTCTCGGAGTGCGCGACGATGACCCCGATCTGCTCGTGGGTCACCACGACCGTCCCGCCGGCCCGCTCGATGGCCTTCTTCGCCGCCGTCGCCGTGGCGTACACGTTCAGGTTCGCCACGTAGGACAGCTTCGGGCCGGTGGCGGCGGGCTTCGCGGCCGTCACCGAGTCCGCCGTGTTGCCCAGCGGGGCGGCCGAGGCGGCCACCGAGGGCAGGAAGGCGAGCGAGGCAGTGAGCGCCAGGCCGACCGGTACGGCGAGGGCTCGCCGGCGGCCGTGTCCCAGATGAGCCATGGGATCTCCACATCATCCGTGAAAAAGCCGTCCGCACGCGGTCGCGTCGGACGGGTTCATGACACGCGAACCTAGCGCTGACGTTCCTGTTTGCGCCATCAGTTCGAGAAAGAAGTTCTCAAAGAATCAGCGGGTGTTGAACCGTCCCGACACGCCGGCCGTGCCGTTGACAGGGGGGATCAGCACCACCGTCCCCCCACACGGAGGTTGTTTTGTCCGTCGTCCCCACCGCACCCGCGTCACAAGGAGAACCCCCCGTGACCACCGAAGCAGCGCCGCCGCCGGCCGGCGCGGGACCGGCCCCGGCACTCCCGTCGGCCGAAGAGTTCACGCGCGTCCAGCAGAGCCCCGAATTCGCCGAACTGCGCGGCTCCTACCGGTCCTTCGCCTTCCCGCTCACCGTGGCCTTCATCGCCTGGTACCTGCTCTACGTCCTGCTGTCCAGCTACGCGGGCGGCTTCATGGGGACCAAGCTCTTCGGCAACATCAACGTCGCCCTGGTCCTCGGCGTCGCCCAGTTCCTGACGACCTTCCTGATCGCCTGGCTCTACTCGCGGCACGCCGCCGCCGAGCTCGACCCCAAGGCCGAGGCCATCAAGAAGCGCATGGAGGCCGGAGCATGACACCGAGCACGAGCACCGTCCCCGCGCTGACGGCCGCGGCCGGGGCGAGCGAGCACCGCCCGCTGATCATCACCCTCTTCGGGCTGTTCGTCGTCGCCACCCTGATCATCACCGTCTGGGCCGGCCGCCAGACCAAGGACGCCGCCGACTTCTACGCCGGCGGCCGCCAGTTCACCGGGTTCCAGAACGGCCTCGCCATCTCCGGCGACTACATGTCCGCCGCGTCCTTCCTCGGCATCGCCGGAGCCATCGCCCTCTTCGGCTACGACGGCTTCCTCTACTCCATCGGCTTCCTCGTCGCCTGGCTGGTGGCCCTGCTGCTGGTCGCCGAGCCGCTGCGCAACTCCGGCCGCTACACGATGGGCGACGTCCTCGCCTACCGGATGCGCCAGCGGCCCGTCCGCACCGCCGCCGGCACCTCCACCATCGTGGTCTCGATCTTCTACCTGCTCGCCCAGATGGCCGGCGCCGGCGTGCTCGTCTCGCTGCTCCTCGGCATCACCAGCGACGGCGGCAAGGTCGCCGTCGTCGCCCTGGTCGGCCTGCTGATGATCGTCTACGTCACCATCGGCGGCATGAAGGGCACCACCTGGGTCCAGATGGTCAAGGCCGTCCTGCTCATCGCGGGCGCCCTGCTGATCACCTTCCTGGTGCTGCTGAAGTTCGACTTCAACATCTCCGCCCTGCTGGGCCAGGCCGCGGAGAACAGCGGCCAGGGCACCAAGTTCCTGGAGCCCGGGCTCAAGTACGGCAAGGACGGGCTCACCAAGCTCGACTTCATCTCCCTCGGCCTCGCCCTGGTCCTCGGCACCGCCGGCCTGCCGCACATCCTGATCCGCTTCTACACCGTCCCCACGGCCAAGGCCGCCCGCAAGTCCGTCAACTGGGCCATCGGCATCATCGGCGCCTTCTACCTGATGACCATCGCCCTGGGCTTCGGCGCCGCGGCCCTGCTCAAGCGGGCCGACATCCTGGCCTCCAACAAGGCCGGCAACACCGCCGCACCGCTCCTCGCCCAGGAGATCGGCGGCGGCCCCGACTCCACCGGCGGCGCCGTCCTGCTCGCGGTGATCTCCGCGGTGGCCTTCGCCACCATCCTCGCCGTGGTCGCGGGCCTGACCCTGGCCTCCTCCTCTTCCTTCGCGCACGACATCTACGTGAACGTCATCCGCAAGGGACAGGCCACCGAGAAGGAGGAGGTGCGCGCCGCCCGCTGGTCCACCGTGGTCATCGGCGCCGTCGCGATCTTCCTCGGGGCCCTCGCCCGCGACATGAACGTGGCCGGCCTGGTCGCCCTCGCCTTCGCGGTCGCCGCCTCCGCGAACCTCCCGACGATCCTCTACAGCCTCTTCTGGAAGCGCTTCACCACCCGGGGCGCGCTGTGGTCGATCTACGGAGGGCTGATCTCGGCGGTCGGGCTCGTCCTCTTCTCGCCCGTCGTCTCCGGCAAGCCCACCTCGATGTTCAAGGACGCCGACTTCTACTGGTTCCCGCTGGAGAACCCGGGGATCATCTCCATCCCCCTCGGCTTCCTCCTGGGGTGGCTGGGAACGGTCCTGTCCAAGGAAGAGGCCGATCCGCAGAAGTTCGCCGAGCTGGAGGTGCGCTCCCTCACCGGCACCGGGGCCCACTGACAGCGGCTCCCCGAAACCGTACGAACACCGTGCGTGGCCGCGTCGTACTTCCATACGACGCGGCCGCGTTACGTATCGTTCATTCGGGCATCCCTCCACGACACGCGGGTCGCGTACGCTCGAACTGAAGAAACCTCTAGATCCGGACAGGGGAGGGGGCCCACAGTGCTTCTCGACACGTACGGCCGCGTGGCCACTGACCTGCGCGTCTCACTCACCGACCGGTGCAACCTGCGGTGTACCTACTGCATGCCCGAGGAGGGCCTGCAGTGGCTGGGAAAGTCCGATCTGCTCAGTGACGACGAGATCGTCCGGCTGATCCGCATCGCCGTGACCAGCCTCGGCATCACCGAGGTCCGCTTCACCGGCGGCGAGCCGCTGCTGCGGCCCGGCCTGGTCGGCATCGTGGAGCAGTGCGCGGCCCTGGAGCCCCGCCCCAAGATGTCGCTGACCACCAACGGCATCGGCCTCAAGCGCACCGCCCAGGCCCTCAAGGCCGCCGGCCTGGACAGGGTGAACGTTTCACTCGACACCCTGCGGCCCGAGGTCTTCAAGACCCTCACCCGCCGCGACCGCCACCACGACGTGATCGACGGCATGGCCGCCGCCCGCGAGGCCGGCCTGACCCCCGTCAAGGTCAACGCCGTCCTGATGCCGGGACTCAACGACGACGAGGCGCCCGACCTGCTCGCCTGGGCCGTGGAGAACGAGTACGAACTCCGCTTCATCGAGCAGATGCCCCTGGACGCCCAGCACGGCTGGAAGCGCGACGGCATGATCACCGCCGGGGACATCCTGGAGTCCCTGCGCACCCGCTTCACCCTCACGGAGGAAGGCGCCGAGGAGCGCGGCTCGGCCCCGGCCGAGCGCTGGGTGGTCGACGGCGGCCCGGCCACCGTCGGCGTCATCGCCTCCGTCACCCGCCCGTTCTGCGGAGCCTGCGACCGCACCCGGCTCACGGCCGACGGCCAGGTCCGTACGTGCCTGTTCGCCACCGAGGAGTCGGACCTGCGCTCCGCGCTGCGCTCCGGCGCCCCGGACGAGGAGATCGCCCGCCTGTGGAAGGTGGCGATGTGGGGCAAGAAGGCCGGGTCCGGGCTCGACGACCCGTCCTTCCTGCAGCCCGACCGCCCCATGTCGGCGATCGGCGGCTGACACCCCGGGCGGCGCCCGGGCCGGGCCCCGGTTACGGGCGCTCGCGCTCGGAGCCCTCGGGCTGGACCCACTCGTCCAGCTTCACGACGTCCTTGAGGAAACCGCGGACCCCCAGGAACTGGGAGAGGTGTTCGCGGTGTTCCGCGCACGCCAGCCAGGTCTTGCGCCGCTCGGGCGTGTGCAGTTTCGGGTTGTTCCACGCCAGGACCCAGACGGCCGCGTCGCGGCAGCCCTTGGCGGAGCAGGTGGGGGTTTCGGGAGAAGTCACGGCCCCAACCCTACAAACGGAAGGGCGACGCCGGGCAGCCACGGGGGGAGCTGCCCGGCGTCGGTCCGTCGCTCCGACGGGGGATGCGGAGCGCGTAGGCAGTATGTCACGCACGACCCGGTGCGGTGCACCGGAACTTCATGATTGATCTGAGCTTTTATTGAGGTTTCCCGCGTCCAGTGCCGGGCGCACAGGGGCGGGGATGAAGTTCGACGGCAGATTGGGCGTCGACTCGCGCCCCGCGTTGGCGATGACGACGGCGATGTACGGCAGCAGCAGGCCCGCGGCCAGCGTCACCATGGCCACATGGCGCTCCACGTTCCACAGGACCACCGTGGCGACCACCGACAGGGTCCGGATCCCCATCGAGATGACGTATCTGCGCTGGCGCCCCCGTACGTCCTCGGCGAGGCCCATCCGGGCACCCGTGATCCGGAAGACCTCGGGTCCGTTCCGCTTCGTCCGCTGCATGCTCCACCGCCCGATCCGCCCGCCGGACACTCCCCGGTCCGGACCACTCCACGGTACGCCGCGCGCGCCGGGACGAGGAGAGGGGGTGTACCCCGAACGGGAGTGTCCGAAATGCGTTGTACGCCGGATGGGTCGAAACTGGGCCCACATGCGCACAACGCGCCACGAGGAGGCTCGACATGCAATGGTTGTGGGCGATCATCGTCGGTTTCGTGCTGGGCCTCATAGCCCGGGCCATCCTGCCGGGCAAGCAACACCAGCCCCTGTGGCTCACCACCCTCTTCGGCATCGTCGGCGCCATCCTCGGCAACGCCGTCTCGCGCTGGATCGGCGTCGAGGACACCAGGGGCATCGACTGGACCCGGCACCTGCTGCAACTCGTGGGAGCCGTGGTCATCGTCGGCCTCGGCGACATGATCTACATGTCCATGCGGGGCCGCAAACGCCATACGGCCTGACGGGGAACGACGAAGGGGCCGGCGCGGAATTCCGCGCCGGCCCCACCCTCGTGTTGCGGAGGCCGCAGGCCCCCGGGTCCTCCACC
>NZ_JBNNPF010000057.1:0-24848 GCF_050275515.1 Streptomyces sp. NPDC004126 | reverse complement strand
GCGCGGTGTGACTGGGCGGCCTTGTTATATATTTAACAACGCGCCGGGGGGCCCCCACACCCCCTCCGGGGGGGGGGGGGGGGGGGGGGGGGGCGGGCCCCCCCCCCCCCCCCCGCCCCTCCGTCGTGTTCCGTACGCCTCAGGCGCCGGTGACCTCCACCGCGGCCAGGTTCTTCTTGCCGCGGCGCAGCACCAGCCAGCGCCCGTGCAGCAGGTCCTCCTGCGCGGGGACCGCGTCCTCGGCGGTGACCTTCACGTTGTTCACGTAGGCGCCGCCCTCCTTCACGGTCCGGCGGCCCGCGGACTTGCTCGCGACCAGGCCGGTCTCCGCGAACAGGTCCACGACCTGCGCCAGCTCGGTGACGCGGGCGTGCGGCAGCTCGGACAGGGCCGCGGCCAGCGTCGCCTCGTCCAGCTCCGCCAGCTCGCCCTGGCCGAACAGCGCCTTCGACGCGGCGATCACGGCCGCGCACTGGTCCGCGCCGTGCACCAGCGTGGTCAGCTCCTCCGCCAGCGCCCGCTGGGCGGCCCGCATCTGCGGACGCTCCGCGGTCTGCGCCTCCAGCTCCTCCAGCTCCTCACGGGACCGGAAGGACAGGATCCGCATGTAGGTGGAGATGTCCCGGTCGTCCACGTTCAGCCAGAACTGGTAGAACGCGTACGGGGTGGTCATCTCCGGGTCCAGCCACACGGCGCCGCTCTCGGACTTGCCGAACTTGGTGCCGTCCGCCTTGACCATCAGCGGGGTCGCCATCGCGTGCACGTGCGCCGTCGGCTCGACCCGGTGGATCAGGTCGAGGCCCGCCGTCAGGTTGCCCCACTGGTCGGAGCCGCCCTGCTGGAGGGTGCAGCCGTAGCGGCGGTACAGCTCCAGGAAGTCCATGCCCTGGAGCAGCTGGTAGCTGAACTCCGTGTAGCTGATGCCCTGCTCGGAGTCGAGCCGCTTGGCGACCGAGTCCTTGGTCAGCATCTTGTTGACGCGGAAGTGCTTGCCGATGTCCCGCAGGAACTCGATGGCGGACAGGCCCGCCGTCCAGTCCAGGTTGTTCACCATGACCGCCGCGTTCTCGCCCTCGAAGGACAGGAACGGCTCGATCTGCGTGCGCAGCCGGTTCACCCAGTTCGCGACCGTCTCCGGGTCGTTCAGGGTGCGCTCCGCCGTCGGACGCGGGTCACCGATCTGGCCGGTGGCCCCGCCGACCAGCGCCAGCGGCCGGTGGCCGGCCTGCTGGAGCCGGCGCACGGTGAGCACCTGCACCAGGTGCCCCACGTGCAGCGAGGCCGCGGTCGGGTCGAAGCCGCAATAGAACGTGACGGGACCGTCCGCGAAGGCCTTGCGCAGCGCTTCTTCGTCCGTGGACTGGGCGAACAGCCCGCGCCACTTCAGTTCGTCGACGATGTCCGTCACGGTCTCTCGACTCCTTACGAATTGTGGAAATGCCGAGTTCAGTCTAGGTGGATCAGACGCCCTTGCTGACCGAACTCATGTTGAAGTCCGGGATGCGGACAGGCGGCATCGCGGCCCGGGTGAACCAGTCGCCCCACTCCCTCGGAAGGGTCTTCTCGGTACGCCCCGCCTCCGAGGCCCGCGACAGCAGGTCCACCGGCGACTCGTTGAACCGGAAGTTGTTCACCTCGCCCGTGACCTGCCCGTTCTCCACCAGGTAGACCCCGTCCCGGGTCAGGCCGGTGAGCAGCAGCGTGGCCGGGTCCACCTCGCGGATGTACCAGAGGCAGGTCAGCAGCAGACCCCGCTCGGTGCCCGCCACCATCTCGTCCAGGGACTTGTCGCCGCCCCCGTCCAGGATCAGGTTCCCGAAGGAGGGGGCGAGCGGCAGCCCGGTCAGCGCGGCGCTGTGCCGGGTCGTGGTCAGCCGGGCCAGCTCGCCCTCCTTGATCCACTCCGTCGCCGGGACCGGCAGGCCGTTGTCGAAGACCGACGCGTCGTCGCCCGAGCTGTGCGCGATCACGAACGGCGAGGACTCCAGGCCCGGCGCGTTCGGGTCGCTGCGCAGGGTCAGCGGCAGCCGCGACAGCCGCTCCCCGATCCGGGTGCCGCCGCCGGGCTTGGAGAAGACCGTCCGGCCCTCCGTCGCGTCCCGGGCCGTCGCCGACCACATCTGGTAGATCAGCAGGTCGGCCACCGCGGTCGGCGGCAGCAGGGTCTCGTACCGGCCCGCCGGCAGCTCGACCTTCCGCTCGGCCCAGCCCAGGCGCACGGCCAGCTCCGCGTCCAGGGCCGTCGGGTCCACGTCCTTGAAGTCCCGGGTGGCCCGGCCCGCCCAGGCCGAGCGCAGCCGGTCGGGGGACTTTGCGTTGAGCTCCAGGGTGCCGTTCGGCTGGTCGTGGCGCAGCCGCAGCCCCGTCGAGGTGCCGACGTACGTGGAGGTCAGCTCGTGGTTCGCGAAGCCGTACAGCTCGCGGCCGCCCGCCCGGGCCCGGGCGAAGGCCTCGCCGAGGGCCGGGGCGAAGTCCGCGAACACGGCCGAGGAGGTCTCGTCCGGCGCGTCCGTGAAGTCCGGGGAGGCCGGGGTGCCGGTCACCAGCGGCTGGGCGTCCTCGGCGGGACCGCCCGCCCGCGCGGCGGCCTCGGCGGCCCGGACCAGGGGCTCCAGGTCGGCGGCGGTGACGGCGGAGCGCGAGACGACCCCCGAGGCCGTGCCCTCCCTGCCGTCGACGGTGGCGATGACCGTCAGCGTCCGGCCGCGGCTGACGCCGTTGGTGGTGAGCGCGTTGCCGGCCCAGCGCAGGTTGGCGCTGGACTCCTCGTCCGCGATGACGACGCAGCCGTCGGCGGTGGACAGCTCCAGGGCCCGCTCGACGATCTCGTGGGGCTTCGTGCGGTTCGGCGACATCAGCGTCCGGCCTCCTGGGTGGTGTTCAAGATGTTCACGTCGCGGAACAGGGCCGACGGGCAGCCGTGCGAGACCGCCGCGACCTGGCCCGGCTGGGCCTTGCCGCAGTTGAAGGCGCCGCCCAGGACGTAGGTCTGCGGGCCGCCGACCTTCTCCATGGAGCCCCAGAACTCGGTGGTCGTGGCCTGGTACGCGACGTCGCGCAGCTGTCCGGCCAGCTTGCCGTTCTCGATCCGGAAGAAGCGCTGCCCGGTGAACTGGAAGTTGTAGCGCTGCATGTCGATCGACCAGGACCGGTCGCCGACCACGTAGATCCCGCGCTCCACCCCGCCGATCAGGTCCTCCGTGGAGAGCCCGCCCGGATCCGGCTGGAGCGAGACGTTCGCCATCCGCTGCACGGGCACGTGCCCGGGGGAGTCGGCGTACGCGCAGCCGTTGGAGCGGCCGAGGCCGGTCAGCCGGGCGATCCGCCGGTCGGTCTGGTAGCCGGCCAGGGTGCCGTCCTTGACCAGGTCCCAGCTCTGCGCCTCGACGCCCTCGTCGTCGTAGCCGATGGTGGCCAGACCGTGCTCGGCGGTGCGGTCACCGGTCACGTTCATGATCGACGAGCCGTACTTGAGCCTGCCCAGCTGGTCGAAGGTGGCGAAGGAGGTTCCCGCGTACGCGGCCTCGTAGCCCAGCGCCCGGTCGAGCTCGGTGGCGTGGCCGATGGACTCGTGGATGGTGAGCCACAGGTTGGACGGGTCCACGACCAGGTCGTAGCGCCCGGCCCGCACGCCGGGGGCCCGCATCTTCTCGGCGAGCAGCGCCGGGATCTGCTCCAGCTCGGCGTCCCAGTCCCAGCCGGTGCCGGTCAGGTACTCCCAGCCGCGCCCGGCGGGCGGGGCGATCGTGCGCATCGAGTCGAACTCGCCGGTGGTCCCGTTGACGGCGACCGCGGTGAGCTGGGGGTGGACGCGCACCCGCTGCTGGGTGGTCGAGGTGCCCGCGGTGTCGGCGTAGAACTTGTTCTCGTGGACGGCGAGCAGCGAGGCGTCCACGTGCGCCACGCCCTCGGCCGCGAGCAGCCGCGCGCTCCAGTCGGCGAGCAGCGCCGACTTCTCGGCGTCCGGCACCGCGAAGGGGTCGACGTCGTAGGCGGAGATCCAGGTCTTGTCGGCGTGCACCGGCTCCGGGGCCAGCTCCACCCGCTCGTCCGAGCCGGCCGCCTTGATCACCTGGGCGGACAGCTTCGCCATGGCCACGGCCTGCGAGGCCACCCTGGCGGCGCCGTCCATGGTCAGGTCCACGCCGGAGGCGAAGCCCCAGCTGCCGCCGTGCACCACCCGGACCGCGTAACCGAGGTCGGTGGTGTCGGAGCCGCCCGAGGGCTTGGCGTCGCGCAGCCGCCAGGAGGCGCTGCGGATCCGCTCCAGCCGGAAGTCGGCATGGTCGGCGCCCAGCGCGCGGGCCCGGGCGAGTGCCGCGTCGGCGAGCGCCCGCAGGGGCAGCGCGGTGAAAGCCGCGTCGATGGAATGGGCCACGGAAGTCCTCCCGGGGTCGGGGCCGGTCGCCCCGATCATGTCGCGCCCGGGGCGGCTGTGCCTACATCTTTCTGTAGGGACTCGACAGAGCGGATCGCGAGGCCCTGTCGGAGCCCGATTCTCCGGATGCCCGGCGCGGCCTATAGGTTTTTGCTAATCAGACCGCTAGCGAAAGGGTGATCCGTTGAGCCGCTCGGTTCTCGTCACCGGAGGAAACCGGGGCATCGGCCTCGCCATCGCCCGAGCCTTCGCAGAGGCCGGCGACAAGGTCGCCATCACGTACCGTTCGGGCGAGCCCCCGCAGGAGCTCACCTCGCTCGGTGTGCTGGCGGTGCGCTGTGACATCACCGACTCCGAGCAGGTGGAGCAGGCCTACAAGGAGATCGAGGAGAAGCACGGCAACGTCGAGGTGCTGGTGGCCAACGCCGGCATCACCAAGGACACGCTGCTGATGCGGATGTCGGAGGAGGACTTCGCGTCCGTCGTCGACACCAACCTCACCGGCACCTTCCGCGTGGTCAAGCGCGCGAACCGCGGCATGCTCCGCGCCAAGAAGGGCCGCGTCGTCCTGATCTCCTCGGTCGTGGGCCTGCTGGGCTCGGCCGGCCAGGCCAACTACGCCGCCTCCAAGGCCGCGCTGGTGGGCTTCGCCCGCTCGCTCGCCCGTGAGCTGGGCTCCCGCAACATCACCTTCAACGTGGTCGCCCCCGGCTTCGTGGACACCGACATGACGAAGGTGCTCACCGACGAGCAGCGTGCGGGCATCGTGGCGAACGTGCCGCTCGCCCGCTACGCGCAGCCCGAGGAGATCGCGGCAGCCGTCAGCTTCCTGGCGTCCGACGACGCCGCGTACATCACCGGAGCCGTCATTCCCGTTGACGGCGGATTGGGCATGGGTCACTGATCACCATGAGCGGAATTCTCGAGGGCAAGCGCATCCTCATCACGGGTGTGCTGATGGAGTCCTCCATCGCTTTCCACACCGCCCGGCTGGCCCAGGAGCAGGGCGCCGAGGTCATCCTCACCGCCTGGCCGCGGCCGTCGCTGACCGAGCGCATCGCCAAGAAGCTGCCCAAGCCGGTCAAGGTGATCGAGCTCGACGTCACCAACGACGAGCACCTCGCCCGCCTGGAGGGCCTCGTCCGCGACGAGCTCGGCGGCCTCGACGGCGTCGTCCACTCCATCGGCTTCGCCCCGCAGGACGCCCTCGGCGGCAACTTCCTGAACACCCCGTTCGAGTCGGTCGCCACCGCCATGCACGTCTCGGCGTTCTCGCTGAAGTCGCTGACGATGGCCTGCAAGCCGCTGTTCCCGGCGGAGGGCGCGGCCGTCGTCGGCCTCACCTTCGACGCGCAGTTCGCCTGGCCGCAGTACGACTGGATGGGCCCGGCCAAGGCCGCCCTGGAGGCCACCAGCCGTTACCTGGCCCGCGACCTGGGCAAGGAGAACATCCGCTGCAACCTGGTCTCGGCCGGCCCGCTCGGCTCGATGGCCGCGAAGTCCATCCCGGGCTTCTCCGACCTGGCGGACACCTGGAACCACCGCTCCATGCTGGAGTGGGACATGAGCGACCCGGAGCCCACGGGCCGCGGTGTCGTCGCGCTGCTGTCGGACTGGTTCCCGAAGACCACCGGCGAGATCGTCCACGTGGACGGCGGCCTGCACGCGATGGGTGCCTGATTCCGGGACCACCCACCCGTACCGCGGCGATGGCCGCGCCTTCCTCCGGGAAGGCGCGGCCATCGCCGTTTTCCCTGTCCGGCCGGGGCGGCCGAGGGGTCCTCAGGGGGCGCCGCACGGCCGTGTTCGATCGGATGTCCGAGCCCGGGGTGGATCTTCCCGAGTCGAAAACCGGGACAGATGCCTGCAAAATGACCATGCCGGGATCTTCCCGGCGTGTCCGGGGAGGAGGTACGGGTGCGCGCGAGGCCGAGCCGAGCGGTATCGCTGCTGGTCACCTCAGTGTTCCTGACCGGCCTCCTGGGCCCCGGGGCCCTCGCCCAGCCCGGCGTACGGGAACCCGTACCCGGCCCCGAAGCGGCCGGCCGGGCCGTCGTGAACTTCGACGACATCCCCGCCGAGCCACCCGTACGGCCCGCGAAGCCCCCCGTCCGGGAGCTGTTCGGAGCCGACTGCGACACGCAGATCACCGGCTCCACGGTGGTCGCCTCCTGCCACAACGGCTACCCCGAGACCGACCTGCTCCGCCTCCACGTCGAGTGCGAGCGCTGGTGGGACGTCGACGGCGACGGCGCCCTCGTCCCCCTGGACCCGGCCGGCCGCACCCGGCTCACCGGACGCTGCTGGAAGGAGGTCCGCACGGCCTGGGTGAGCCACCAGCGCACCCCCGGAGGTCCATAGGGGGCCTCTTGTGGATCAGGCCGGGGTCTTGCCCAGGCAGACGAAGGGGTAGCCCGCCGCCTCCGCCGCCGCCGTGTCCCCGTCCCCGCGCCGGATCGCCTCGATCAGCCGGGCGTGGTCCAGGTGGTCCGCCGGGTTCAGCTCGGTGCCGACGTCCGTCCGCAGCCAGTCCGCGACCAGGTCGCCGAGGTCCGCGTACAGCTCGATCAGCACCTCGTTGTGCGAGGCCGTCACCACCGCCATGTGCAGGCTCACGTCCGCCGCCACGAACAGCTCCGCGTCCCCGCTCGCCCACGCCTCCTCGCGCCGCGCCAGCAGCGCGTCCAGCTGGACGAGGTCCCGGTCGGTCCGCCGCTCCGCCGCCAGCCGGGCCGCCGAGGACTCCAGCGTCGAGCGCAGCTCCGCGATGTGCCGCGGGTCGGCCCCCGCGAAGCGCCGGTGCATCACCCCGGCCAGCTCGCTGGTCGCGAGCACGTACGTACCCGAACCCTGGCGGATGTCCAGGAGCCCGTTGTGCGCGAGGGCCCGGACCGCCTCCCGCACGGTGTTGCGGGCGACGCCCAGGAGCTCCACCAGCTCGGGCTCGGTGGGGATCCGGCTCCCGACCGGCCACTCGCCGGACGTGATCTGGTTCCTCAGCTGGGCGATCACCTGGTCGACGAGCGCGGATCGCCGGGGCGAGGTCAGCGGCATGGCGGGTGGATCCCCCTCGGGGTCGGCCGGAGCGGCGACGGACGGAGCGGCGACGGACGGAGCCGTGCGGAACGGTTCAAGACTGGACAACCAATCATCCCATGATTCTATGATGGCTGGATGCACGACGAAGACATCCAGACCATGAGCCGCCCGGCGGTCGCGAGCGGCGGCCCCGCCGCCCTGCCCGCCACCGCCCCCGCCGACGCCGCCCCCAAGTGGCTGGGCCCGGTACTCGTCGTCGGAATCGTGCTGGCCGCCCTCAACCTGCGGCCCGCCATCACCAGCCTCGGAGCCCTCTTCGAAGAGGCCCGCACCGGCCTCCACATGAGCGGCACCGTCGCCGGGCTCATCACCTCGGTCCCCGCCCTCTGCTTCGCCGTCTTCGGCATCACGGCCCCCCGGCTCTCCCGGCGGTTCGGCCCGGCCGCCGTCGTCTGCGCCGGCATGGCCGCAGTCGCCGCCGGCCTGCTGATCCGCCCCTTCGCCGACAACGCCGCCGGATTCCTCGCCGCCAGCGCCCTGTCCCTGGCCGGCATAGCCCTGACCAACGTGCTGCTCCCGGTGATCGTCAAGCGCTACTTCCCGGACCGGGTCGGCACCATGACCGGCCTCTACTCCATGGCCCTGGCCGCCGGCACCTCCCTCGCCGCCGCCGCGACCGTCCCCCTCACCAGCGCCCTCGGCGGCAGCTGGCGCACCGGCCTGCTGATCTGGGCCGTCCTCGCCGCCGCCGCCGTACTGCCCTGGCTTCCGATCGCCGCCGCCGGCCGCCGCGAGAGGGCCGCCGCCCCCGCCACCGCGACCGCCGAGGCCGGCCCCTCCGTCGTCCGCAGCCGCACCGCATGGGCCCTGGCCTGCTACTTCGGCCTCCAGGCCACCGGCGCCTACGTCACCATGGGCTGGCTCCCGCAGATCTTCCGCGACGCCGGCGTCTCCGCCTCCACCGCCGGAGTCCTGCTCGCCGTCACCATGGTCATGGGCGTCCCCCTGGCCTTCGTCATCCCCGGCCTCGCCGGACGGATGCGCAACCAGGGCCCCATCGCCGTCGTCCTCGGCCTCTTCGGCTTCGCCGGCTACCTCGGGCTCTACCTCGCCCCCGCCGCCGGAGCCTGGGCCTGGGCCCTGCTGCTCGGCATCTCCAACTGCGCCTTCCCCCTCGTCATCACGATGATCGGGCTGCGCGCCAAGTCCCCGGCCGGGGTCGTCAAGCTCTCCGCCTTCGCCCAGAGCACCGGCTACCTCATCTCCATCCCCGGCCCCCTGGTCATCGGCACCCTCTACCAGCACAGCGGCGGCTGGGACATCCCGCTGGCCCTGATGGCGGCCCTCCTCGTCCCCCAGATCGTCCTCGGCATCCTCGCGGGCCGGGACCGCACGATCGAGGACGAATGCGGCATGGGAGACTGAACGGCATGTCGCCCGTACTCGAACCCAACCCCCAGAACGGCCACAAGAAGCTCGGCCTCGTGCTCGGCGCGATGCTGCTGGTGACCGTCGTCATCGCCGTCATCGCGACCATCGCCTCCCCCTGACACCAAGGCCCCCTAGGGGATGGTGGGGCTATCCCCACCATCCCCTAGGGGGCCAGGTTCAGGGTCGCGTGGGGTGCGCCCCGGATGGGAACCGCCCCTTCGGATCCATAGATTCGAAGGAGAGCGAGCCCGTCCCACCCGCACACCCACGGAGGCGGCCATGTCGGCCCCCGCACACCTTCCCGCCCCCCGCACCACCGCCCCCGACACCCGGCTGCACTGGTGGACGCTGGCCCTGCCCGCGCTCGCCTTCGGCCTCCTCCTGCTCCTCCTCGCCGGCTCCGGCCAGGCGCACGCCGCCGCCGAAGAGGGCTCCGCGCTCGTCCAGGTCACCCACCAGCTGATGCGCGCCGTCGGCTGACCCACGTGCGCCGGGCACGCCCCACCGAGGGGGGAAGGCCCTCCAACACCCTGCGCCCGGTGGCTCGTTTCGTGCGAAGCTGGGGGCCATGAGCGCCGACACACCCCGCAGGATCGCCCTCCTCCGGCACGCCAAGGCCGACTGGCCGCAGGTGTCCGACCACGACCGCCCGCTGGCGGAACGCGGCCGCAAGGACGCGCCCGCCGTCGGACTGAAGCTGGCCGAGACCGGCATCACCTTCGACCTGGCCCTCTGCTCCACCGCCGCCCGCACCCGGGAGACCTGGAAGCTCGCCGTCCAGGAACTCCCGTCCCGGCCGAAGACCTCGTACGAGGAGCGGATCTACGAGGCGTCGCCCGGCGAGCTCATCGCCCTGCTCAACGAGACCCCCGACGAGGTCTCCGACCTCCTCGTCATCGGCCACAACCCCGGCATGCACGCCCTCGCCGACGTCCTGTCCGGACGCTCCGAGGGCGACACCCTGGCCCGGATGACCCGCACGGGCTTCCCGACCGCCGCGCTGGCCATCGTCTCCTTCACCGGCTCCTGGAAGTCCCTCGAACCCGGCGTGTGCACCATGCTGGACTACTGGACGCCCAAGGAGCACTGAGCCCGCGACGCCGCGCGCCCGGCCGGAAGGACCCGGCCGGGCGCGGTACGTGCGTGCGTACGTACGGGGTCAGGCCAGGTCGGCCGCTTCCACTTCCTCCCGGGTGACGCCGAGCAGGTACAGCACGGCGTCCAGGAACGGGACGTTCACGGCGGTGTGCGCGGCCTCGCGGACCACCGGCTTGGCGTTGAAGGCCACGCCCAGCCCGGCCGCGTTCAGCATGTCCAGGTCGTTGGCCCCGTCACCGATCGCCACCGTCTGCGACAGCGGCACCCCGGCCTCCCCGGCGAAGCGGCGCAGCAGCCGGGCCTTGCCCGCCCGGTCCACGATCTCCCCGGTGACCTTGCCGGTCAGCTTCCCGTCGACGATCTCCAGGGTGTTCGCCGAGGCGAAGTCCAGCCCCAGCCGCTCCCGCAGGTCGTCCGTGACCTGCGTGAACCCGCCGGACACCACGCCCACCTGGTAGCCCAGCATCTTCAGCGTCCGGATCAGGGTCCGCGCGCCCGGCGTCAGCCGCACCTCGGAACGGACCTTGTCCACCACCGACGCGTCCAGCCCCGCCAGCAGGGCGACCCGGGCGTGCAGGGACTGCTCGAAGTCCAGCTCGCCGCGCATGGCCCGCTCGGTCACCTCGGCGACCTCGGCCTCGCAGCCGGCGTGCGCGGCGAAGAGCTCGATGACCTCGTCCTGGATCAGGGTCGAGTCCACGTCCATGACCACCAGCCGCTGCGCCCGGCGGTGCAGCCCGGCCGAGACCACGGCCACGTCCACGCCGATCTGCGCGGCGGTGGTGGCCAGGGCGGTGCGCAGCGGCTCGGTCTCGACGCCGGAGACGGCGAACTCGACCGCCGTCACCGGGTACTTGGCGAGCCGGAAGATACGGTCGATGTTTCCGCCGGTCGCGGTGATCCGGGCGGCGATGGTGGCGGTGGACTCGGCGGTGAGCGGGTGCCCGAGGACGGTGACGTGGGAGCGGCCGCTGCCGCGCGGCCGGTTGTCACCGGTACCGGAGATGATCTCCGCCTGCAGCCTGAGCGACTCGGCCCAGCTGTGCACGGTGGCGCGCAGCTCGCCCTCGGAGCCGGCGGCGGGCTTGGTGACGAGGGCGCACAGGACGATGCGGCCGCGGGTGACGACCTGCTCGATGTCGACGACATCGACGGAGTAGGCGGCGAGGGTGTCGAACAGCCCGGCGGTGATCCCGGGACGGTCCTTGCCGAAGATCTTGACGAGGAGGGTGGGGACGTCGGAGGTCTGCGAAGCGCTCATGGTGCCCACACCGTATCCTCCTGCCCCCCGCCGCCGGATCCCCGTCCCACCTTTCAGACGCGCCGCGCCGCGGAGCCGGGGGAGAAGGAGGAAAGGGGTACGGCCCGTGAAGAAGCCGGGGAGGCGAGAAGTCCCGTATCGCACTCTCCGGGTGCATTCGACCCGGCCGGTAACCGCCCCCGGAGCCCCGCGGAAGGCCCCGATTCCACATGTGGCCGCAGGCCTGAAATAGTTCCACCGGATGTTCGCCATCCCTAGACTCCCTGACGTCGTTCTCCCTGGACGCCAGGGGGATTCTCGGGGGACCTTAAGTGGGGCTGGAGTGCCGGAACTCGTACTGGAATTGAACGGAAGGACCTGGACGCTCGATCCGTCCAGGTCGTACTCGCTGGGGCGCGATCCCCAGGGAGACGTGGTGATCGATGACGCCAGGGTGTCGTGGCGGCACGCCACCATCAGCTGGAACGGCCGGAGTTGGGCCCTCGAGGACCACGGCAGCACCAACGGCACCTACGTGCACGGCGCGCGGGTCCAGCAGACGGAGCTCGTGCCCGGCACGCCGGTGCACCTGGGCAACGCCACCGACGGCCCGCGGCTGAATCCGAGCGCCGCGCAGGCGCAGCAGCCGGCCTATCAGGCCCCGGCGCAGCAGCAGGCGTACCAGGCCCAGGGCCAGGCCCCGGCCCAGCAGCCGCAGCAGCAGCCCGCCTGGGACCAGCAGCCGCAGCAGCAGCAGCCGTACGTGCCGCAGCAGCAGGGCGGCGGCGCCGGTGGCGGCATTCCCGCGCAGCAGGCCGCCGCGGCCCCCGGGTACGCCGGCGACCACCGCAGCCCGACGACGTTCCACCAGATCGCCGTCGGCCGCGTCATGCGCATCGGCCGTGCCCTGGAGAACGAGCTCGTCGTCTCCGACCTCCAGGTCTCGCGCCACCACGCGGAGTTCCGCTCCACCGGCGGCCGCTTCGAGATCCACGACCTCGGCAGCCACAACGGCACCTACGTCAACGGCCAGCCGCTGCCCAAGTCCGGCACCGCGCTGCTCGGCCCGAACGACATCGTCGGCGTCGGCCACTCGACGTTCAAGATCGTCGGTGACCGGCTCGAGGAGTTCGTCGACACCGGTGACGTCTCCTTCTCGGCCCGCCACCTCACGGTCACCGTCGACGGCGGCAAGCAGATCCTCAAGGACGTCACCTTCGGCGTCCCGGAGAAGTCGCTCATCGGCGTCATCGGCCCCTCCGGCTCCGGCAAGTCGACGCTCCTGAAGGCGCTCACCGGCTACCGGCCCGCCGACCAGGGTGACGTCCTCTACGACAACCGCAACCTGTACAAGCAGTTCGCGGAGCTCCGCCAGCGCATCGGCCTGGTCCCGCAGGACGACATCCTGCACAAGGAGCTGAAGGTCTCGACCGCCCTGAAGTACGCGGCCAAGCTCCGCTTCCCGGGCGACACCGCCGAGTCCGAGCGCTCCGCCCGCATCGACGAGGTGCTGCGCGAGCTCAAGCTCGACATCCACAAGGACAAGAAGATCACCTCGCTCTCGGGTGGTCAGCGCAAGCGCGTGTCCGTGGCCCTGGAGCTGCTCACCAAGCCGTCGCTGATCTTCCTGGACGAGCCGACCTCCGGCCTCGACCCCGGCATGGACCGCGACGTCATGCAGCTGCTGCGCGGCCTCGCCGACGACGGCCGCACCGTCCTCGTCGTCACCCACTCCGTGGCCGAGCTGGGGCTGTGCGACAAGCTGCTCGTCATGGCCCCGGGCGGGTCCGTCGCCTACTTCGGCCCGCCGGACGAGGCGCTGAACTTCTTCGGCTACACCACCTGGGCCGACGTGTTCTCCGCCTTCGAGAACTACCGCGACTACGACTGGGCCGGCCGCTGGAAGGGCTCGCAGCACTACCAGCTGTACGCCGCCGACCTCGACGCGGTCGCCCCGCAGCAGGTCGCGATGGCGCCGCAGCAGATGATCCCGCCGAAGCCGCAGGGCTGGGGCTCGCAGCTGTGGACGCTGATGCGCCGCTACGTCTCGGTGATCGTCTCCGACGTCGGCTTCCTCGCCCTGATGGTGCTGATGCCGGCCGTCCTGGGCGTCGTCTCGATCGTGATCCCCGCGAAGTTCGGCCTCGCCCCGCCGACCCCGCCGTCGCGCTTCAACGGCGACGCGGGCACGATCATGCTGATCCTCGCGGTCGGCATGTGCTTCTCGGGAGCGGCCAACTCGGTCCGTGAGCTGATCAAGGAACGCGTCATCTACGAGCGTGAGCGCGCGACCGGCCTGTCCCGGTCCGCGTACCTCATGTCCAAGGTGATCGTCCTCGGTGTGATCACCGCCCTCCAGGGCGTGATCATCTGCGCCATCGCCTTCACCCCGCGCAAGCTGCCCGCCGAGGGCCTCTTCATGAACCCGGCCGTCGAGCTCTGCATCTCGGTGACCGCGCTCGGCTTCACCGCGATGATGTTCGGCCTCGTGATCTCCTCGCTGGTGAAGACCGCCGAGAAGACCATGCCGCTGCTCGTCATGTTCGCGATCGTCCAGGTCGTCTTCACCGGCATCCTGTTCCAGCTGTACGACAAGATCGGCCTGGAGCAGTTCGCCTACCTGATGCCGTCCCGCTGGGCCATCGGCGCCGCCGGCACCACCCTGAACCTGGGCAAGCTCATGGCGCCCTGGGACCCGCAGAACCCCACCAACACCGACCCGCTGTGGGACCACACCGCCGGCCAGTGGTTCATGGACGTCTTCGTCCTGCTGGCGCTCGGCGTGATCTGCGGCTTCGCCGTGGCGCGCCTGCTGCGCCGCCACGAGCCCGAGGTCATGCGCAAGTAGCGGGCGGGTCCGCCGGGACCGCGCACGCGTGAAACGCCTCAGGGCGGCCCCCGGAAGTCCGGGGGCCGCCCTGAGGCGCATGGGGGGCGTGCGGTGCCTAGTAGGCGCTGTTCACGTTGTCCATCGAGCCGTAGCGGTCGGCGGCGTAGTTGCACGCGGCGACGATGTTCGCGACCGGGTCGTACAGGTCGAACTTGGTGCCCTTGACGTGGTACGTGTTGAAGGTCGGCTGGATGACCTGGAGCAGGCCCTTCGACGGGATGCCGTTCTTCGCGTTGATGTCCCACAGGTTGATCGCCTTGGGGTTGCCGCTCGACTCGCGCATGATGTTGCGGTGGATGCCGGAGTAGGTGCCCGGAATGCCCTCGCGCTTCATGATGAAGAGGGCTTCCTTGATCCAGCCGTCGAGGTTGTTCGCGAAGACCGGCGTGCGGGCCGCGGAACGGCTGGCGGCCTCCTTGGCCTCGCGGTCCTTCTTCGCCTGCGCCTCGGCCTCGGCCTTCGCCGCGTCCTTGGCCTTCTGGTCGGCGACGGCCTGCTGGGCGCCCACGTGCTTCTGCACGGACTGGGTCCAGGCGACCGGAGCGGCCTCGAACGTCTGAGCCTGAGCGGTCTCGGTACCGGCGGGGACGAGGGAGAAGGCGAGGGCGGCGGCACCGAGGGTGGCGACACCGGCGATCGACAGCTTGTGTGCCTTCGTCAGACGATAGTGACCGGGCGTGCTGGAAGCAGACATGCGGGGCAACCTCTTCGAATAGCGGGGGCCGCAGGAAAGCGCCGCTCGGATCCGGGATCCGCGGCGCTGTGCGACGGCAGCCATTCTTAGCGGCGGCAAAATGCCCTGGCAAAGGTGTGACGTACGATCCCGGTTAGTGGATCACGGCCCCCGGCGGGCGCCGGATTTCCACCCCCGCCGCTAGGCGCAGCAGCACTGACGGCGCCTTTATGCGTCCACTACGCGGCTTCGTAAGTGATGTGCGTCCTATGCCGGGGCTCACATCGGGCACGTAACGGTCTCACCCGCAGTTGCTGCCGCAATTCAATGCGTGACCGAACTCCGCCTTCCGGACGAGACGATCTCCGCCGGACCTCATCCCCAGGGCGCAGGCCCCGCCCCCCAGCCCCCTCCCCGGGCCGTACGCCCCAGGTCCCAGGACCTACACCCGAAGCCCGATCCCGCAGGTCAGGGCCGCCGGTACGGTGAGCCCATGCACAACGGACCCGCTACGGGAGGACTGGCGGCCGTCAGCACCGCCCTGCTCGCCATGAGCCGGCGGCTGGAGGTCCACGACGTCCTGCGCACGATCGTCGCCTCCGCCCGCGAACTGCTGGACGCCGAGTACGCCGCCCTCGGCGTCCCCGACGACCACGGGGGCTTCGCCCAGTTCGTCGTGGACGGCATCAGCGAGGAGCAGTGGCGCCGCATCGGCCCGCTGCCCCGCCAGCACGGAATCCTCGCCGCGATGCTCCACGAGGAGACCCCCGAGCGGCTGGAGGACGTGCGGAAGGACCCGCGCTTCGGGGGCTGGCCCGCCGCCCACCCCGACATGTCCGGCTTCCTCGGCCTGCCCATCAGGGACGGGGAGGAGAACCTCGGCGCCCTCTTCCTCGCCAACAAGAACGGCCCCGGCGGCTTCACCGACGAGGACGAGGCCCTCCTCTCCCTCCTCGCCCAGCACGCGGCCATAGCCCTCACCAACGCCCGCCTCTACGAGCGCAGCCGCGAGCTGACCATCGCCGAGGAGCGCTCCCGGCTCGCCCACGAGCTGCACGACGCCGTCAGCCAGAAGCTGTTCTCCCTGCGCCTGACCGCCCAGGCCGCCGCCGCCCTCGTGGACCGCGACCCGGCCCGGGCCAAGGGGGAGCTCC
Source organism: Streptomyces sp. NPDC004126 (assembly GCF_050275515.1). Classification (NCBI taxonomy): domain Bacteria; kingdom Bacillati; phylum Actinomycetota; class Actinomycetes; order Kitasatosporales; family Streptomycetaceae; genus Streptomyces; species Streptomyces sp. NPDC004126. The sequence continues at coordinate 8,945 of NZ_JBNNPF010000057.1, read as the reverse complement.
AGCAGGTCGCCGCGCTCGCCGCGGAGGCCGCCGACGAGCTCCGCGCCGCCGTGACCGAGCTGCGGCCCGCCGCCCTGGACGAGGACGGCCTCGTCCACACCCTGCGCGACCACGTCCGCGTACTCGACCGCGCCCACACCGCGCGCGTCACCTTCACCTGTGACGGCGTACGGGCCCTGCCCGCCGCCCAGGAGGAGGCCCTGCTGCGGGTCGCCCAGGAGGCCCTGCACAACGCCCTGCGGCACTCCGGCGCGGACCGCGTCGAGGTCACCCTCGCCCGCACCCCCGCGGGCGGTGCCGTCCTGCGCGTCCGGGACTGGGGCCGGGGCTTCTCCCCCTCCACCGTCCGCCAGGCCGGCCGGCACCTCGGGCTCGTCTCCATGCGGGACCGGGCGAGCGGCACCGGAGGCCGGCTGGAGGTCCGCTCGGAGCCCGGTGAGGGCACCACGATCGAGATGGAGGTCCCCGGTGGCTGACACCGACGGCCGCGGCCGGATCCGCGTCCTGCTCGTCGACGACCACCAGGTGGTCCGCCGCGGCCTGCGCACCTTCCTGGAGGTACAGGAGGACATCGAGGTGGTCGGAGAGGCCGCCGACGGGGCGGAGGGCACCGCCCGCGCCGAGGAGCTGCGCCCCGACGTCATCCTCATGGACGTCAAGATGCCCGGCACCGACGGCATCGAGGCCCTGCGACGGCTGCGGGACCTGGAGAACCCGGCCCGGGTCCTGATCGTCACCAGCTTCACGGAACAGCGGACCGTCGTCCCCGCGCTGCGGGCCGGCGCCGCCGGATACCTCTACAAGGACATCGACCCCGACGCCCTGGCCGGAGCCATCCGCTCCGTGCACGCGGGACACGTCCTGCTCCAGCCGGAGGTCGCCGAGGCCCTGCTCGCCGCCCAGGACGACCAGAACGGCCCCGGGGGCCGCCCCGGCTCGCTGACCGACCGCGAACGCGAGGTCCTGGGCCTCATCGCCGACGGCCGCTCCAACCGGGAGATCGCCAGGACGCTCGTGCTGTCGGAGAAGACGGTCAAGACGCACGTCTCGAACATCCTGATGAAGCTGGACCTCTCCGACCGCACCCAGGCCGCACTGTGGGCCGTCAGGCACGGCATCGCGGAGTGACCGCGGAGTAATGGGCCGATCCGAGATTCATACGGTCGGGTGTATGTAGCCCACATGGCGTATCCCGGCCGGGGTGCCGCCGTTCTCCATGGCGTGCCGCGACGGCTGGTCGCGGCAGACGTACTGGAGGACGAGAACGTGAAGAACTTCAAGAAGGCCGCAGCCGTCACCATGATCGCGGGCGGCCTCGTCGCCGCCGGCGCCGGTGTCTCCTCGGCGCACGGCGGTGCGTCCGCGGAGGGCGAGGCCCTGAACTCGCCCGGCGTGGCCTCCGGGAACCTGCTCCAGGTCCCCGTGCACGTCCCCGTGAACGTGGTCGGCAACACCGTCAGCGTGATCGGCCTGCTCAACGGCGCCTGGGGCAACACCGGCGTCAACGCCTGACCCCCGGCCCGCGGCCCCGCTTCCACCTTCTCCCCGGGAAGCGGGGCCGCGGCGCATCCGCGCGTCGAGCCCCGCGCAGCGGCACCGCCCCGCCCCCCGGAACCGCCGGAGGCTACCGCTGTTCCACCGCCGAGTTGTACGCCGCCACCAGCGCCCGCCGGGCGACCCGCTCCACCGGCCGCAGCGCCTCCGCCCGCGCCGCCATCTCCGAGGCCGCCACCGCGCCCCCGTGCCCGCGCTCGTACGCCAGCGACACCATCAGGTCCACCCGCTGCGCCAGCGCCAGCACCCGTACCGCCCGCGCCGGATACCCGGGCGCCAGCACGTCCCGCCCCGCCTCCGCCCGCGCCCGGTACGCCGACAGCGCCGCCTCCGCCACCGGACCCGACCCCGCCACGTCCAGCCGGGTCAGCACCACCGTCGCCTCGCGCAGCGCCTCCGCCAGCTCCCGCTCCGCCTCGCCCAGCGACGGCACGTCCGCCGGCGGGGCCTCCCGCACCGGCAGGCAGTGCCACACCACCGATACGTGCACGTCACCCGCCGGGCCCGCCTCCGTGACCTCCGGCACCAGCCCCAGCGCGGCCCCCGCGCACACCACCGCCTCCTCGGCCTCCAGCGCCCGCGCGTTGAACTCCGGCGGCCCGCTCAGCCCCAGCGGATGCCCCGCCACCGGCAGAGCCACCCGCAGCCCGGTCACCCCCAGCGCCCGCAGCCGCCCCAGCGCCAGCGTGAGCCCCACCGGCCCCGCCTCGCCCGGCAGCCCGGCGACCCGGTGCACGGCGTCCTCGCCCACGATCGACAGCGCCGCCTCGTCGGGCGAGACCAGACCTGCCAGCAGAGCGTTCCCCCAGGCGGCCAGCCGCCCTGAACGTGGTTCGAAAAGCATCCCCCCACTCTACGGATCCGCCCCCCGACCCGGCCTGGCGCCCGGAGCCCGCTCGGAGTGGCGTAGGTTTTCCCCTGGGGCCGCGCCTACAGGCGCGCACAGAGAACCGTGACTGCAAGGGGTGACAACACGCTCATGAGCGATGTTCTGGAGCTGGTGGACGTATCCGTGGTCCGCGAGGGCCGGGCTCTGGTGGACCAGGTCTCCTGGTCGGTCAAGGAGGGGGAGCGCTGGGTCATCCTCGGCCCCAACGGCGCCGGCAAGACCACGCTGCTGAACCTCGCCTCCAGCTACCTCTACCCCACCAAGGGCACCGCCACGATCCTCGGCAGCACCCTCGGCAAGCCCGGCAGCGACGTCTTCGAGCTGCGGCCGCGCATCGGCGTCGCCGGCATCGCGCTCGCCGACAAGCTCCCGAAGCGGCAGACCGTCCTGGAGACCGTGCTCACCGCCGCCTACGGCATGACCGCGACCTGGCAGGAGGAGTACGAGGACGTCGACGAGCAGCGCGCCCGCGCGTTCCTCGACCGCCTCGGCATGAGCGAGTACCTCGACCGCAAGTTCGGCACCCTCTCCGAGGGCGAGCGCAAGCGCACCCTGATCGCCCGCGCGCTGATGACCGACCCCGAGCTGCTCCTCCTCGACGAGCCCGCCGCCGGCCTCGACCTCGGCGGCCGTGAGGACCTCGTCCGCCGCCTCGGCCGCCTCGCCCGCGACCCCATGGCCCCGTCCATGGTCATGGTCACGCACCACGTCGAGGAGATCGCCCCCGGCTTCACGCACGTCCTGATGATCCGGCAGGGCAAGGTCGTCACCGCCGGTCCCATCGACCTGGAGCTGACCTCCCGCAACCTCTCCCTCTGCTTCGGCCTCCCGCTCATCGTCGAGCGCAACGAGCACGACCGCTGGAGCGCCCAGGGCCTGCCCCTGCGCTAGGACTCGCGCCCGTCCCGGCGCCAGGCCCCGACGTTCGCGCCCTGTCCGGCCGCGCCCGCCCGACCTACCATGACCATGTGGACATCGACGCATGGGTGTGGTGGCTCATCGGCGCGGTCGGACTGGGCATCCCCCTCGTCCTGACCGCCCTGCCGGAGTTCGGCATGTTCGCCGTCGGCGCGGTCGCCGCGGCCGTCACCGCGGCCGTCGGCGGGGGAGTGGTCGCCCAGGTCCTGGTCTTCGTCGTCGTGTCGGTCGCGCTGATCGCCGTCGTACGGCCGATCGCCAACCGCCACCGCGACCAGCGGCCCCAACACCGCAGCGGCATCGAGGCGTTGAAGGGCAGATCCGCCGTCGTCCTCGAACGGGTCGACGGCAGCGGCGGCCGCATCAAGCTGGCCGGCGAGATCTGGTCCGCCCGCACCCTCGACTCGGACACGAGTTTCGAACCCGGCCAGTCCGTCGACGTCGTCGACATCGACGGAGCGACCGCGGTCGTCATGTGACAAGCAGCCCACCCGCGGCCCCGGGGTCTGCGAGACTCCGATCAACGGGGCAGCACAGACAGCCGGAAGGGCACGGGGAACCACATGCAACCGATCATCATCGTCCTGATCATCCTGGTGGTACTGGTCTTCATCGCCCTGGTCAAGACGATCCAGGTGATCCCCCAGGCCAGCGCCGCCATCGTCGAGCGGTTCGGCCGCTACACCCGCACCCTCAACGCGGGCCTCAACATCGTCGTCCCGTTCATCGACTCCATCCGCAACCGGATCGACCTCCGTGAACAGGTCGTCCCCTTCCCCCCGCAGCCGGTCATCACCCAGGACAACCTGGTCGTCAACATCGACACCGTCATCTACTACCAGGTGACCGACGCCCGCGCCGCCACGTACGAAGTGGCCAGCTACATCCAGGCCATCGAGCAGCTCACCGTCACCACCCTGCGCAACATCATCGGCGGCATGGACCTGGAGCGGACCCTCACCTCCCGCGAGGAGATCAACGCCGCCCTGCGCGGAGTCCTCGACGAGGCCACCGGCAAGTGGGGCATCCGCGTCAACCGCGTCGAGCTGAAGGCCATCGAGCCGCCGACCTCCATCCAGGACTCGATGGAGAAGCAGATGCGCGCCGACCGCGACAAGCGCGCCGCGATCCTCCAGGCCGAGGGCGTCCGCCAGTCGGAGATCCTGCGCGCCGAGGGCGAGAAGCAGTCCTCCATCCTCCGCGCCGAAGGCGAGGCCAAGGCCGCCGCCCTCAAGGCCGAGGGCGAGGCCCAGGCCATCCGGACCGTCTTCGAGTCCATCCACGCCGGCGACGCCGACCAGAAGCTCCTCGCCTACCAGTACCTCCAGATGCTCCCGAAGATCGCCGAAGGCGACGCCAACAAGCTCTGGATCGTGCCCAGCGAGATCGGGGACGCACTCAAGGGACTCTCAGGCGCCATGGGCAACTTCGGCCCCCTCGGCGGCGGTCCGACCGGCTTCAACCCGCAGAACCCCGGCAAGGGCACCCCCGCCCAGGACGCCCCCGCCGAGCGGCGCGAACAGCCCCCCATCGACTGACGCGACCTCCCCTTCGTGCATGATCGGTGAGGCCCCTCGACCTTCATGGCGGGGAGGCGACTCACTCACACAAAGGGGATGGCTCCGTCCATGTCCATGTCCATCTGGGAATCGCTCGCGGTCTTCGGCGCCGGAATCGGCGCCGGGACCATCAACACCATCGTCGGCTCCGGCACCCTGATCACCTTCCCGGTGCTCCTCGCCACCGGCCTGCCCCCGGTCACCGCCAACGTCTCCAACACCCTCGGCCTGGTGCCCGGTTCCATCAGCGGAGCCATCGGCTACCGCAAGGAACTCCAGGGCCAGCGCGCCCGCATCGTGCGCCTCGGCGCCGTCTCCCTCGTCGGCGGGCTCGCGGGCGCCATCCTGCTCCTGACCCTGCCGTCGGACTCCTTCGACACCATCGTGCCCGTCCTCATCGGCCTGGCCCTCCTCCTCGTCGTCCTCCAGCCCCGGCTCGCCGCGACACTGCGCCGCCGCCAGGAAGCAGCGGGACGCGATCCGGGCGGATCGGACGGAGGCACACCGCTCCTGGCCGGCATGCTGCTCTCCAGCGCCTACGGGGGCTACTTCGGCGCCGCACAGGGAGTCCTCTACGTCGGCCTGATGGGCCTGCTGCTCCACGAGGACCTGCAACGGATCAACGCCGTCAAGAACGTGATCGCCGCGCTCGTCAACGGCATCGCGGCCGTCTTCTTCCTCTTCGTCGCCGACTTCGACTGGACGGCCGTCCTCCTCATCGCCGTCGGCTCCACCATCGGCGGCCAGATCGGCGCCAAGGTCGGCCGCCGGCTCCCCCCGACCGCCCTGCGCGGCGTCATCGTGACGGTCGGGATCGTGGCCATCGTCCAACTGCTGCTCCGCTGAGCGACGTAGAAGAAATACGCCGCCCAACGGGCCCGGGGAGACGCCGGACTACGCGGTGCGCGCCAGCCACTCCGGCAGCGCGTCCTCCCCGCCCACCCCCAGAGCGAGCAGCATCGCGTCCGCCGGAGAAGGCACGAAGGGCTTCCGCAGCAGCGGCATCCCCGCCTCCTCCGGCGTCCGCGCCGCCTTGCGGTGGTTGTCCTCGGCACAGGAGGCCACCGTGTTCAGCCACGTGTCACCACCCCCCTGGGCCCGCGGCAGCACATGGTCCACGGTCGTCGCGCGCTTCCCGCAGTACGCGCACCGGTGCTGGTCCCTGACCAGCACCCCCCGCCGTGACCAGGGAGCATGTCTTCGGAAGGGCACCCGCACGTACCGGCACAGCCGGATCACCCGCGGCATCGGAAGCTCCATGGTGGCCGCACGCACGCGCAACTCGGGATGCGACTGTTCGACGACGGCCTTGTCCTGCAGAACCAGCACGACCGCCCGGTTCAGCGTCACCGTCGACAGCGGCTCGAAGCTCGCGTTCAGTACCAGCGTGTCCCGCATCTCGCCCACCTCCCGTGTGCAGGCCCGCGACCACCCTGGCGGCAAGGCCCGCAACCACTCTGGCCGCGCGCGCCACGCGGGACAACGCAATAAAAATGCCCGGTCCTGGCCTTCTTTAGACCAGGACCGGGCGAACAGCCGGAGAACGATCAACGCGCCGCGGGCGACTCGTACTCACCGATCAGCTGGGCACGGCCCAGCGCGTGGAACCTGAGGTGGAAACCGACCGACGCCGGAGAGGAGTCCTCGTCCGTCCCCAGCTCCTCCCGGTCCACCGCGTACACGGTGAACACGTACCGGTGCCGCTCCCCGCGCGGCGGAGCAGCCCCGCCGAAGTCACGCGTGCCGTAGTCGTTGCGCACGTGCACCGCGCCCTCGGGCAGCCCCTCGAAGTCCCCGCTGCCGGCACCGGCCGGCAGCGAGGTCACCGACGCCGGGATGTCGAACAGCACCCAGTGCCAGAACCCGCTGCCCGTCGGCGCGTCCGGGTCGAAGCACGTCACCGCGAAGCTCTTCGTCCCCTCGGGGAAGCCCTCCCAGCTCAGCTCCGGCGAGAGGTTCTTGCCCGTCAGGACCTGGGCCGCGTGCAGATCGGCACCGGGCGAGACGTCCTCGCTGGTCACGGTGAAGGACGCCACCTCGGGGTGGAAGTCGTGCGGAAGGGGGGCCCTGTTCTGTTCGGCCACTGCTGTCCTCCTGGATCGGATGAGGGGTACCCGCCCGAGCCTAGAACCAGTTGCGCTGCGAACCGACCGAGGCGATCCACTGGTTCAGGTACGCCGCCCAGTCGGTCCCCTGGTACGACTGCAGACCCACCTGGAAGCAGCGGTAGGTGTCGCTGCCCTCGCTGAACAGCCCCGGCTTCTTGTCCATCTCCAGCACGACGTCCATCTCGTGGCCGTCCGAGACGAAGGTCAGCTCGACCTGGTTCAGCCCCCGGTACTGCGACGGCGGCAGGAACTCGATCTCCTGGTAGAACGGCAGCGTCTGCCGGGTCCCCCGGATGTGCCCGCGCTCCATGTCCGCGCTGCGGAACGTGAAGCCCAGCTGCCGGAAGGCGTCCAGGATCGCCTGCTGCGCCGGCACCGGGTGCACGTTGATCGCGTCCAGGTCACCCGCGTCCACCGCGCGCGCGATCTCCAGCTCCGTGCTGACCCCGATGTTCATCCCGTGCAGGTGCTGGCCGCCGAAGTGGGTCACCGGCGTCTCGGCCGGGATCTCCAGCCCGAAGGGCACCACGTGCAGCGCACCGGGCTGCACCTTGAAGGCACCGCCGAGGCGCTGCTTGGTGAAGACGATGTCCTGCTTGTACTCGCTGTCGCCGCCCTCCACCTCCACCCGCGCCTGGAGCCCCACCGACAGACCCTCGATCTGCTGCTCGACGGACCCGCCCTGGATCCGCACCTCGCCCTGGACGATCCCGCCCGGCACCACGTTCGGCTCGGTGATGACCGTGTCCACCGAAGCACCGCCGGCACCCAGGCTCGCGAACAGCTTCCTGAAGCCCATGCTCTATCTCCCCTACACAGATATACGGATCCACTGACCCCTTACCACTGCGGAACCATAGGGCCCGGTTGCAGCGACGCGCGTTCCACTACGCTCGACCGGATGAGCGCGCGCCCCGACCGTACGCCCCTGTCCCGGTCCTTCTTCGACCGCCCGGTCCTCACCGTGGCCCCCGACCTGCTCGGCAGGATCCTGGTCCGCCGTACCCCGGACGGCCCGATGGAACTGCGCATCACGGAGGTGGAGGCGTACGAGGGCGAGGCCGACCCCGGCTCCCACGCCTACCGCGGCCGCACCGCCCGCAACGCGTCGATGTTCGGGCCGCCCGGACACGCGTACGTCTACTTCATCTACGGCATGTGGTTCAGCCTCAACCTCGTCTGCGGCCCGCCGGGCCACGCGAGCGGAGTACTGCTGCGCGCGGGGGAGGTGACAGTGGGCGCCGACCTGGCCGCCAAACGTCGACTTTCAGCCAGATACCCGCGCGAACTGGCCAAGGGGCCGGCCCGCCTGGCCACCGCCCTGGACGTCGACCGCTCCCTCGACGGCACGGACCTCTGCGCGGGCCCCGACTCCCCCCTGTCCCTCCTGGCCGGCACCCCCACCCCGCCCGACCAGGTCGGCAACGGTCCCCGCACGGGCGTCGGCGGCGCCGGCGCGGCCCACCCCTACCGCTACTGGATCACCGGCGACCCCACGGTGAGCCCCTACCGGGCCCACGCGCCGCGCCGCCGCCCAACTTGACTCGATCTTGGGAGACGCCTAACGTAGCCCGAGCCGCTTGAACGGGGCGCTGTCTTCAGCAGACCCCCAGAGCGGCCAAACCACTACCTACGACTTACCCCTGGCGGGGTCTTATTCGGCATGCCCGAATTCCCTGCCGACCGGCTCGATTATGAGTCGGCAGGGAAAAGCGTTAACGTAGTGACCACGCCGAAAGGGAAAGCGCGAAAGCGCAGGACCTCGAAAGCGCCGAGGAAATCGGACACGAAAGAGTCTGATAGAGTCGGAAACGCAAGAACGAAGAACGAAAGCCCGGAGGAAAGCCCGAGAGGGTGAGTACAAAGGAAGCGTCCGTTCCTTGAGAACTCAACAGCGTGCCAAAAATCAACGCCAGA
>NZ_JBNNPF010000056.1:0-48313 GCF_050275515.1 Streptomyces sp. NPDC004126 | reverse complement strand
CGGGCTGGAATTTCGCTGCGCGAAATCCAGCCCCGCCGGCGTCTGAGGCGCGGGGGTCTGGGGGCGGAGCCCCCAGAAAGGGGTCCGGGCGCAGCCCTGGGGGCACCTCCCAGCGGTAGCTGGGGGAGGAACGGGCGAAGGGTGGGTAGGGGACCTCGCCCCGCGCAGCGGCACCCCGCCCAGCGGACCGGGGGCCGAACGGCCCCGCGCAGCGGAGCGGCGGGGTCACCAGGGCGTCGGACAGCACCGCGCAGCGGATCGACGTCCCGTCGGGGTCAGGAGGCAGCGGCCCACCAGGCCCACGCCCGCGTCGAGGGACTCCTCGAACTCCTCCGCCAGATCGGGGGAGCGGCGCAGCGTCCACAGCAGGCGGGCCGACGCCCAGGCACCCGCCCGGGCCCGCTCCAGGCTCCAGGAGCCCAGCAGGTGCGTGAGCGGGTCGGCGACCTCCAGCAGGTCGGGGCCCGGCATCAGGTCCTCCCGGATGCGCTCCTCCAGGGAGACCAGGGTGTCGCCGACCCGGTGGAAGTCCGCTTCGAGGGCCGCCGGAGGGCAGTCCAGGGCGTGGCAGGTGGACACCACCGCCAGGGCCAGGTCGTGCCCGATGTGGGCGTTGATCCCGGCCAGCGCGTGCTGGAGCGGCCGCACGCCCGGGTGGCGCCGGTACTGGAGCAGCGGGCGCCAGCAGGCCGGCGCCCGGTCCGCCTCCACTGCCGTCAGGTACCGCTCCGCGAACCGCACGGCCAGCGTCTGCGCCTGTCGCGGCGCCGGGAACTCGCCCTGGCCGATCCGCCGGTGCAGGGTCTGCGTCACGGTCATGTACACCCGGTTGAAGACGGCGACACCGTCCTGCGCGGGGAGCCGCTCGTCGAGGGCGCGCATCCGCGCGAGTACCGCTTCCATGCAGGGCAGCGTCCCAGCCCGGACGCCCGGCGCGGGGAACTTGGCCGGTGGCTTCGCCGGTTCGGGCGAAGGGCCGTCAACCCCGCTTGTCGCCCCCGGCGTCGTAGTCGGACGTGCCCGAGTCCAGCAGCGGCTCCTGCTCCTTCAGGTGCGCGGGGGCGAAGTAGCGCAGCGCGTGGTAGCCGGTGATCACCACGATCGTGCCGAGCGCGATGCCGCCCAGCTCGAAGCTGTCGGTGAAGTGCAGCTCGACCCCGCCGACGCCGATGATGATGCCCGCCGCGGCCGGCACCAGGTTCAGCGGGTTGCGCAGGTCCACCCGGCCGTTCAGCCAGATCTGCGCGCCGAGCAGGCCGATCATGCCGTACAGGATCACGGTGATGCCGCCCAGCACCCCGCCGGGGATCGCGGCGACGACCGCGCCGAACTTGGGGCACAGGCCGAAGAGCAGGGCGAAGCCCGCCGCCGCCCAGTAGGCCGCCGTGGAGTAGACGCGGGTGGCGGCCATGACGCCGATGTTCTCGGAGTACGTGGTGTTCGGCGGGCCGCCCACCGCGGTGGACAGCATGGACGCCGCGCCGTCGGCGGCGATGGCGGTGCCGAGCTTGTCGTCGAGCGGGTCGCCGGTCATCTCGCCGACGGCCTTGATGTGCCCGGCGTTCTCGGCGATCAGCGCGATGACCACCGGCAGCGCGATCAGGATCGCCGACCACTCGAAGGCCGGGGCGTGGAAGGACGGCAGTCCGATCCAGTCGGCCTTGCCCACGCCGGAGAGGTCGAGCCGCCAGTGGTCCACGGCCTCGGAGCCGCCCACCGTGGAGTGGATCTTCCCGAAGAGCAGGTCGAAGACCCAGGAGACGGCGTACCCGAACACCAGGCCCAGGAAGATCGCGATGCGCGACCAGAACCCGCGCAGGCACACCACCGCGAGCCCGGTGAACAGCATGGTCAGCAGCGCCGTCCACTGGTCCTGCGGCCAGTACGTCGAGGCCGTGACCGGCGCCAGGTTGAAGCCGATCAGCATCACGACCGCGCCCGTCACCACCGGCGGCATCGCCGCGTGGATGATCCGCGCCCCGAACCGCTGGACGGCCAGACCCGCCAGGAACAGCGCCGCGCCCACGGTGAAGACCGCGCCCGTGACCACCGCGCTGTCCCCGCCGCCCGCCCGGATCGCCGCCGCGACGCCCACGAAGGAGAGCGAGCACCCCAGGTAGGAGGGGACCCGGCCGCGCGTCGCGAGGAGGAAGATCACCGTCGCGATGCCGGACATCATGATCGCCAGGTTCGGGTCCAGGCCCATGAGGACCGGGGCGACGAAGCTGGCGCCGAACATCGCCACGACGTGCTGGGCGCCGAGCCCGGCGGTGCGCGGCCACGACAGCCGCTCCTCGGGCCGCACCACCGCGCCGGGAGCGGGCGTCCGCCCGTCTCCGTGCAGGGTCCAGCGCACGCCGAAGCCCATGTCCCACCACTTCCGTTCCGTCGGCCGATCAAGGATCCTGGCCGCCTGCCGGTAGATCACCACAGAGATCACCGCGGAGATCACCGCAGCGGGCCAGCGGATATATTACGGCCGGATAGGGGCTGGTTCGTCCCGATTGGCGGGAGCGGCCGCGCCCGGCACCCGCCCGGTCCGCAGCACCCCCGCCCCCGCGGTCAGCGCGCAGGCCAGCAGGGTGACCAGCCCGAACGAAACCACCAGCGAGCTGGCGTCCGCCACCGCCCCGATCGCCGACGGCGCGATCAGCCCCGAGGTGTACGTGATCGTCGCGACCCCGGCGATCGCCTGCGCCGGAGCCGGCCCGCTGCGCGCCGCCGCCGCGAAGGCCAGCGGCACCACCACCGCGATGCCGAGCCCGATCAGCGCGAAGCCCGCCATGGCCGCCGCCGGCTGCCGGACGCCGACCACCAGCAGCCCGCCCGCGACGGCCAGCACCCCGCCCGCCCGTACGGTCCGCACCGCCCCGAACCGGTCCACCACCCGGTCCCCGGCCAGCCGGGCCAGCGCCATGGTCAGCGCGAACGCGGTGGTGGAGGCCGCCGCCGGCCCGGCCGCCGAGCCCAGCACGTCCCGCAGGTACACCGCCGACCAGTCCAGGCTCGCCCCCTCCGCGAAGACCGCGCAGAAGCCCACCCCGCCGATCAGCAGGGCCGTCCTCGGCGGCCGGGCGAAGCGCGGCGGGGCCTCCTCCTCGCGGGCGGCGCGCAGGTCCAGCACCCCGCGTACGGCGACCAGCCCGGCGGCGGTGAGGGCCAGAGCCGCGACCAGGTGGTGCAGCCGGGCGTCGGCCCCCGCGTGCGCGGCGACCGTACCGGCGGCCGAACCCAGCAGCGCGCCCACGCTCCACATGCCGTGCAGCGAGGACATGATCGACCGGCCGAGCCGGTTCTCCGTCTCCACGCCGAGGGCGTTCATCGCCACGTCCGACATCCCGGCGGTCGCCCCGTAGACGAAGAGGGCCCCGCACAGGGTCCACAGGTTCGGGGCCAGCCCCGGCAGGACCAGCGACAGCGTCCACAGGGCCAGCAGCCCGCGCAGGGCCGGGCGGGCGCCGAAGCGGTGGCTGATCCGGCCGGCCAGCGGCATCGCCAGCGCCGCGCCGAGGGCCGGGAAGCCGAGGGCCAGGCCCAGGGTGCCCGCACCGAGCTGGGCGTGGTCCTGGATCCAGGGGATGCGGGTGGCGAAGGAGCCGGTGACGCCGCCGTGGACGCAGAAGACGGCGGCGATCGCGAAGCGGGCGTGGCGCAGGCGCGCCGGGCTGAGGTCGGGTTCCCCTGTCATGGGAAGTAAACTATCAGGGAGCCTGCCTGATAGTTAGAGCATTTCCTTCCCTAGGATGGGCGCCGTGACCCCTGCCAAGGTGCTGACCCCCGCCGCGACGGCCGCGCCGTCCCCCGCCTCGCCGAGCACGGCCCGGGCCATCAACGACCGCCTCGCCCTCGAACTCCTCCAGGAGGAGGGGCCCCTGACGGCGGCCCAGCTCAAGCGGCTGACCGGACTGTCCCGCCCCTCCGTCGCCGACCTCGTCGAACGGCTCGGCGCGGCCGGGCTGATCGAGGTCGTCGGGGAGTCCGGCGAACAGCGCCGCGGCCCCAACGCCCGCCTCTACGGGATCGTCGCCGGCCGCGCCCACCTGGCCGCCCTGGACGTACGGACCGACAGCGCGACCGCCGTCGTCACCGACCTCCTCGGCCACCCCCTGGCCCGCGCCGCCCTGCCCGTCGACGCGGTCGGCGAGGCCGTGGCCCGGCTGGCGGAGCTGACCCGGGAGGCCGGAGCCCGGGAACTGCACACCGTGGTCGTCGGCGCGCCCGGGCTGGTCGCCCCGGCGAGCGGCGAACTGCGCGACACCGGCGGTCTGCCCGCCTGGCACCGGGACCTGGTGGCCGCCCTCCAGGAGACCCTGCCGGCCCGGGTGCTGGTGGAGAACGAGACCAACCTGGCGGCCCTGGCCGAGCAGCGCGTCGGAGCCGCCCGGGACCTGGACTCCTTCGTGCTGCTGTGGCTCGGCGCGGGCGTCGGCGCCGCCGTCGTCCTGGACGGGCGGCTGCGCCGGGGCGCCTCCGGCGGGGCCGGCGAGATCGGCTTCCTGCCCGTGCCCGGCACCCCCGGCCTGCCCTCCGCCACCGACTGCGGAGGCGGCTTCCACTCCCTGGCCGGGCGCGCGGCGGTGGCCGCCCTGGCGGTCGAGCACGGCTTCACCGGGCCCGTGGAGGAGGCCGTGGCAGGCGCGGCGGGGGAGGCCTTCCTCGACGCCCTCGCCGGGCGGCTCTCCCTCGGGGCGGCGGCCGTCGCCGCCGTCCTGGACCCGGGCTGCGTGGTCCTCGGCGGGGAGCTCGGCCGTGCGGGCGGCCCCGGCCTCGCCGCCCGTGTCGCGGACCGCCTGGCGGCCCTGACCCCCGTCCCGACGGAGGTCCGCGCCACCGGGCTCGGCGGCCCGGCCGTCCTGGAGGGGGCCCGCCTGGCCGCCCGGGCGGCCGCCCAGGACGACCTGTTCGGCTGACCCCCCCCGGCTGAGCCCCCTCGCTCACTTCCTCCGCTGGAGGAACTCCCCGAAGGTGATCCGGCCCACCGCCCGCCCGGGGGCCAGGTTCCCGCCGCGCCGGAAGCCCGCGTACGCCTTGCCCGCGAGCGGCAGCGGGACCACGCGCCGCCTGCTCCCGGTCGCCGCGAGGTAGGCGCGGCCCCAGTCCGCCAGCGTGCGGGTCTCCGGGCCGCCCATGTCGGGCACCCGGCCCGCCGGGACCGGCACGGCCAGCTCCGCGAGCCGGTCCGCCACCTCCTCGACGGCGACCGGCTGGACCCGTACGCCCCCGGGCAGCGGTACCACCGGCAGCTTCGCCGCCGTGGCCACCACCTGCGCCACCAGGTCGTGGAACTGGGTCGTGCGCAGGACGGTCACGCCCAGCCCGGAGTCCTCCAGCATCCGCTCCACACGCCGCTTCACCGCGTAGTACCCGAGCGGCACCACGTCCACCCCGACGATCGAGATGTAGACGACGTTGGTGACGGTCCCGCTGCGCCGGGCCGCCGCGATCAGGTGCCGGGCCGCGAGGTCGTCGCCGCCGCGCGGCGAGCTGGCGCAGTGCACCACCACCTGCGCACGCGCCATCGCCGCGTCCAGCCCGCTGCCGTCCCGCAGGTCCACGGGGAATTCGGGGGAGTGCCGGCTCAGGACCCGGACCTCGTGGCCCCGGGCCCGCAGCCGGTCGACGACCAGTGCCCCGAGGTTCCCGGTGCCGCCGGTGACGAGGATCGTGCTCATGAGGGTGTCCTTCCGCGTGGGAGTGCCTTCCCCCTGAAGACAGAACAGGGCCGCGGAATGTGACGTGCCGCGCGCGGAGGGCCCGGACGCGCGAGGACCCGGTGGCCGCCGGGCCACCGGGTCCTCACTCACGCTCGGTACAGGGGGTCAGCAGGCGCCCTGGTCCTTCCAGACGCCCCACTGGCCGGTGGTGCCGGGCTCCTCGTTCTGCGTCCACCACTGGGCCTTCCAGGTGTGGCCCTTGTGCGAGACCACGCTCCCGGAGTTGTAGACCGTGCCCGCCGCGTACGCCGGGGAGGTGCAGGTCCCGGGGGTGGTCGGCGGGGTCGTCGGCGGGGTGGTCGGAGGGGTGCTGCCGCCGCCCGGCTCGCCGGTGGTGGTGCCGCGCGCCAGGTCACCGGCGAGGGCGTAGGTGGTGCCGGAGATGTTCACCGTCCAGTTGGAGGGCGTGGACACCGGCAGGTAGTAGTTGAACGCCAGGTCGACGGAGGCGCCCGGGGCCAGCGTCTGCCAGGCCGGGAGCTTCAGGGAGACCCGCTGGAAGTCGCCCTTCAGGCCGCCGACGTTGCTGCCGGTGTGCCCGGTGGCGATCACCTTCGTACCGAAGCCGGACTGGTCCGAGGCGTTGGCCGGGGCCGAGGTGCCGTAGTCGAACTGGAACTCGGTGCCGCCGGGCAGCGTGCTCTTCGTGTTGTTGGTGATCTTGAGCTTCGGGGTGATCGGGTAGTTGGAGTCGCCCAGCTTGAACTCGGTGAACTCCGTCTTGATGTCCACGGCCTGCGCCGGAGGCACGGTGGTGGCGCCGGCCTTCTTCGCGCCGTACGGGGTGGCGGCCTTGAACTTGTCGTACATCAGGGAGGTGAGCGTGTCGCCCGGCTCGTACTGGCCCTTGGCGGCGTTGTAGGCGTAGTCGCCGGCCAGTTCCCAGACCATCGTGCCGCCGATGCCCCGGTCGACCACGTAGTCGGCCTTGGCCGCGACGGACTGCTCGTCCTCGGTGGACAGGAAGACCTTCTTCTGCGCGTTCCACAGCCACGGCGCCACCAGCGTGGAGTCGTACTTGCGGGCGTAGCTGCCGGTCAGGGTGGTGTTCGCGGGGAAGCCGTACTTGGCGACGTAGTCGCCGACGACGCCCTTCTCCAGGTTCTTGGCGTGCCACATCGGGTTGGAGCCCGCCGGGGACTCGACCCCGTTGGCGTCCTTGTCGTGCCACAGGTTGTCGATGCCGACCGCGCCGTCACCGCACTTGGTCAGACCGGCGCCCGCCGGGCAGCTGGTGGCCGGGGCCTTGCCCCACAGGCCGTCCGTGCCGCCCTGCACGTTCTTGAAGCCGCGGGTGTAGTACGGCAGGCCGATGTTGATCCGGCCGGAGGGCATCGAGCCGCGGAAGTAGTGGTAGGCCCAGTCGGTGTTGAGGTACCCGACTCCGCCGTACTGCGCGCTGCCGTAGACGCCGGCGGCCGCCAGTTCGGCGTCCTTGCCGTCGTCGAAGAGGGAGGCGTTGGGGCCGACGTACTCGTTCCAGGCGCCGTGCAGGTCGTAGGACATGATGTTGACGTAGTCCAGGTACTTCTGCATCTGGAACGTCTCCATGCCCCGCAGCAGGTAGCCGGAGGAGGGGGCGGCGACGGAGAGCAGGTAGTGCTTGCCGTCGGCGGCGCCCGCGCGGTCGAGCTTCTCGCGCAGCGTCTTCATGAGGACGTCGTAGCCCTTGACCAGGCCGGCCCGGCGGGCGTTGGACAGCTGCCAGTCCAGCGGGTTGCCCGCGTCCTTCATGGTGGTCGGGTACTCGTAGTCGATGTCGACGCCGTTGAACCCGTACTTGCGGACGAACTCCACCGAGGAGTCCGCGAAGGTCTCGATGCCCGCCTGGTTGACCGAGCCGTCGGCGTTGGTGGCCATCGAGTAGAAGCCGCCGGAGGCGACCCGGTTGCCGTCGTCGCCGAAGTAGCCGCCGGTCTCGGCCCAGCCGCCGACCGAGATCAGGGTCTTCACGTTCGGGTACTGCTTCTTGAACTTGTTCAGCAGGTTGAAGTGGCCCTTGTACGGGAGGGCCGGGTCCATCTCGGCCCCCGCGACGCCCGGCCAGGTCATCCCGGTGGCGGCGTTGTTCGCGTTGTCCGACCCGACCGAGATCTTGTTGTCGGCGCCGACGTGGGCGAAGGCGTAGTTCAGGTGGGTGACCTTGGACCACGGGATGTTGTTGGCGAGGTAGGCGGGCGTGCCGTCCTTGCCGGTGCGCCAGCCGGTGAAGTAGCCGATGACGCGGCGCTGGTGGTCGGCGCCCATCTTCTCGCGGCCTTCGGAGTCGTAGACCGAGCAGTACGGGACGTCGACGCCGGTCGTCTTGTAGAGCCCGTCCGGGCGACAGGTCTCGTTGTCGGGGGCGGCGTGGGACACGCCCGCGGAGAGTCCGCCGAACAGCAGTCCGGCGATGGTCGCGCCGGATGCCAGGAGCATCGCTCTCGTACGCGTGGGGGACAGCATGGAGCCTCCTGGGGAGGGGAGGATGGCAGGGCCAACGTGCGGCAACAGGCAGGAAGGTGGCGCTGGTTGGCCCGTGACGTGCGCACGTCGACAGGCCGGCTCCCGGGGAAGATGAAGGGAACGTTAAAAGGACTAGACCAACCCGTCAATAGGTCTGGACCAAAGCGGGGCGGGCGGGGATCGAGACACCGGTGGCGCAATAGGGGCGCTCGAGAACGGCGCCCGTGTGAGCCAGGCCACAGCGCTTCACCCGCATGGCCTCCGATCACCCGTGGCACACTGGCCCTAGTACCAGTAGCAGCGCACTCCGGGGTCGGTGTAATTCCGAACCGGCGGTATAGTCCGCGACCCGTCCGCATCCAGCGGCCGGTTGACCAGGTGAAATTCCTGGACCGACGGTTAAAGTCCGGATGGGAGGCAGTGCGCGGCGGGCCAGTCACCGGTACGCCGCCGTCGGCGGTCCATCGGCGTATCCCCAGCGGATACGTGTCGGACGGACCGTGCTTTCCGGCCTCGGCGTCCCCGCGTGCGCTACCCGCTTCATCTGTCGTATCCCGACAGGCCCCGGAGTCCGTGCCCGATGAGGCAGGAGGACCCGGTGGCGACACACGCCGCGCAGGCAGCACCCGACCCGAGCATCACCGCGATGCGCCGGGCCATCGAGCTGGCCTCCCGCGGACTCGGCTCCACCAGCCCCAACCCCGTCGTCGGCTGCGTCATCACCGACCCCGCGGGCGCCGTCGTCGGCGAAGGCTGGCACGAGCGGGCCGGCGGCCCGCACGCCGAGGTCCACGCCCTGCGCGCGGCGGGGGACGCCGCCCGCGGCGGCACCGCCTACGTCACCCTCGAACCCTGCAACCACACCGGCCGCACCGGCCCCTGCGCCCAGGCCCTCGTCGACGCCGGCATCACCCGCGTGGTCTACGCCGTCTCCGACCCGAACCCGCAGGCCAGCGGCGGCGGAGCCACCCTGCGCGCCGCCGGGATCGCCACCGAGGCCGGCCTGCTGGCCGACGAGGCCGAACAGGGCAACACCGCCTGGCTGACCTCCGTCCGCCTCGGCCGCCCCCACGTCACCTGGAAGTACGCCGCCACCCTCGACGGCCGCAGCGCCGCCGAGGACGGCAGCAGCCGCTGGATCACCTCCCCCGAGTCCCGCGCCGACGTCCACCGGCTGCGCGCCGAGGCCGACGCGGTCCTCGTCGGCGGCGGCACCCTGCGCGCCGACGACCCCCACCTCGCCGTCCGCGGCGTCGACGGAGCCGTCCAGCCGCTGCGCGTCGCCCTCGACACCCGCGCCGGCCTCCCGGCCACCGCCCGCATCCTCGACGACGCCGGCCCCACCCTGATCGTCACCGGCGAGGACGCCGACACCGCGCACCTGCCCGGCACCGACGTGCTGCGGCTGCCGCTGCGCGACGGCCGCCTCCCCCTCGACCTCCTCCTCGCCGAGCTGTACGGGCGCGGAGTGCGCTCCGTCCTCCTCGAAGGCGGACCCACCCTCGCCGGAGCCTTCCTGGAAGCCGGGGCCGTCGACCGCGTCGTCGGCTACATCGCCCCGGCCCTCCTCGGCGCCGGCCCCGCCGCCCTCGCCGGCGCCGGCATCACCAACATCGCCCACGCGGTACGCCTCGACATCACCGAGGCCGTCCGCACCGGCCCCGATCTGCGCATCACCGCCGTTCCCGCCAACGCCCCCAAGGAGCACTGAGTGTTCACCGGAATCGTCGAAGAACTGGGCGAGGTCACCGCCGTCGAGCAGCTCGCCGAGGCCTCCCGCTTCCGCCTGCGCGGCCCCGTCGTCACCGAAGGCGCCAAGCACGGCGACTCGATCGCCGTCAACGGCGTCTGCCTGACCGTCGTCGAGACCGAGGACGGCGAGTTCACCGCCGACGTCATGCAGGAGACCCTCAACCGCTCCAGCCTCGGCGCCCTCGCCGCCGGCTCCCGGGTCAACCTGGAGCGCCCCATGGCACTCGGCGGGCGCCTCGGCGGCCACCTCGTCCAGGGACACGTCGACGGCACCGGCCGGATCCTCTCCCGCACCCCCTCGGAGCACTGGGAGATCGTCAAGGTCTCGCTGCCGGAGAACCTCGCAAGGTACGTCGTAGAGAAGGGCTCTATCACTGTGGACGGCGTCAGCCTCACCGTGGTCGAGGCCGCCGCCGACTACTTCACCATCAGCCTCATCCCCACCACCCTCGCGCTGACCACCCTCGGCATCAAGCAGAGCGGCGACCCGGTCAACCTCGAGGTCGACGTCCTCGCGAAGTACGTCGAGCGCCTGCTGGCCGCCGGCGTGAACCCCCTCCACGCGAAGGAGACGGAGCAGTGACCGCCCTGACCTGGCTCAACACCCAGGCCTTCGAGGTCTTCGGGCAGAAGGTCATCTGGTCCGACATGATCGGCAACCTGATGGGCCTGGCCGCCCTCGCCCTCGGCTGGCGCCGCTCCATATGGACCTGGCCCGCCCAGCTCCTCTCCGGCCTGATCCTGGTCACCGCCTACGCCTCCGCCCACCTCGCGGGCGGCGTCGGCAAGCAGCTCCTGGTGATCTCCGTCGCCGTCTGGGGCTGGCGCGCCTGGCAGCTCGGCCGGCAGAAGGCCCAGGACGGCTCCATCGCCGTCCGCACCGCCACCTGGAAGGAGCGCGGACTGCTCCTCGCCGGAGCCGCCGCCGGCACCCTCGCCGTGGGCGGCCTGTTCACCCTCTTCCCGAACCTGTCGTGGAGCCCGTGGGCCGACGCCTACATCTTCGTCGGCACGATCGTGGCGATGGTGGCCCAGGCCCGCGGCCTGGTCGAGTTCTGGTTCGCCTGGCTCCTCGTCGACCTCGTCGGCGTCCCCCTCGCCTTCAACAGCGGCCTGGCCTTCTCCGGCCTCGTCTACGTCGTCTACTTCGCGCTCGTCCTGTGGGGCGCCTACGACTGGTACCAGCGCTCGCGCACCACCCCCGCCACGGTTCTCGAAGGAGCAACGGCATGACCACCATCCTCAAGTCCGTGCCGGACGCGGCCGACCAGGAGACCTTCCGCCTCGACCCCGTCGAGCAGGCCATCCGCGACATCGCCGCCGGCCGCCCCGTGGTCGTCGTCGACGACGAGGACCGCGAGAACGAGGGCGACCTCGTCATCGCCGCCGAGAAGGCCACCCCCGAGATCGTCGCGTTCATGATGAGCGAGTGCCGGGGCCTGATCTGCGCGCCGATGGAGGGCCCCGAGCTGGAGCGCCTGGAGCTCCCGCAGATGGTCCAGAACAACACCGAGTCGATGAAGACCGCCTTCACCGTCTCCGTCGACGCCACCGCCGAGCACGGAGTCACCACCGGCATCTCCGCCGCCGACCGCGCCACCACCCTGCGGCTGCTGGCCAACGGCACCTCCGAGCCCGGCGACTTCGTCCGCCCCGGCCACATCTTCCCGCTGCGCGCCAAGCCCGGCGGCGTCCTGGTCCGCAACGGCCACACCGAGGCCGCCGTCGACCTCGCCCGGCTCGCGGGCCTGCGCCCCGCCGGCGCCATCGTGGAGATCGCCGGCGAGGACGGCGTCATGCTGCGGCTCCCCGAGCTGATCCCCTTCGCCCGCAAGCACGGCCTGACGATCATCTCCATCGAGGACCTGATCGCCTACCGCCGCTCCTCCGAGCCGACCGTCCGCCGCGAGGCCGAGGTCAGCCTGCCGACCGCCGCCGGAGACTTCACGGCGTACGGCTACCGCTCCACCGTCGACGGCATCGAGCACGTCGCCCTCGTCCACGGCGAGATCGGCGACGGCGAGGACGTCCTGGTCCGGATGCACTCCGAATGCCTGACCGGCGACATCTTCCAGTCCCAGCGCTGCGACTGCGGCCCCCAGCTCCAGGCCGCCATGGCCCGCATCCAGGCCGAGGGCCGCGGCGTGGTC
Organism: Streptomyces sp. NPDC004126; assembly: GCF_050275515.1. Classification (NCBI taxonomy): domain Bacteria; kingdom Bacillati; phylum Actinomycetota; class Actinomycetes; order Kitasatosporales; family Streptomycetaceae; genus Streptomyces; species Streptomyces sp. NPDC004126. The sequence continues at coordinate 36,252 of NZ_JBNNPF010000056.1, read as the reverse complement.
GTCTACCTGCGCGGGCACGAGGGCCGCGGCATCGGACTGCTGTCCAAGCTGCGCGCCTACGAGCTCCAGGAGCGCGGCCGCGACACCCTGGACGCCAACCTGGAACTCGGCCTGCCCGCCGACGCCCGCGACTACGGGGCCGGCGCCCAGATGCTCGCCGACCTCGGCGTCCGCAGCGTCCGGCTGCTGACCAACAACCCCGACAAGTCGGACGCCCTCGTCCGCCACGGCATCGCCGTCGCCGGCCGGGAGCCCATGCCCGTCGAGGCCGGGGAGCACAACCTGCGGTACCTGCGCACCAAGCGGGACCGGATGGGCCACGACCTGCCCTGGCTGGAGGGTGCCGTACCCACCTCCGCCTGCGGCAACCAGTAGCCACCCACCAAGCAGACACACCACCCGTACCCACCCAACCGAAACACCGAGGAGCAGAGCTGTGAGCGGCAAGGGCGCACCCGAACTGAGCGTGAAGAACTGCGGAGACCTCCGGGTGGCCGTGATCGCGGCCCAGTGGCACGAGAAGGTCATGGACGGTCTGGTCGACGGCGCCCTGCGGGCCCTGCACGAGCTGGGCATCGACGAGCCCACCCTGCTCCGCGTCCCGGGCAGCTTCGAACTCCCCGTCGTGGCGAAGGTGCTGGCCGGCCGCGGCTACGATGCCGTCGTCGCCCTCGGCGTGGTCATCCGCGGCGGCACCCCGCACTTCGACTACGTCTGCCAGGGCGTCACCCAGGGCCTGGTGCAGGTGTCGATCGACACCGGAGTCCCCGTCGGCTTCGGCGTCCTGACCTGCGACAACGACGAGCAGGCGCTGGACCGCGCCGGCCTCGAAGGGTCGAACGAGGACAAGGGGCACGAAGCGGTCACCGCCGCCGTCGCCACCGCCATGACGCTGCGTACCGTCAGCGAACCCTGGCGGTAGTCCAAGGAGTGAACCCCGGCACCGGGGGACCCGGGTGAGCCCGTACTCTAAGGGCATCATGGCGAACGAACCCACCAAGAGCTTCGAAGAGCTCTTCACGGAGCTCCAGCACAAGGCCGCCAACGGCGACCCCAGCACCTCCCGCACCGCCGAGCTCGTCGGCAAGGGCGTCCATGCCATCGGCAAGAAGATCGTCGAGGAGGCCGCCGAAGTCTGGATGGCCGCCGAGTACGAGGGCAAGGAAGCCGCCGCCGAGGAGATCTCCCAGCTGCTCTACCACGTCCAGGTGATGATGGTGGCGCGCGGGATCTCCCTCGACGACGTCTACGCGCACCTCTAGGCCGGAGCCCGCCGTACCGGAGCCCGCAGTACCGGGGTCGGGGCCCCCGCCCCGCCCACACCCTTCGCACCTACGCACCAAAGGAAGCCCATGCTGCGCATCGCCGTCCCCAACAAGGGTTCACTCTCCGGACCGGCGTCGGCGATGCTCCATGAGGCCGGCTACCGCCAGCGCAAGGAGTCCAAGGAACTCGTCACGGTCGACCCCGACAACGAGGTCGAGTTCTTCTACCTCCGCCCGAAGGACATCGCGATCTACGTCGCCTCGGGCAAGCTGGACATCGGCATCACCGGCCGCGACCTGCTGCTCGACTCCGGCGCCAACGCCGAGGAGATCCTGCCGCTGAACTTCGGCCGGTCCACCTTCCGCTACGCCACCAAGCCCGGCACCGCCAAGGGCCCCGAGGACTTCGGCGGGATGACGATCGCCACCTCGTACGAGGGGATCGTCGCCAAGCACCTCGCCGACCAGGGCATCGACGCCTCCGTCGTCCACCTGGACGGCGCCGTCGAGACCGCCATCGAGCTCGGCGTCGCGCAGGTCATCGCCGACGTCGTCGAGACCGGCACCAGCCTGCGCAACGCCGGCCTGGAGGTCATCGGCGAGCCGATCCTCCAGTCCGAGGCGACCGTCATCCGCCGCACCGGCGCCGGCGTCGAGGACCCCAAGGTCGCGCAGTTCCTGCGCCGCCTCCAGGGCGTCCTGGTGGCCCGCAGCTACGTGATGATGGACTACGACTGCCGCGCCGAGCACCTGGAGCGCGCCGTCGCCCTCACCCCGGGCCTGGAGTCCCCGACGATCTCCCCGCTCCACAACGAGGGCTGGGTCGCGGTCCGCGCCATGGTCCCCGCCAAGGAGGCCCAGCGGATCATGGACGACCTGTACGAGCTCGGCGCGCGCGCGATCCTCACCACCTCGATCCACGCCTGCCGCCTCTAGGACGGTCCCGCCGGCAGGGGTCCGCACCCGGACCCCTCCCGGCCCCACCGCCCCCGTACGGCGCAGCACCCCCGCGCCGTCTCCCGTACGCGACCCCAGAAGGCCCAGCGCACCATGAGCGAGTCCGCCGCCCACCCCGCACCCCCCGCCCTGCCGGTCACCTTCCGGCCGAACCGCACCCGGGCGGTGCTGCTCAGCGTCGGGACCGTCATGTTCGCCACCATCACGGCGATCGCGCTGCTCCTGGAGAACCTCAGCCCCGGCGAGCGGGTCAGCTTCGTCTTCACCGCCGCCCTGATGGCCTCCGTCCTCGTCCTGCTCAGCCGCCCCAAGGTGGTCGCGGACGAGAGCGGCGTCACCGTGGTGAACCTCACCACCACCCGCCGCCTGGAGTGGGCGCAGATCCTCCGCGTCAACCTCCGCCCCGGCGACCCGTGGGTCTTCCTCGACCTCAACGACGGCACCAGCCTGCCCGTTCTCGGCATCCAGCCCGGCGTGGCCAGGGCCCGGGCCATCGGCGACGCCCGCGCCCTGCGCGCCCTCGCCGAAACCCACGGAACCGGCACAAACGACCACTGACCCGGCCGGGCCCCGTCGCTGCGTCCCATTGCGGCGGCGATCTCAATGACTACCCTGGTGGCGGGGCGCGCCCGTGCGCCCTCCCACCGCCCCGGGACCCCGTGGCCCGTGGGCACCTGCGACCAGAGGAGTGACTCCCTCCAGCAATGGACGGATCGTCCGGTAGTACCCGCGCCGCCCTCCCCACGGAGGCGGCGGCATGACCATCCCGCTACTGCTGCTCGTGGCGGCCTTCGCACTGATCCTCGCCAACGGTTTCTTCGTGGCGGCCGAGTTCGGCCTCGTCACCGTCGAGAAGCCCGAGGCCGAGCGCGCCGCAGCCGAGGGCGACCGCCGTGCCCGCACGGTCGTCGAAGCCCTGCGGGAGCTGTCCTTCCAGCTCTCCGGCACCCAGCTCGGCATCACCATCACCTCGCTCGTCGTCGGCATGCTCGCCGAACCGGCCCTCGCCGGCCTGCTGTCGGGGCCGCTCGCCGCCACCGGCCTGCCCGCCGGAGCCGTCTCCGGCATCGCCGTCTTCACCGGCATGCTGCTCGCCTCCGCCGTGCAGATGGTCGTCGGCGAGCTCGTCCCGAAGAACTGGGCGGTCTCCCGGCCGCTCCAGGTGGCCCGCTTCGTGGCCGGTCCGCAGCAGGCCTTCTCCCGGGCCTTCCGGCCCGTCATCGCCGGCCTCAACTCCGTCGCCAACCGCCTCGTGCGGGCGCTCGGCGTGGAGCCCGCCGAGGAGATGGCCTCCGCCCGCACCCCCGGCGAACTGGTCTCCCTGGTCCGCCATTCGGCCCAGGCCGGCGCCCTCGAACAGGACACCGCCGACCTCTTCGTACGGACCCTCTCGCTCGGCGAACTCACCGCCCAGCACGTCATGACCCCCCGCGTGAAGGTCAGCGCCCTCCAGGACACGGCCACCGCGGCCGACGTGCTGAACCTGACCCGGGCCACCGGCCTGTCCCGCTTCCCGGTCTACCGCGAGCGCATCGACGAGGTCACCGGCGTCGTCCACCTCAAGGACGCCCTCGCCGTGCCCGAGTACGAACGCGCCCGCACCTCCGTCGCCCGGATCTGCGTCGCCCCGCTGCTGGTCCCCGGCTCCCTGCCGGTCCAGCCCCTGCTGGAGCGGCTGCGCAGCGAACAGCCCATGGCCGTGGTCGTCGACGAGTACGGCGGCACCGCCGGCGTGGTCACCCTGGAGGACATCGTGGAGGAACTCGTCGGAGAGGTCCGCGACGAGCACGACCTCGCCGAGGACGACAGCCCCGAACTGGCCGCCGTACCCGGCGAGGACGGCCGCCCCTCCTGGGAGGCCGACGGCAGCTGCCGCGTGCAGACCCTGCGCCGGATAGGCCTCGAAGTGCCCGAGGGGCCCTACGAGACCGTCGCCGGGCTCGTGGCCGACCTCCTCGGCCGGATCCCCTCCCCCGGGGACCGGGCCGAGCTGCCCGGCTGGAAGCTGTCCGTCCGTCAGGTCCGGCGCAACCGCGCGGAGCGGGTGCGCCTGGTACGCCTCACCGCCGTGCCGGCCCCCGCGAGCGGCCGCCCGGCCGCCGAGCTGGAAGGCGCCGCCCTGTGAACGCGCTCCAGCTCCTCTTCGCCCTGCTCCTCGTCCTGGCCAACGGCTTCTTCGTCGGCGCCGAGTTCGCGCTCGTCTCCGTACGCCGCAGCCAGATCGAGCCGCTGGCCGCCGGGTCCAAGCGGGCCCGCCAGGTGCTGTACGGCCTGGAGAACCTGCCGCGCATGATGGCCGCCGCCCAGTTCGGCATCACCATGTGCTCGCTGACCCTCGGCGCCGTCGCCGAGCCCACGGTGGCCCGGCTGCTGGAGCCCGTCTTCCACGCCCTGCACGTGCCCGAGGGCCTGATCCACCCCCTCGGCTACGTGGTGGCCCTGTCGGCGGTCGTCTTCCTGCACCTGGTCATCGGCGAGATGGTCCCGAAGAACCTCGCCATGGCCGCCCCCGAGAAGACCGCCCTGTGGTTCAGCCCCGGGCTGGTCGCCTTCGCCCGCCTCTGCGGCCCCGTCACCACGGCGCTCGGCGCGTGCGCCGCGCTGGTCCTGCGGCTGTTCAAGGTCGAGCCGAAGGACGAGGTCGAGGCCGTCTACACCAGCGCGCAGCTGGGCCGGCTGGTGGAGGACTCCCGGCAGGCCGGGCTCCTCGAACCGGTCGAGCAGGAGCGCCTGGAGGACGCCCTGGAACTGGGCAGCCGCCCGGTCACCGACGTCCTGCTCAGGCGGGACCGCCTCGTCACGGTGGGCCCGGCCGTCACCCCCCGGCAGATCGAGCAGCTGACGGTCCGCACGGGCTACTCCCGGTTCCCCGTCCGCTCCGAGGCCGGGGCGTTCATGGGGTACCTCCACGTCAAGGACGTCCTCGACCTGGAGGACCGCGAGCGGGCGGTACCGCAGCGGGTGTGGCGCCGGATGACCACCCTGTGCTCCACCCTGCCGCTGGACGACGCCCTCAGCGTCATGCGCCGCGACGCCACCCACCTGGCCCAGGTGGCCGACCCGTCGGGCCGGATCCTGGGCCTGGTGGCCCTGGAGGACGTCCTCGAAATGCTGGTGGGCGAGGTCCGCGACCCCGCCCACCGGCCCTTCGCCCGCGCCTGATCCGGCTCAGCCCGGGACGAGTGCCTCCCACTCGTCCCGGGTCGGGCCGTCGTGCCCCGGCGCGAAGTCCGGGTTGGCCTCCAGCCAGGCCGTCACGGCCCGGTCCACCTCCTCGCTCCCGTAGGCCTCCGCGGCCGGCAGCAGGAGGTGGCGGACCCGGGCCCGGGCCCGCATCACCACCGGGTCCTCGAAGGCGCAGGCGCCCACGGCGGCCGCCCGCCGGTCCGGCGACGCCGGGGCGCTCTCGGCGAGGCGCTGCTCGTTGGCCCGGTCGGCGGCCACCTGGTCGTCGAACCACGGGCGCAGGTTCCGGACCGTCCACTCGTGGTAGCCGGACGGGTCCGAGGCCGTCTCGTCGGCGTGGGCGGCCAGGTACCGGGCGGCGAGCAGGCCGAAGGCGACGCCGTGGCCCAGCGTCGGGTTGGTGTGGACGAGGCTGTCGCCCGCGTTGACCAGGCCGGTGACCACCGGCCCGGCGTCGTCGGTCAGGGAGGTCCAGCGGTTGGGCAGGCCCGCCATGGGCAGCACGGCCGACTGCGGTTCGGGGTCCAGGCCGAGCCAGGCGGCGGCAGCGGGGAAGCGGCGGGCGGCGGCCTCGAACACGGCCGGGTCGGTGACCGCGCTCCGGGTCGGGTCGCCCGTGGAGAGCACCAGGTGCACCGCGAAGGTGTCGTTGTCGGACGGGAACACCCCGGCGAGCGCGAACGGCGCGGCCGAGCCGGTCTTCACCTTCCCGGGGTCCCGGGGGCCGTCGGCCCGCAGCGCGTACCAGCGGCAGAAGTAGGCGAGCCCGGTGCGGTGGCTGTCGACGACGGGTGCCCGGCAGCCGGCCGCCGTGAGCCAGGCGGGGACCGGCGAACGCCGCCCGGACGCGTCGACGACCAGATCAGCCCCGTGTTCCGCGTCCCCCACCCGCACGCCGGTGACCCGCGGCGGGCTGCCCTCGGCGAAGGCGAGCCCGCTCACCCGGCTGCCGTGCCGCACCTCGACGGCCGCCTCCCGGCGCACCGCCGAGGCCAGCGCCGCCTCCAGCACGATGCGCCGGGTCCGCAATGTCACCAGCTCCTCGTCCCCGTCCCGGACCGGCGGGTGCTCGCCGAACCAGTCGAAGTCGTGGTACTCCCGGGCGCCGCGCGCCAGCAGGTCCGCGTAGACGTCGGGGGTCTCGGCGCGCAGGACGCTGCGCACGGGGGCGAGGAAGGAGTGCGGCTGCACGGCCTGCGGGACCCGGGGCCGGTCCCATGCGAAGAAGTCCCGGTCGAGGTCCTCCCCGACCCCCCGGACGTCCTGCTCGTACAGGGTGACCGCATGGCCCCGCCGTCCGAGCAAGAGGGCCGTTCCCAGCCCGCTGACACCCCCGCCTATCACTGCAACCCGCGCCACTGAGGCTCCCCTTCGCGTCGTGTTGCGGATCGACCCTACAGGCCGGGTGACCCCCGCCCGGCCACCGGGTCGCCCCGCCGGCACGCCCCGCAGCCCGTCAGGAAGGGCTCGGGCCACGCCCGGAGAGCACTTCCCCGTACGCCTGCATGAGGTCCGGCAGCCGCAGCGTCGCCAGGTCCTCCCGCGACGGCTCACCGGCGAACCCCGCCAGCCGCAGGTCCCGGTAGGCGCAGCTCTTCTCGTACAGCGTGCGCAGGAACCGCCCGTTCCCCAGCTCGTCGATCCAGCCCTGCTCCACCACGTGCCCGCTGATGCTGCGCAGCTCCTCCCGCGCCTCCTCGTCCCAGCCGTCCCCGTTCGCCTCCGCCAGCACCCCGCCGATCGCGGTCAGTTCCGCCGGCCGGTAGCTCGGGAAGTCGACCCGGGTCGTGAACCGCGAGGACAGCCCCGGATTGGCGGCCAGCAGCCGGTCCATCCCCGCCGGGTAGCCCGCCAGGATGACGACGAGGTGGTCCCGGTTGTCCTCGGCCCGCTTCAGCAGCACCTGCAGGGCCTCGTCGCCGTACGCGTCGCCCTTGCTGTAGCCCGAGTTGGACAGGCTGTACGCCTCGTCCACGAACAGCACCCCGCCGATCGCGGAGTCGATCAGCTCGTTCGCCTTGACCGCGGTCTGCCCGAGGAACTCCCCTACCAGGTCGGCCCGTTGGGCCTCCACCAGGTGGTCCCCGCCCAGCAGGCCCAGCGCGTAGAAGACCCGCCCCAGGATCCGGGCCACCGTGGTCTTGCCCGTTCCCGAGGGCCCCGAGAAGACGAAGTGCCGCTTCGGCGGCTGTACCGGAAGGCCCTGCGCGGCCCGCAGCCGGGCCATGTGCAGCTGCGCCGACAGCGCCTTCACCTGCCGCTTCACCGGCTCCAGGCCGACCATCCGCTCCAGCTCCGCCAGCGCCTCGGCGAGCAGCGCCGGATCGGGCGGGCCGGCCGGCAGCCCGGGCGGGGCGCCCTGCGGGGGCACCGGCAGCCGGTGCCGTACGCCCTCCAGCCGGCCCGTTCCCGGCGGCTCCCCGGGGGTCGGCGGATCGGCGTCCACCTGCCCGTCCGGCGCGATGTCCTGGACCGGGCCGCCCCCGCCGCCCCCGCCCCCGCCGCCCAGGGCGACCGCCGCGTAGTGCCCGGCGAAGCCCTCGCTCAGGTGGCCGCCGTACCCGCCGTACCCGAAGGCGTCGGCCAGCCCGGCCATGTCGTCGGGGTCGGTGCTGTCCTCGATCGCCGTCAGCCGGGCCGCGGTGTCCATGAACGCCGGGTCCACCCGGTGGACGGCCCGGTACAGCGGCAGTGCCGCCGCGCTGCGCCCGGTGCCCTCGCGGGCCCGCGCCAGCCAGTAGCGCAGCTCCTTGCGCTGGGGCTGCTCGCTGCGGCAGCGCATCAGCGCGGCGGACAGCATCGGTTCCGCCTGCCCGTACATCTCCAGCCGGACCCGGGCCATCCCGCCGAAGAGCCCCGCCTCGATCCCGAGCAGCGGGTCGAGCACCAGCGGCTCGGTGTGCCGTACGAGCTGCTCCCAGTCCTTGACCAGGTAGGCCCGGCAGGCGTGCAGGAACCGGACCTGGGGATCGGTGTCGACCGGCGGCAGCGCGGCGAGGGCCTGGTCCAGCTCGGGGACGTGGCGGCCGTCCAGCCAGTGCGAGGCGTGGGCCAGCAGCAGGTCCCGCCGGCTCTCCAGCACCGGCTGCACCCACCAGCCCAGCCAGTACCAGGAGTTGAGGGTTCGCCGGTGCCGGGTGCGCTGTTCGCCGAAGCGGTCCCGGTGGGCGTACATCCGCAATAAGGCGTTGGTGGTGTCCACCCGCAGCGCGTGCAGTCCCAGCCAGGCGTCGGCCATGGTGGGATCGAGCCCGACCGCCGTGCGGAACTCCTCCTCGGCCTGCGGGTACGCGCCCATCGTGCAGGCGTCGACCCCGCGGAGCCAGGCGAGTTCGGCCGGAGCGTGTGCGCTGCCCGGCATGCCGAAGTCCATCACATCCCCCACAAGCATGCCCCGTGGTGCGCGGCAAACTCCGCGTCGCGCACCAGAGTTGTCGACCCCGCCGATGAAATCAGGGCTGCATCGTACCTGCGGTGACGCACCTTACCCAGGGTGCGGTGGGCACGGGTCGTGGGCGTGCCCCGGAAGCGCAGGGTAACTCAGGGTGAAGAAGGGCGGGCGCAGTGACGCGCGGCGCACCGGTCCCGGGCAGAACGAAGCCCCCGATCACGGGGGAACAATCGGGGGCTTCGCGTCCGCGGCGGCCCTTGCGGACCGCGCATTCAGAACGTACGGCGGTTCCCGGGCCCGGGTCAAGCGGGTCGGGGAAGCCCCGTGCGGCCGTCGGGGCGCGGCCGCTCAGGCCTGGGGGAGTCCGTGACGCTCGGTGACGGAAGGGGCCGTTCCCGGGGTCGCAGAAGCCCCGGAAGTCCACTCGTATCCCGTACCACTCTGGTGTACCAAGGTGTCCGCGAAGGGGCGTGAAGGGTCGTCCGAGAAGTGCGCGAGCTCCGCGCGCTCCCATCCGTCCCAGAAGTCGGAAAGCTCCTGTCCGTCCCGGTTCCGCCCGCGCCCCCAGGACCTCTCCCGCGGGGTCTCCATCCACAGCAGCCGTGCCAGACGGGGCCGCAGTGCCCGCCGTCCCGCCCCCACGCCCTCGACGAGCAGCACGGGCGCGGGCTCCAGCACCCGCTCGGCGGCGAACCGGCGCTCCACCCAGTCGTACGGGGCCCAGTGCGCGGCCCGTCCGGCGGCCAGCGGCTCCAGCACCTGCGCCCGCAGCCGCCCCGCCCAGCCGAACGGCTCCTCGTGGGTGGCCACGTCGTCCAGGTGCAGCACCGGAGCGCCGCCCAGGGCGTCGGAGAGCCGCCCCGCGAAGGTGCTCTTGCCCGACCCGGCGTGCCCGTCGATGCCGATCAGCCGCACCGGGCCGAGCGAGGGCGGCAGGGCGGCGAGCTCCCGCGCGAGTGACTCAAGTGACTGCTGTGGCTCCACCCGGCCAGGGTACGGGCCCCCGACACGGGCCCCGGGCTTCGCCGCCGCACGGCCGGGAACTGGAAGGGTGGAGCAGCCGCACCACCAGACCGACCCCCTGGGGGAACAAGCCGATGACCGCACCCACGCCACGCAGGGCCCTGCTGGCCGTCGCCCTCGCCGCCGCCACCGCGGCCACCGTCCCCGGCGGGCGGGCCTCGGCGGCCTCCGACCCGGCCGCCGCCGGCCCCGACCGGGGCCCCGCCCCGGCCCCCGAGGGCGCAGGCGGGGACGCCGCCGGGGACGCCGCCGCGGAGGCGCCCGCCGGTGCGGCCCCGGCCCGGACGGTCGACAACCGGTTCTGGTACGCGTACGCCCACTGGCAGGCCGGCACCCACCGCGGCACCACCGCCGTCGCCGGCGCCCGGCCGGGGCTGGAGATGGCGGCCCCGGCCGGCCGCACCGAGTACACCGACCCCCACACGGCCCGGAAGTCCGCCTGGGAGTACGCCACCTGGACCTCCCCCGTGCACCGCACCACCGTCCCCGCCACCGAGGCCATCGCCTCCTGGAACGCCCGCACCCCGGCCGGCACCTGGATCCAGACCGAGCTGCGCCCCTCCTACGGCGACGGCACCTCCGGCCGCTGGTACGTGATGGGCCGCTGGGCCGCCGGCGACGGCGACATCCGCCGCACCTCCGTCGACGGCCAGACCGACGGCCGCACCACCGTCTGGACCGACACCCTGGCCGTGGACGCCCCCGCCGCGGCCGCCGGCCTGCGCATCACCGGCTGGCAGCTGCGCCTCACCCTCCACCGCAGGCCCGGCGCCGCGCAGGGCCCCAAGGTCTGGCTGGCCGGGGCGATGGCCTCCGCCGTCCCCGACCGCTTCACCGTCCCGGCCTCCGCCCCCTCGGGCCGGGCGCACGAGCTGAAGGTCCCGCGCTACTCCCAGGAGGTCCACGCCGGCCAGTACCCCGAGTACGACAACGGCGGCGAGGCCTGGTGCAGCCCGACCTCCTCCCAGATGATCATCGAGTACTGGGGGCGCAGGCCCAGCGCCGCCTCCCTGGGCTGGGTCCGCCCCGGCTACGCCGACCCGCAGGTCTGCCACGCGGCCCGCTCCACCTACGACGCCGCGTACAAGGGCTGCGGGAACTGGCCCTTCAACGCCGCCTACGCGGCCACCTACCGCGATCTGGCAGGCGTCGTCACCCGGCTGACCTCCCTCACCGACCTGGAGACCCTGGTCCGCGCGGGGATCCCGGTCATCACCTCCCAGTCCTTCCTCGCGCCGGAGCTCACCGGGGCCGGCTACGGCACCGCCGGGCACCTGATGACGGTGATCGGCTTCACCGCTGCCGGGGACGTGATCGCCAACGACCCGAACTCACCGGACAACGACTCCGTCCGCCGCGTCTACCGGCGCCGGGAGTGGGAGAACGCGTGGCTGCGCACCAAGCGCCGGAACGCCGCCGGGAAGACCGTCTCGGGCACCGGCGGCATCTGCTACCTCTACGCCCCGGCCCGGCCCGGCGCGGACCAGGTCAGGGCCCTGCGGGAGGTCGGGGTGCTGTGAGGCGCGGACCCGGCCGCCGACCGGCGGGAAAGGTCCGCTCGCCCGTGTGGCTTAACGGGCTGAATATGGGCATAAAGGGCGTATAAGGCTTCTCTAGGAGGCAGCCCACCATGACCACCCATTCGAGCATCGAACAACACCCGGACCTTGCCGAGATGCGGACTCGGTTCGAGCGGGTGACGAGCACTCCCGCCGCGCAGGCCGTGGAGGCACTGGCCCTGATCTCGGGCCTGTACCTGGCGGCCTCGCCCTGGATAGCCGGGTTCAGCGTGCTGGGCCCGCTGGCCGTCAACAACCTGATCGCCGGTCTGGCCTTCTGCCTGTGCATGGGCGGACTGGGGACGGCGTACGAGCGCACGCACGCGATGGCCTGGACGGCCGTCGCGATCGGCGCCTGGACCATCGTGGCCCCCTGGGTCATGGCCGGTGAGATGGACACCACCCGCAGTGTCGTCAGCAACGTCATCACCGGCGCGGTCATGCTGTGCCTGGGTCTCGCCATGGTCTCCATGGGCGGAGGCCGGCGCACGACGACCTGACCGGGAGCGCATCCCGCCGCCGGGCCCCGGCAGCACCTCCGGACACCGGAGGCCGCCGGGGCCCGGCGGCGTGACCGGCGCCACCGGTGACGCTCGTCATATACCGCGAAAGCCGCGAACGCTGGCACATTGGACGGCATGACCGCACACACCGCAGCCCTCACCGCCCGCGCCCGCCGCCTCGTCGGCACGGGCGGCCCCAAGGAAGACTCCGCCTGGCTGGAGCACGTGCTCGGCTGGACCCTGGTGGTCGTCGTGGCCATGTTCGTCACCCAGCTCGGCCTGATCTGACCCCGTCCGACCGGTCCGACCGGTCCGACCCGTCCGACCCGTCCGACCCGTCCGACCCGTCCGACCCGTCCGACCCGGCCGTCACGAGGCTCCCAGCCGCAGGCCCTCCGTGACGATCACGTCCGAGGTGACCAGCGCGTGCTCGGCGCTGACCCGGGTCATGAACACGAACGGCGGGATGACCGGCGGGGCCGGCAGCCCGTCCGGGCTGAAGGTGACGCACAGCAGCCCCTCGATGCACCCGCTGAACCTCGTCAGGTACAGGGTCACGTCCCCGCGCAGCTCCAGGGAGTCCGCGGCCAGCGCGTACTCCTCGCCCCCGTCACGCGTGTGGAGCCGGTAGTCGCGCAGCGACGCCGCCGCCATCCGCAGCACCAGCACCCTGCGGGGCCCGTCCGCCGTGGGCAGCTCGGTGACGCCGGCCAGCGCGAAGCCCCGCGGCGCGAACAGCGAGGTGGTGACCGTCGGGGGAGTGCGGGCCGCCGTCGGCGGTCCCGCGGCGACCGGCTCCGCCCGCGCCTGCGGGGCCCCCGAGGCCAGCGCGGCCAGCAGTACGACGGGCAGCACGGCGGCCGGCAGCCGCGACGCCCCGCCGGCGGCCTCCCCGCCCCCGGCCTCCTCCCCGGGCTCTTCCGCGGCCGCTTCCTGTGCCAGCGGGGTCCAGCCGAAGCCCAGGGCGCTGCCCGCGATCCCGAGCAGCATGCCGACGAGGAACCCGCCCAGGTTGGTCGCCACGAAGGACAGCACCGACAGCAGCAGGGCGTGCACCGACACGTACGCCCGCGCCTGCGGCAGGAACCACAGGAACAGCCCCGCCACGATCAGCGCCGCCCCGATCCCGATCGCGGCGATCCCGCCCAGCCCCAGGCTGACCAGCACCGTCAGCGGCGAGAGCGGGACCAGCAGCAGCTCGGCCCCGCCCAGGACCAGCAGCAGGCCGCCCCAGAACGGCCGGGTCCGGCGCCAGGCCCGCAGCCGCGCCCGCGCGCCGCGCAGCGGCAGGGACGGCGCCGGCGCCAGGGGCCCTAGAAGCACGTCCGGCCGTCCAGGCTCACGTCCAGCGTCATGCCCTTGAGCCGGAAGTTGCCGCCGGTCGCCGACCAGGCGTGCGACTTCACGCCCACGACCTCGATGTTCCCGGCCTGGAGGCCGAACTTGCCGGGTTCGCCCCGCACCCCGTCCACCTGGTCGAGGGTGGAGGCGTCCCGGCCGATCTGCGCCGTGCCGAAGGTGGCGTCCCCATTGAGGTCCTCGCCGTCGATGACCAGGTTGCTGGCGGTCACGTTCCCGGCCGGCCCGCCGGCGGTCAGTTTGAACACGACCTTCCCCAGCGGGGTGTCGACCTCGGCGGACTGGCAGATGTCGCTGAGGGTGGCCTCCCCGATGCCCAGCAGCGCCACGGGGTGCCCCTTGCCGTCGACGGAACGGTCGGTGTGCACGTAGGAGGCGAGCCCCTTGCTGCTCAGCTTGGAGGAGGAGACCTGGAAGGAGGTCCCCGAGACGGCGAAGGAAGCGGCGAGCGCCCCCTGCGCCGTCACCACCCCCAGCACCCCGACCAGGGCGGCCGCGGGCAGCGCGACGAGCGCCGACCTCCGCCAGTCGACCCGGCCTTCGGCGGCCGCTCTGTTGCCCTTGCCCATGATGTGCCTCCCGTGTGGATTCCGGAGGATCGGTGCGAAAGGAGCGCGACAGGCAGGTCTGCCATACTGCGGGCAAATCCTGTGGCGGTTCGAGGCTAGGGCTGAATTTGAATAATAGTCAACAGCGCGGCGCAGCCCCGCGTTCGCAGGTTCGACGGGCCGAACTCATAGCCATCGGGCGGAAGTTGTTCGCCGAAACCCCGTACGACGCGCTCTCCATGGACGACATCGCACGACAGGCCGGCGTCGCCAAGGGGCTCGTCTACTACTACTTCAAGAGCAAGCGCGGCTATTACCTCGCGATCGTCGAGGACTCCGTCGCCGGGCTCGTCGCCCGAGCCGGAGGGGACACCGGCCTGCCGGCCGCCGAACGGGCCCGCCGCACGATCGACGGCTACCTCCACTACGCCGAGCACCACCGCGCCGCCTACCGCACGATCGTCACCGGCGGGGTCGGCTCCGACGACGAGGTGCTGGCCATCCGCGACTCCGTCCGCGAGGAGCTCGTCGCCACCATCGCCGAGGGCGCCTACGGCCGCCGCGAGGTCCCGCCCCTGGCCCGGCTCGCCCTCGTCGGCTGGCTCTCCGGGGTGGAGGGCACCACCCTCGACTGGATCGGCACCCCGCCGACCGCGGCGCGCCCCGAGCGGGACACCCTCGCCGCCCTGCTCGTGCGACAGCTTCGGGCGGTGCTGACCGTGATCGAGGAGTTCGTCCCCGACTGTCCGGCTCCTCCAGCGGCTCCCGAGGAGACCCCGAGCGGATCGAATGATCATGGCAATCATGTACCGGTGACGTAAAGCGCCTGATCGGGCATACTCAAGCCGCCGCAGCCGCTGAGCGAGCCGTTCCGTAACCCGGGAGGGCAGCATTCGGCTGTGAGAGCACCGAGACCCGGCGGCGCGTCCCACACCTCACGCGTCGCCGCCGTGCCCGACGAGGGAGGAGAGCGCCGCCATGACCGACCGCGCCCCGCAGCCGGTGGACCGTCAGCTGCCCACCGAGGAGTCCCGGGACCTCCTCGCGCTCGTACGCGAGATCGCCCAGAGGGAGATCCGCCCGCATGCCGCGGACGAGGAGGAGACCGGCAGGTTCCCCCGCGAGGTCTTCACCCTGCTGTCCGAGGCCGGACTGCTCGGCCTCCCGTACGGCGGCGAGTACGGCGGCGGCGAGCAGCCGTACGAGGTCTACCTCCAGGTGCTGGAGGAGCTGGCGGCCGCCCGCCTGACCGTCGGCCTCGGCGTCAGCGTGCACTCCCTGGCCTGCCACGGCCTGGCCGGCTACGGCACCAAGGAGCAGAAGTCCGCCCACCTGCCCGACATGCTCGGCGGCGGACTGCTCGGCGCGTACTGCCTCTCCGAGCCGGCCGCCGGTTCGGACGCCGCCTCGCTGACCACCAAGGCGGTCCGTGACGGCGAGGACTGGGTGATCACCGGCACCAAGGCCTGGATCACCCACGGCGGCGTCGCCGACTTCTACACCGTCCTCGCGCGCACCGGAGCCCCGGGCGCCAAGGGCATCACCGCCTTCCTCGTCCCCGGCGACGCGGCGGGCCTGACGGCCGCCGTCCCCGAGAAGAAGATGGGCATGAAGGGCTCGCCCACCGCCCAGCTGCACTTCGACGGCGTCCGCGTGCCCGACTCCCGGCGGATCGGCGAGGAGGGGCAGGGCTTCACCATCGCCCTGGCCGCCCTGGACGCCGGCCGGCTCGGGATCGCGGCCTGCGCCATAGGCGTCGCCCAGGCGGCCCTGGACGAGGCCGTCTCGTACGCCCTCGGCCGCAAGCAGTTCGGGCACCCGATCGCGGACTTCCAGGGGCTGCGCTTCATGCTCGCCGACATGGCCACCAAGATCGAGGCGGGCCGGGCCCTCTACCTCGCGGCCGCGCGGCTGCGGGACGCGGGCAAGCCCTTCTCCCGGCAGGCGGCGATGGCCAAGCTGTTCTGCACGGACGCGGCCATGGCCGTCACCACGGACGCGGTGCAGATCCTCGGCGGCTACGGCTACACCGCGGACTTCCCGGTGGAGCGCCTGATGCGCGAGGCGAAGGTCCTCCAGATCGTGGAGGGCACCAACCAGATCCAGCGCATGGTCATCGCCCGCCACCTGGCCGGCCCCGAGACCCGCTGACGCCGGACGCGTGAAAGGCTCTCGGCCGCCGGGCTGAACCCGCGGGGGTTCTGCCGTGTCGCCGGGAGCCGCACGGCGGCGCCGGAGAAGATCATGGGCGGTGACCCGCCTCAGACGCTCCGGGCCGTTCCTGCCGTACGTCCTGCTGCTGCTCGCCCTCCTCGTCGTACAGGCCGGAGGGGGAGCGGCCCGGGCAGCGCCGGCGGACCCCTGCCGGGCGGACCAGCTCGGCGCGGCGAAGGTCACCGCCTCGGCGGAATTCGACCACCGGGGCCGCAACGACACCCTCCTCACCAGCGCGATGGAGATCCGGGTCCCGACGGGTTGGGGGCCCGCCCCCGACCTGCTCCTGGACCCGCGCTCGCCGCGTTACCGCTCCGCGCTGCGCTGCCTGCTGGGCAAGGTCACCCAGAAACAGATCTACGACTCGGAATGGCGGCTCAAGCCGCTGACGGTGAAGGCCGACGGCACATGGACCACCGTCCACTACGAGGCCGTCGTATGGGTCGGGTCGCTCGGCCCCTATTCCGTTGGACCCTGGCAGCTCGACGCGGCCAAGAACGAGTGGACCGTCGCATTGCGGCCGCCACCGAATCTCGCCCGGGCCACCTGGGAGGACGTGCAGGTCCGGCTGGGCGGCCCCGGGGCCATGTCGGTCATCCCGGCGCCGGCCTTCGGTGAGAAGGGCACCGAGCTGAAGTGGCGGAACCTGAAGGGCGAGCAGGTCTTCCGGGTGGTGTTCCGTCCGCCCACGCCGCAGCAGTGGAGCGCCATCACCTGGACGGTGGGCGAGTTCTGGGAGACCTTCGGCCTCGACAGTGCCTCAGGCACCGTCTGGTACCTGGAGGCGAGCACGCTGTTGCTGCTCTGTGCCAGGAGCCTCCGACGAAGTCGGGGGAGCGACCTGGCGCCGAGGGAGGAACAGTCGCTCAAGCTGATGAAGACCTGGGCGCTCCTCCAGGCGCTGCTGGTCCTCGTGGTCTACCTCGGTGACAACGCCTTCCGCTTCATCAGCCGACAGGTCTCCTGGGCGAAGAACTACGAGCCGGATGTCTGGCTCTTCACCCTGCTGGGGCTGGGACTCGTCCTGTGCTTCCTGGGGAGGGTGGGAAAGCCCTTCCTCATCGGGGCGTGCACCTTCACCTTCTGTCTGGCGGCAGCCTGCGTCTATGTCGAATGGTCCGAATCCCCCCTGCTGACCAGCAGCGACACCGAGATCCGGCCGCCCGGTTCCTGGATCGTGCCGCTCGTCCTCCTGGCCGTCGTCTTCGTGTGCGTCTTCGGGCTGGTCTCGTCGGGGCAGAGGCTCCTGCTCATGGGCGACGGAAGACTGCCGCGTTGGCTGATGGCATCGGTCGCCTTCGTGGTGGCGGCATCGACCGTCCTGTGGTCCTTCGTCGCCTTCGGCCGGGACTGGGAACGCGCCACCTGGCTCGCCGACCCCGACTGGCAGACGTACGGGCGGGAATGGGCCACCTCCTACGACGGGTGGTGGTGGGCGTTTCCCAAGGCTGCTCTCGGCATCCTGATGCCGCTCGCCTCCTACCTGACAGCGTTGGTCCTGGTCGGGGTGCTCCGGGTCTGCCGTTCCGAACAGCACGAGGAGGACGCGTTCACGCCGGACCAGGCCGAGAAATTCCTGCTGGTGGCGCTGTTCGCCATGGCCGTGGTACCCAGCTACGCCTCGTACTACGGTTTCTCGGGTGACATCGTCGTCTTGATCGTCAGCCTCGCCACGGCTTGGGCCCTGCTCGCTCTGGGGCATGCCAGGTCCGTGCTGGAGCGGCCTTCGGCGGACAACGTCCCGCTGGGGAAGGCCGTCACGAGGACCGACCGTTCCGACTTGCTGCGCCTCGCGCGGCGCTTCCGGCAGCTCCAGTCGCGGCTGCAGCGTGCGGGCGCCGGCCAGTCGGGCGAACGCAACCCGACGCAGGAGTCGATCGAGCACGAGATCGACGAGTTGGACCGGTGTCTGCCGGAAGGGGTGCGGCCGGTGGACCTGCCGTTCGCCTGCGGTCCCATGCCCACTTGGTGGGGAAACGCCTGCAGGGGCGCGCTGATCGCATGCTGGGTCGGCCTGCCCGCCACGGCCTTGATGTACTGGACGGAGATGATCCGGAACGAATCGTGGCTCTTGACCACTCAGGCCAGCGGCGGTGTCCTCCAGATCCTCTCCGAGATCCTCTACTGGCAGTCCACCTGGGTGGCCGGAGGGTTCTTCCTCGGGGCGCTCTGGCGCGAGCTCCCCGGCCGGCACGGCCCGACCAAGGCGCTCGGTGTCGCCGCGGCGTTCACCGTACCGGTTGCGGCCCACCAGGTGATCGCCCAGACCATCGGTCAGAGCATGGAGGGGACGAACCCGGCCATGGCGGCCTTCGCCTCGGTCATGACGTTCACCGGCCTGGTCATGGACGTGCAGACGTTCCAGAGCGAGCGGCGCTACTGGCCGACCAGCGCCGGCCTCGTCGCGTACGTCTACCAGATGCGCTTCGCCTCGGTGGCGTTCTGCCTGGCGCAGCTCCTGGCTCTCGCCACGATCTGGAAGACCTTGAGCGAAGGGGGCCCGATGTCGCCCATGTCCCGGTGAACCCGTCGGCGCGCATCCGCTCAGCCCCCGTACAGCGGCCCGCTCGGCCAGATCGGGGAGGACGCGATGCGGGACCACTCCGGGTCGCGCCGTCCCGGCAGGGTGCGGCCGTCGGCGGCCCAGCGGGCCAGGAGGTCGCCGTAGATCGGCGGGTCGGGGTGGCGCGGCCGGCCGTGCTGCCCGCCCGGCGCGGGGATGGCCTGCTGAACCGATTCTTCGTAATCCGGCGGGGTGGGACGCCGCCTGCGCCCCGCTCTCGCCGACGGCGTTTCGAGAGTGGTCATGCACCGCCAACGCCGGATCCGGCGCGGGGGTAACCCGTCCCCGTCCGCGCCCATCCGTTCGAGGCGTCCCACTGTCCGCGGGGCCGGGGAGTGGCGATCATGGGCTGATGCGTACACATCACGCCCTTCCGGCGGCGCTGGCCGCCACCGCGCTCCTCGCGCTCACCGGCTGCCAGGAGGCGAAGCCCGCCGGCGGAGCCGCGGCCGGTTCCGCTCCGGCCTCGGCCTCGGCCTCGGCCCCCGCTCCCGCGTCCCCGCCCGCCGCGAAGCAGGGCACCCTCCCCGACCTCGTCGGCAAGGGGCTCCAGGCCGCGCAGGACGAGGCGCAGGCCGCCGGCTTCCACCGCCTCGTCTCGCACGACGGCCTGGGCCGGGGTCGCGCCCAGGCCTTCGACCGGAACTGGAAGGTGTGCTTCCAGAGCCCCGGTCCCGGCGCCGCGTCCACCGAGGCCAGGATCGACTTCGGCGCGGTGAAGGCCGATGAGGCCTGCCCGGCCTCGGACCCCGGCCTGCCCTCGGCGGCGGCCGGTACGACGCCCGACTTCTACCGCAAGTCCGTCAAGGCCGCCCGGGACGCCCTGCCCTCCGGCGTGAGCGTCACCGTGAAGGACGCGCGGCAGGGCCGGGCGGTCCTCCAGGAGACGAACTGGCAGGTGTGCGCCCAGCTCCCGAAGGCCGGCAACCCCCTGAACGGCGGGCCGGTGGAGCTGAACGTCGTCCGGTTCGGCGAGACCTGCCCCTGACCTCCGGCGCGGGGCGGGGCGGGGGCTTCGCGGAGCCGTGCGGTGGCTCGCCGTGCCGCCTTGGCAGGGTGTGCCGGAACCCTGGCACCGGGCGCGGTTTCTGACGTACCGTCATATCCGCTCAGCAGCCCTGACCGCCCCGTGCCCCAGGAGGTTTGCCGTGCCCGCGGACCGCCCCGTCGCCCTCGACGAGTACCCCGTCCACCAGGCCCCGCTGTCGATGAAGCACCACGTCAGCGGCGACCGGAACGCCTACGACCGCTGCATCTTCCACGTCTTCGACCACGCCGGCCGCGCCGTCCTCATCCTCGGCCTCGGCGTCTACCCCAACGCCGGGGTCATCGACGCCTACGCCACCCTGCGCCTGGGCGACGACCTCCTCGCCGTCCGCGCCTCCGACGCCCTCACCGACGACCGGATGAACCTCTCCGTCGGCCCCCTGTCGATCACCGTCGACGTACCGCTCAAGCGGCTCACCCTGCGCTGCGCGCCCGACCCTGCGGACCCGCACGGACTCTCGTACGACATCACCTGGACCGCCGAGTTCCCCGCCGTCTGGGAACCCCACCACATCCAGCGCCGCGGCGACCGCCTCATGCTCGAAGGCCGCCGCTTCGTCCAGGCCGGGAACGTCACCGGCACCGTCCGGGCCCGCGGAGAGGAGTTCACCCTCACGCCGGGGGAGTGGACCGGCACCCGCGACCGCAGCTGGGGCGTGCGCCCGATACCCGGGGAGGACGGCGGCCGGGCCGCCGAGGAGATGCGGCCCGAGGGCTTCCACTGGCTCTGGATACCCGTCCGCTTCGAGGACCGCTTCCTGATGGTCATCGCCCAGGAGGACGCCGACGGCCACCGCACCCTCAACGAGGCGGTCCAGGTCTTCCCCGAGGGCAGCGGCCGCCACGACGTCCAGCTCGGCTGGCCCCAGACCGAGATCTCCTACCGCTCCGGCACCCGCCACCCCGAGCGCGCCGTCGTGCACCTCGCCGACCCCTCCCGCAAACCCCTCGAACTCGGCGTCGAGATCCTGAACTCCTCCCCGCTCGCCGTCGGCGCCGGCTACCCGCCCGCCGCCGACTGGCAGCACGGCACCTGGCAGGGCCGCGGCTGGACCGACCGCCGCACCTACGACCTCTCCGACCCGGCAGCCCACCCCATGGCCGCCTTCGGCGTCACCGACCACTCCGCCCGCTTCACCCTCGACGGGCGCACCGGCTTCGGGATCTTCGAGCACGGCAGTTTCGGCCGCCACGACCCCAGCGGCTTCGCCGACTACTCCTCCGTCGCTCCCTGACCCACCCCCTCCCCCCGAGACAGGAAGGGCCGGCCATGGCCACGGCACCCCGCCCCCGCACCTCCACCCGAGAGCCCGAGGAACTCGGCCGCCGCCTGGAGGCCTGGCTCGACGGCCGGCTCCCCGGCGCGAAGGTCGTCAACACCACCGTCCCCGGCTCCAACGGCATGTCCAGCGAGACCCTGCTCTTCGACATCGACCACCCCGACGCCCCCGTCCGCGCCTGCGCCCTGCGCCTGGCCGCGGACCCGGCCGCCTACACCGTCTTCCCCACCTACGACATGCCCCGCCAGCACCGCGTGATGAGCCTGGTCGCCGAGCACACCGACCTGCCCGTCCCGCGCGTGCTGTGGCTGGAGGAGGACCCGGCCCCGCTCGGGGCCCCGTTCTTCGTGATGGCCCGCGCCGAGGGCCGCGTACCGCCCGACGTCATGCCCTACACCTACGAGGGCAACTGGCTGCACTCCGCCACCGACGCCGAGCGCGCCGAACTCCAGGAGGCGAGCATCTCCCTCCTCGCCCGGCTGCACGACCGGTTCCCCGCGAAGGAGGCCGAGTTCCTGCTCCCGGCCGGCGAGGGCAGCCCGCTGCGCCGCCACGTCGACGCACAGCGCGCCTACTACGAGTGGGTGGTGTCCGGCCTGGCGCGCTCGCCCCTGCTGGAACGGGCCTTCGACCGGCTGGAGGAACTCTGGCCCGCCGACGAGGGCGACCCGGTCCTCAACTGGGGCGACGCCCGCATCGGCAACGTCATCTACGACGGCTTCCGGCCGGCGGCCGTCCTCGACTGGGAGATGGCGGCCTGCGCCCCGCGCGAGGTCGACCTCGGCTGGACCGTCTACCTGCACCGCTTCTTCCAGGACCTGACCGTGGGCTTCGGCCAGCCGGGCCTGCCCGACTTCCTGCGCCGCGAGGACCTGGAACGCCGCTACGCGGAACTCACCGGGCACACCCCGAGGGACATGGAGTTCCACACCCTGTACGCGGCCCTGCGGCACGGGATCGTCATGCTGCGCATCGCCTACCGGCAGGCGTACTTCGGCGAGGTGGAGGTCCCCGCCGACCCCGACGGACTGATCCTGCACCATGCCAGCCTGGCCGACATGGTGCAGGGCACCTACTGGTAGCCGCGGATCAGGCGGCCTGCGCGTGCTGGCTCTTGCTCGGCAGCGCGGCCGCCGTCGGCCGCACGGGACGCGATCCCGGCCCGCCGACGTGCGAGAACGGCTGCGTCCGCCAGTCCAGGCCCTGCGGCAGGTCGAGGTGCACGACGACGTCCAGCTCCTGCTGCTCCGGCAGGAGCGCGCCCAGCGTCGGCAGCGCGTCCGAGACCGGGCGGCCGGTGCCGGCGCACACCGTGAGCCCGAACGGGTTCCACGGGGTCAGGCACAGCGCGTGCTGCGGCAGGTGCTCCTCGTCCGCGACGAGGGCGATCGCCTGCCCGCAGTCCGGGCAGACGGCGTGGTGGACCTCGAAGTCCTCGGCGTCGCCGGGTTCGAGGTACTCTCCGTCGTCCGCGTAGCCGGCCTCGACGGACTCCAGGGGCTCCGGTTCGGTGCGACCGGCGCGCTTGGTGTTCAGCATGGATGTACTCCCCCTTGGGTGGGCCGGGCGGGCAGGTACTTCGGCCACGGCCACACCAAGCACTTCCCGCCGCGCGGCACGAGTAACCACCAGAGCGGGATGTACGCCCGTACACGCCTGTGGCTTTGGTCACATGCCCGCCGCAGGTGCCACTTCTCCGTGGACACCGCTGTGCCGGAAGCCGCTCGGGGCAATAGGTTGTGCGGCTATGAGCGCAATGGAGGAGCTGGACCGCCAGATCGTGGATCTGCTCGTGCGGGACGGGCGGATGAGCTACACGGACCTGGGCAAGGCCACGGGCCTGTCCACGTCGGCGGTCCACCAGCGAGTACGCAGGCTGGAGCAGCGCGGCGTGATCCGCGGGTACGCGGCCGTCGTGGACCCCGAGGCCGTGGGGCTCCCGCTGACGGCCTTCATCTCGGTCAAGCCGTTCGACCCGAGCGCGCCGGACGACATCGCGGACCGGCTGGCCGGCGTCCCCGAGATCGAGGCCTGCCACAGCGTCGCGGGCGACGAGAACTACATCCTCAAGGTCCGCGTGGCCACCCCGCTGGAGCTGGAGGACCTCCTGGGCCGCCTCCGAGCCCTGGCCCACGTCTCCACCCGCACCACAGTGGTCCTCAGCACCCCCTACGAGGCCCGCCCACCGCGGGTCTGATCCAGCCTCGCCTGGGGGCACCTCCCAGCGGTAGCTGGGGGAGTTCGAGGCGCGGGGGTCTGGGGGCGGAGCCCCCAGAAGGGGTCCGGGCGCAGCCCGGGGAACGCACCCCGCCCCGCCCCACCCGGGGAAAACCGCGGCCGGCGGAGGGGCGAGACTGGTCCCCATGACCGACCGCACCCCCTCCGCCGAAGCCGCCGGAGCCACCGCACCCTCCCGAACCGTCCTCCTCCGCGGAGGCGAGGTGCACAGCCCCGCCGACCCCTTCGCCACCGCGATGGTCGTCGAGCGCGGCCACGTCGCCTGGGTCGGCTCCGAGGGCGCCGCCGACGCGTTCGCGCAGGGCGTGGACGAGGTCGTCGACCTCGGCGGGGCGCTCGTCACCCCCGCCTTCACCGACGCCCACGTCCACACCACCTCCACCGGCCTCGCCCTCACCGGGCTCGACCTGACCGGCGCCCGCTCCCTCCCCGAGGCCCTCGGCCTCGTCCGCGCGTACGCCGACCGGCGGCCCGCCGACCGGGTGCTCCTCGGCCACGGCTGGGACGCCGCCCGCTGGCCCGAGCGCCGCGCCCCGCGCCGCTCCGAGCTCGACGAGGCCACCGGGGGCCGCCCGCTCTACCTGAGCCGCGTCGACGTCCACTCCGCGGTGGTCACCACGGCCCTGCTGGACCTCGTCCCGCAGGTGCACCCGCACGGCGACGACGTCCCGCTCACCAAGGACGACCACCACGCCGTCCGCCGTGCCGCGCTCGCCGCCCTCACCCCCGCCCAGCGTGCCGAGGCGCAGCGCGCGGCCCTGGACCGGGCCGCCTCCCTCGGCATCGGCTCGGTCCACGAGTGCGGCGGGCCCGACATCTCCTCCGCCGAGGACTTCACCGGCCTGCTGGCCCTGGCCGCCGAGCACCCGGGGCCGCGCGTCCACGGCTACTGGGCGGACCGGGACCTCGCCCTGGCCAAGGAGCTCGGCGCGGTCGGCGCCGCCGGTGACCTGTTCGTGGACGGCGCCCTCGGATCGCACACCGCCTGCCTGCACGCCCCGTACGCGGACGCCCCGCACACCGGCACCGGCTACCTGGACGCGGCCGAGGTCGCCGAGCACGTCGCCGCCTGCACCGGGGCGGGCCTGCAGGCCGGGTTCCACGCCATCGGGGACGCCGCCGTCGCCGCCGTGGTCGAGGGCGTCCGGGCGGCCGCCGCCAAGGTGGGCCTGGACCGGATCCGGGCCGCCCGGCACCGCGTCGAGCACGCCGAGATGATGACCCCGGAGACGATCGCGGCCTTCGCGGAGCTCGGCCTCACCGCCTCCGTGCAGCCCGCCTTCGACGCGGCCTGGGGCGGCGAGGACGGCATGTACGCGGACCGGCTCGGCGCGGAGCGCGCCCGCACCCTCAACCCCTTCGCCGCCATGCTCAAGGCCGGCGTCCCGCTGGCCTTCGGCTCGGACGCGCCCGTCACCCCGCTCGACCCGTGGGGCACGGTCCGGGCGGCCGCCTTCCACCGCACCCCCGAGCACCGGATCTCCGTACGGGCCGCCTTCGCCGCCCACACCCGGGGCGGCTGGCGGGCGCTGGGCCGCGACGACGCGGGCACCCTCGTACCGGGCGCCCCGGCCGACTACGCCGTCTGGCGGACCGGCGACCTGGTGGTCCAGGCCCCCGACGACCGGGTCGCCCGCTGGTCCACAGACCCCCGCTCCGGCACCCCGGGCCTGCCCGACCTGAGCCCGGGCGGGGACCTGCCGGTGTGCCTGGCGACGGTGGTCGGCGGCCGGGAGGTATTCGTACGGCCACAGGGGTGATCCACCGGGCCTCGGTGCGGTACGGGCGGCCCGACCCGGATAGGTTCGGCCGGGCCCACCACAGGACGTCCCCACCGGACGGCTCCGTCCGCTCCGCGCGCCCGCGCCTCGGGGGCGAGGGAAGGTTTCGCCGGTGGGGGCGGCCCCCGGCGCGTACCGGGGGAGGGTGGCCCCGGACCGGGCCCGGCGGCCCAGTAGACAACGGTCACGGCGGCCCGCAGCCAGCGGGAGCCGGTCCGGCCCGAAGGGCCGCCGGTCCCGGTCGCCGGCTGTTCTAAAATCATCCTGTCGTGACGGGACGGACGAAGAACACACAAGGGGAACCAGTGAGCGATGGCGGGCAGCGGACGTACGGACCGCTCGGCACCACCTTGGTGATCATTCCGACGTACAACGAGGCCGAGAACATCGGCCTGATCACCGGCCGGGTCCGCGCCGCCGTCCCCGAGGCCCACATCCTGGTCGCGGACGACAACAGCCCCGACGGGACCGGCAAGCTCGCCGACGAGCTGGCGGCCGCCGACGACCACGTCCACGTCATGCACCGCAAGGGCAAGGAGGGCCTCGGCGCCGCCTACCTCGCGGGCTTCGCCTGGGGTCTGGAGAACGGCTACGGCGTCATCGTCGAGATGGACGCCGACGGCTCCCACCAGCCGGAGGAGCTGCCCCGGCTGCTCACCGCGCTGGGCGGCGCCGACCTGGTGCTGGGCTCCCGCTGGGTGCCGGGCGGCCGCGTCGTCAACTGGCCCAAGAGCCGCGAGTTCCTCTCCCGCGGCGGGTCCACGTACTCCCGGCTGATGCTGGACGTCCCGATCCGCGACGTGACCGGCGGCTACCGCGCCTTCCGCCGCGAGACCCTGGAGGGGCTCGGCCTCGACGAGGTCGCCTCGGCGGGCTACTGCTTCCAGGTGGACCTGGCCCGCCGGGCGGTCCGCAAGGGCTTCCGGGTCGTGGAGGTGCCCATCACCTTCGTCGAGCGCGAGCTGGGCGACAGCAAGATGAGCAAGGACATCGTGGTCGAGGCCCTCCTGCGGGTCACCCAGTGGGGCCTGAAGGAGCGCGCCGCCAAGCTGGCCGGCAAGCGCCGCTGACCCGGCCCGGGCCCCGGGCAACCCCTAGGGGATGCCCGGTACCTCCGGCTGAGCCCGGTTTCGCCTGGGTCCAGGCACACTGGGGGGTATGACGACCGGCACTGGCCCTTCGAGTACGGGCACTCCGACGGCCCCCCGGCGGCGCTCGCCCGCCCGTACCTTCATCCCCCTGGCGGTCGCCGCCTGGCTGATCCTGGAGATCTGGCTGCTCAGCCTGGTCGCCGGGGCGGCCGGCGGGTTCACCGTCGCGGCGCTGCTCGCCGGCGGGCTGGTGCTCGGCGTGGTGGTCATCAAGCGGGCCGGCCGCCGCGCCTTCAAGAACCTCACCCGCAGCTTCCAGCAGGCCCAGGAGCAGGCGATGGCGGGCGGCATACCGTCCGCCCCGCAGCCCCCCAAGGGCTCCGGCAACGCGATGACCATGCTGGCGGGCCTGCTGCTGATCATGCCCGGCCTGCTCTCCGACCTGGCCGGCCTGCTCCTGCTGCTGCCGCCCGTACGGGCCTTCGTGGGCCGCCGGGCCGAGCGCACCCTGGAGCGGAAGATGGCCTCGGGCGCCCCGGGCGGCTTCGGTGACGCGTTCACCCAGGCCCGGATCCACTACCCCGACGGCAAGGTCGTCCAGGGCGAGGTGATCCGCGAGGACGCCCCCGAGCGCTCCCCGGGCCCGGACACCGGCTACCGCCCCCCGCTGGCCCCCTAGCCGGGGGCCCGCCGGCGTACCCGGCACAGCGGCACGAGCACGCGGAAGCGCCGAGGGGCCCCGCCACTGATGTGGCGGGGCCCCTCGGCTACTGCGCGGTGTCCGCGGGTCAGGCGGACTTGCGGCTGTCGCGCGGATGCACGGCGATGTTCATGGCGCCGGAGCGCAGGACGGCCAGCCGTTCGGCCAGCACCTCCTCCAGCTCCTCGCGGGTGCGCCGCTCCATGAGCATGTCCCAGTGCGTTCGCGCAGGCTTGCCCTTCTTCTCTTCGGGCCCGTCCCCGTCCACCAGGAGTGCCATGGCGCCGCACGCCTTGCACTCCCACTCCGGCGGAATCTCTGCCTCAACCGAGAACGGCATCTCAAATCGATGTCCGTTCTGGCATGCGTACTCCACCGCCTGGCGCGGGGCCAGATCGATGCCGCGGTCCGTCTCGTAGCTGGTAACCACGAGCCGCGTACCGCGGAGAGCTCGCTCACTCATGAATCGTGCCTCCCGGGCTTGTCGCCCACAGGACAGGTGTCGCTGTCGTCGTCATCCGGTCAACGTCCGGTCGGCGGTATAGATTCCCGCTCCGGGTCAATGCGTCGCCCGTCGTGCCGCCCCTTGTTGTACCCACCAGTGCCCGTTTTGTCACATCTGGCAGCAGATGTCACCCAACGTCTACACTTCTTGTGCGCGCAGTAACGGTCCGCCTGGCAGGCCAAAGGCGTACACTACCGGCCCTTTGCCGCAACGTCGAAATTCGTTCGGGATTCGTTCGTGAGTCCGGATCCCCGGCGGGCGGCGGAGGGGCCGGATCCGGGCCCGCCCGGGCCCGGATCCGCGCTTCAGAGGCGTACCGGAACAGGATTGCCCGCCGCCTCCACCGCACGCCGCACCGGCACCCGGGCGAGCAGCACGAAACCCAGTGCGAAGAACACCACCAGCGAGATGATCGCGTCCCGGTAGCTTCCCGTGAGCTGGTACGTCAGGCCGAAGACCAGCGGCCCCACCCAGCTCAGCCCCCGGTCGCTCATCTCGTACGCCGAGAAGTACTCGGCCTCCTTGCCCGCCGGCACCAGGTGCGAGAACAGCGAACGCGACAGCGCCTGGCTGCCGCCCAGCACCAGCCCGATCATCGCGGCGAGCGCGAAGAACCACACCGGGGTCCGGGCCGGCAGGAAGTACCCCGCCGCCAGCGTCAGCGCCCACGCGGCCAGCGAGCCCAGGATCGTCCGCTTCGCCCCGTACACGCGGGCCAGCCGGCCCATCGCCAGCGCGCCCGCCACCGCCAGCACCTGGACCAGCAGCACCGCGCCGATCAGCGTGGACTGCTCCAGCTCCAGCTCCTCGGAGCCGTAGACCGAGGCCTGGGAGATCACCGTCTGCACGCCGTCGTTGTAGATGAGGTACGCGAGCAGGAACGACAGGGTCAGCGGGTAGCGCCGCATGTCCTTGAGGGTGGCCACCAGCTGCTTCCAGCCGCTGACGGCCGGCGCGCCGCCCGCCTCCCGGACCACCGCCCGGTCCCGCAGCCGGCGCAGCGGGATCAGCGCGAAGGCCCCCCACCACAGGCCCGCCGAGGCCAGGCAGATCCGTACGGCCTCGCCCTCGGAGAGGCCGAACGAGTCGTGGCCCAGGTACAGCACCAGGTTCACCACGAGCATCAGCGAGCCCGCCGTGTAGCCGAAGGCCCAGCCCCGCGACGAGACGGTGTCCCGCTCGTCCGGGGTGGAGATCTGCGGCAGGTAGGCGTTGTAGAGCACCATCGACACGGACAGGGCCGCGTTCGCGACGATCAGCAGGAACCCGCCCAGCAGGTAGCGCTCGCCGCCCAGGAAGAACATGGCCGCCGTCGCCGTGGCGCCGGTGTACGCGGCCACGGCCAGCAGCGGCTTCTTGCGCCCCGTCCGGTCGGCGACCGCGCCCGCCAGCGGCATCAGCAGCACGGCGAGGATCACCGACGCCGACACCGAGTACGCGAAGAAGGAACCGGCCCGGACCGGGATCCCCAGGGGGTGGACGTAGCCCTCGGCGTCCGCGGCGGCCTTCGCCACCGAGGTCAGGTACGGGCCCAGGAACACCGTGAGCACGCTCGCCGAGTACACGGACACGGCGAAGTCGTAGAAGTACCAGCCCCGCTGTTCCCGCTTGCGTGCGGCCGCCGCCTCCGCGGACGGTCTGCCGTCCTCGGCCCCGGGCTCCGTCCCGTCCGTCGTCTGCGCGCTCATTCGAGAGCCCCCTCGCTGGTCCCCGTACCGCACGGCCGCGGGCGCCCGCACGGCGGCCGGGCGGTGTCAGGCCCAGGCGCCGCGCCGGTCCAGCACCGTGCGCAAGATGTCGATCCGGTCGGTCATGATGCCATCGACGCCCAGGTCGAGGAGAGCCTCCATGCGTTCCGGTTCGTTCACGGTCCACACGTGCACCTGGAGTCCCCGCGCGTGCGCGGTCCGTACGAACCGCCGGTCGACCACCCGGATGCCCGCCTGGGTCTCCGGCACCTGGGCCGCCACCGCGCCGACGCGCAGCGCCGCCGGGATCGCGAAGGAGCGCAGCCGCAGCCCGATCACCCCGCGCACCCCGTACGAGGTCGCCAGCCGGGGCCCGGCGATCTTCTGCGCCCGGGCCACCCGGCTCTCCGAGAAGGAGCCCACGCACACCCGGTCCCAGACCCCGGCCCGCGCGATCAGGTTCACCAGCGGGTGCAGGGCCGACTCGTCCTTGAGGTCCACGTTCCAGCGGGCGTCCGGGAACTGCTCCAGCAGGTCCTCGAAGAGGGCCAGCGGCTCGGTCCCCGCCACCCGGGCCTCGCGCACCCGGCTCCAGGACAGCTCCCGGATCCGGCCGCCCATGTCGGTGACCCGGTCCAGCGTGGCGTCGTGGAAGGCCACCAGCTTCCCGTCCGCCGTCGCGTGCACATCGGTCTCGAAGTACCGGTAGCCCGCCTCGGCGGCCCTGCGGAAGGCGGCGGCGGTGTTCTCCAGCCCGTCCGCGGCCCCGCCCCGGTGGGCGAAGGGGATCGGAGCCGGATGGTCCAGGTAGGGGTGCCGGAGGCGTACGTGAGTCACGGCCGCAGTATGCCCAATGCGTCCCGCCCGGCGGGAGCGCCACGGGAGCGGGAGCGTGGCCGCGGGGTGAACGGGCGCACCCGCCCGGCGCCCGCCCGGCACCCCCCTGGCCGGAATGGACCGGCCCATGACAGTCTGGGGCCCCGCGAACAATCCAATACCGGCCCCGGGATCCCCGTCCGGGGGCCAATCCGACGAAAGTGGACCGGACGCCATGGCTCAGTGGACCTCAGCGGTCGGTGCCGCGCAGCTCGCCCGGCTCATCGGCTCCCAGCAGGACCGGCCCGCGCCGCCCGGCGCCCGCAAGCCGCCCGCGTACCGCACCCTGGCCGACGGCATCCGGCTGCTCGTCCTGGAGGGCCGCGTGCCGGTCGCAGCCCGGCTGCCCGCCGAGCGGGAGCTGGCCGGCGCCCTGTCGCTGAGCCGCACCACCGTCGCCGCCGCGTACGAGGCGCTGCGCGGGGAGGGCTTCCTGGAGTCCCGCAGGGGCGCGGGCAGCTGGACCTCCGTACCGGCCGGGAACCCGCTGCCGGCCCGCGGCCTGGAACCGCTGCCCCCCGAGTCCCTCGGCTCGATGATCGACCTCGGCTGCGCCGCCCTCCCGGCCCCCGAGCCCTGGCTGACCAAGGCCGTCCAGGGCGCCCTGGAGGAGCTCCCGCCCTACGCGCACACCCACGGGGACTACCCGGCCGGCCTGCCCGCGCTGCGCCGGATGCTCGCCGACCGCTACACCGAGCGGGGCATCCCGACCATGCCCGAGCAGATCATGGTCACCACCGGCGCGATGGGCGCCATAGACGCCATCTGCAGCCTCTTCGCCGGGCGGGGCGAGCGGATCGCCGTGGAGTCCCCCTCCTACGCCAACATCCTCCAGCTGATGCGCGCCGCCGAGGCCCGCCTCGTGCCGGTGGCCATGGGCGCGGGGCTGACCGGCTGGGACATGGACGTCTGGCGGCAGGTGCTGCGCGACTCGGCCCCCCGCCTGGCCTACGTCGTCGCCGACTTCCACAACCCGACCGGCGCCCTGGCCTCGGAGGACAAGCGGCGCGCGATGGTCGAGGCGGCCCGCTCCGCCGGGACCGTGCTGATCGCCGACGAGACCATGGCCGAACTCCAGCTGGACCCGGACCTCGTCATGCCCCGCCCGGTCTGCTCCTTCGACCCGGCCGGCTCCACGGTGGTCACCGTCGGCTCCGCCAGCAAGGCCTTCTGGGCGGGCATGCGGATCGGCTGGGTCCGCGCCGCCCCCGACGTCATCCGCAGCCTGGTCGCCGCGCGGGCGTACGCGGACCTCGGCACCCCGGTGCTGGAACAGCTCGCGGTGAACTGGCTCATGCGCACCGGCGGCTGGGAGGAGGCCGTCGGGATGCGCCGCGCGCAGGCCCGGGAGAACCGGGACGCGCTGGTCACGGCGGTGCGCCGGGAGCTGCCGGACTGGGAGTACGAGGTGCCGCGCGGCGGGCTCACGCTGTGGGCCCGGGCCGGCGGCCTGTCCGGGTCGCGGCTGGCCGAGGTGGGGGAGCGGGTCGGCGTCCGCGTCCCCTCGGGCCCCCGGTTCGGCGTGGACGGGGCCTTCGAGGGCTACGTCCGGCTGCCGTTCACGGTCGGCGGGCCGGTGGCCGAGGAGGCCGCCGTCCGCCTGGCCGCGGCGGCCAGGCTGGTCGGCACGGGGGCGGGCGGCAGCGGGGCGGAGCCCCCGCGCACCTTCGTCGCGTAGCGGGCCGGGAGGGCCTGCCTACGGCGCCTCCGCCGGGACCTCCGGGATCTCCGAGGCGTCGATCGAGGAGGGTTGCGGCTGGACCTGGAGCGGCCTGCACGGGACCGGCGGCCCCTCGCCGCCCCGGCCCGGCGCCTGGCGCTCCGGCAGCAGATCCAGCACCGCCTGCCGGTGGGCGGGGTGCGCGGCGTCGTCGTACGGGTCCGGGGTGGCCGGCACCTGGAGGCGGTGCACGGGCCCGGTGCCGAGCCGCGCGTACCCCCGGCCGGGCGGCAGCTGCGGCGGCGGGGTGGTGTGCGGCGGCAGCCCGAGCACGTCGGCGACCTGCTGGACCGGGGCCGGCCCCAGGACCACCCGGGCGCGGGTGTGCTGCCAGACGGCGTCGTTCAGCAGCTCCAGGTGGTCGAAGTGCTCGGCGACGACCACCGTGACGTGCGCGGCGCGCCCGTGCCGCAGCGGCACCTGGAGCTGGGCCAGCGGGTCGGGGCGGCCGTCGGCGGCGGCCAGGTGCGCGAGCACGCTGGGCCGGTCCAGCAGGATCCACAGCGGGCGCCGGGAGTCCTCGGGCGCGGGGCGGCCCGCCTCGCGCGCCCGGTGCGTGGCGATCAGCCGCCGCTCGGTCTCGTGCGCCGCCCACTCGACGGAGGCCAGCGCCCCCGTGGGGCCGCACTCGACGGCGAGCACCCCGGCCCGGCCGGCCAGGCAGGCGTACTCGCCGCTGCCGCCCCCCTCGACGATCATCACGTCGCCGCCCTGGCCCAGGGCCTGCAGGGCGATCGAGCGCAGCAGGGTGGAGGTGCCGCTGCCGGGCTGGCCGACGGCCAGCAGGTGGGGTTCGGCTGAGCGCGGTCCGGTCCGCCAGATCACGGGCGGCACGTCGGCCCGCTCCTCCCCCTCCAGTACGGGCACGGTGCGCTGCACGCCGCCGGGGTCGGTGAAGCCGAGGACGGTCTCGGCCGGCGAGGTCACGAAGCGCTGGGCGGCGATGTCGGTGGGCAGCGCGGCCAGCACCCGCAGGTCGAGCTGGTTGCCCTCCTCGTCCCAGTCGAAGAGGTACTCCCGCCCGCGCCCGGCCTTGGCGTGCAGCAGGGCCTCGATCCGGGCCCGCGAGGCGGTCTCGCCGTCGGTGAAGTAGGCCGGGTAGCGGATGCGGAGCCGGCTCACCCGCCCGGCGCCGTCGAACTCGTAGCCGCTGAAGGCCTCCTCCCAGGCCCCGCCGTGGGAGAACAGCGGGCTGGGGTCCTCGGCGGCGGAGAAGTACGGCACCAGCGCCTCGTACAGCGAGCGCAGCCGTTCGGCCTCGGCGTCGCCGGGTGCGGACCCGGCCGGGGAGCGGTCGCGCCCGTGCCAGGCTGCGGCCGCCATGACGCCGATCAGGGCGCAGAGGGGGCCGTAGGGGACGATCGCGACCACGAGGACGCAGGCGGCCCCGAGGAACAGCGCCGGACCGCGCTTGTCCTTCGGGGTCGCCGCCCATCTGCGCCGCCCGGTGGAGGCCAGGACGCGCAGGCCGCGTCCGATGACGATGAGCGGGTGGAGCACGTCGGTGGCGTTGTCGGCAGCCGTGCGGGCGAGGTCGCGGCCCCGGGTGAGCGACACGCTGCCGCTGCTGAGGATGCGGGGGAGGGGGCGCCGGGCCACGGTCGTCTCCTGGAGTGGTGGTGGTGCGGGGCGGTGGTGTCAGGGCCCGGGCGCTGGCGGGCTGGGCGGAACCCAGGCGGCCGAAGCCGCGGGCCTGATCGTGGGGGGCCCGTGCGGGGCCGGAGCCCCGGCGGGGCCGGCGCCCGTGCGGGCCTGGAGCGCCGGCGGGCTAGAGCTTGATCCCGCCGAGGAGGCTCGCGAGGCTCGCCGTACTGGCCGTGATGCTCGGGGCGATGGCGGAGCCGGCCAGGAAGAAGCCGAACAGCGCGCAGACGAACGCGTGCGTCAGTTTCATCCCGTCCTTCTTGAAGAACAGGAAGCAGATGATGCCGAGCAGGACGACACCTGAGATGGACAGGACCATGTGACGTTCTCCTGATGAGTCGAGGCTCCTGGTGGGTGGATACGGTCACCATCAGTTGTTCCAGGCTCACAGGAAGTATCAATGCGATAAAAGGTGCATACGGGTGAATCCTGGCTTTTTTCACTTGACCGGCCGCGCCTGACTGGCGCGGCCGGCGCTCACGGTGTGGGAGGCGCCGCCGCCAGGCATCCTTGCCTCGGACCGCCCCCGTCATGTCCCGGAACGGGCGCTACCCTGGCGATTCACCCGTACGGACGCAGTGCCGTGCGCCGTCCTGCCCTCCCGGCCTGGGGAAACTCCTTACGGGGGCGGCAAGCCGACAAGCCGGAGACGAAAGGCGGTACGACCGATGAGCGAGCACCAGGACGCCCCCGACGAGGATGTCGTCGAACTGGCCGGCAAGATCTTCGACCTCGCCCGTCAGGGTGAGGCCGCGACGCTGGCCGCCTACCTGGACGCCGGGGTTCCGGCGAACCTCACCAACGACCGCGGCGACACCCTCGTCATGCTCGCCGCCTACCACGGCCACGCCGAGGCCGTCACGGTCCTCCTGGAGCGCGGCGCCGAGGCGGACCGCGCCAACGACCGGGGCCAGACCCCCCTCGCCGGCGCCGTCTTCAAGGGCGAGGAAGCCGTCATCCGCGCACTGCTCGCGGGCGGGGCCGACCCCCACGCCGGAACCCCCTCCGCCGTGGACACGGCCCGCATGTTCAACAAGGCCGACCTGCTGGAACTCTTCGGAGCCAAGTAGTCCGCTTTTTCCGGGGCGCCGCCCGGCCCCGACGGGCCCCGCCACCTCACGGCTTGGTCACGGAGCCCTTAAATGTGGTCGCGGCGCACAAACCGCCTGGGTCATCATGGCGTCGGATTCGATTCGCGGACATGACGGACGGGCAGGAGCGGGCTGGACACGACGGGTGTCCACACCCACCCCTGCCGCACCGGCCGCCGTGGTCGCGAAGCACCGACGAGAGTGAGAAGGCAATGGTCTACATCGAGCTGAACCAGACGGCGGACGTCCTCACATGCTGTTACGCGGCTCTGTGAATCCCGATTCCCGGTCGCGTCCCCAGCTTGATTTGAGGCCATCCCCATGTTCGAACCAGTCATAGCGCCGAGCGGCACCCTGCTCGGGCTCCTCCAGCGGGGCCGCGGCGACGGCACGCTGCACGCCCTCGCAGCACCCAGGCCCGAAGCCCTCGCGGCCCTCAACCAGTGCGTGCTGCACGACCCGCGCCAGGACTGGCAGGTCGAGAACCGCTCCCTGTACTACGCGCGCCTGTACCTGGACCTCGACGGCCCCCTCGGCGAGATCGAGGCCCACCTGTTCGGCGCGGACGACCTCTTCGACGAAGAGGACCACCGGACCGGCCTCGCCCTGTCCGTCCTCGGACACCTGGCCTCGTACGGCCGCGACGACGCCCTCATGCTGCTGCGCCGCTACGCCGCCTCCGGGGCCAACTGGGCCTGGGCGCTCGACGAGCTCGCGCTGCGCGACGACGACGGGGGACTGCGCTCCCTCGCCGCACCCGTCCTCGCCCGGTTCCCCGCCACCGCCGAGGGTGAGGCGCGGCTGGCCGCCGCCGTCCGCGACGCCTACGAGCCCCGCCCGTGGGCCCTGTGGGAGGAGTTGCCCGCCTACGCGGAACGCCTGCGCGCCGCCCGCCAGCAGGGCTCCTTCGACCGCTGGCAGCGCCAGATGACCCCCAGCGGCCCCCGCCCCGGCTGGGGCGTCCAGGCCGTCTTCGACTGGGCCGCCGACGGGCTGCGCCGGGGCACCCCGCTGCACGTGCCCGCCGCGCGCTGCCTCGCCGCCGTGGCCGCCCCCGAGGACCGGCCCGCCATCCTCGCGGCCGCCGCCGGAGCCTCCGGGGAGGCCGCCCGGGCCACCGCCCTGCACCACCTGGTCCTCGCGGAACCGGAGAACCCGGCCGTCCTGGACCTCATCGAAGCCGCCGGGGACGAGCCCGCCGTGGCCGCCTACGAGCGCATGTGCGGCCCCGCAGCCCTCGACCGGGCCCGGCTCTGGGTCCACCGCCCCGACGCCCTCGGAGCGGCCGCCGCGGCCCTCCTGGCGGCCCGCGGCGGCGCCGACGACGCCGGACTGGTCCTCGGCGCCCTCCGCAACACCGTCCGCGGCTCCGGCCCGGACTCCGTCCGCCTCTTCACGCTGGTCGACGGCGCGGGCCGGCTCTCCATCGGCTGCGCCGCCCCCGTCCTGCGGCACGTCTACCGCGAGACGGCCTCCTCCCACCTGCGCGGCCGCGCGGCCCGCGCCCTGGCCGCCACCGACCCCACCTTCGGGGCGGGCTTCGCGGTCGAATGCCTCTGGGACTGCGAGGAGACCACCCGCGAGGTCGCGGCCCGCCACGCGGAGACCGCAGACGCCCGGGTGGCCCCCCGCCTGCGCCGCCTGGCGGCGGACCCGGCCGAGGAGGAAGACGTCCAGTCGGCCGTCCGCAGCCGCATCACCCCGGAATCGGCGGTGTAACCCCCGGGGCGGGCCCCGGCCCCGCGGCCCCGGGCCGGGTCTGCGGGCGCCGGTGTGCCGGGTGCCGGGCCGCTGCCGCTGCGCGGGGCTGCTCCCCTACCCGCCCTTCGCCCGTTCCCCGGGCTGCGCCCGGACCCCCCTGGGGGCTCCGCCCCCGGACCCCCGCGCCTCAATCGCCGGCGGGGCTGGAATTTCGCTGCGCGAAATCCAGCCCGCGCGGCG
Source organism: Streptomyces sp. NPDC004126 (assembly GCF_050275515.1). NCBI lineage: Bacteria > Bacillati > Actinomycetota > Actinomycetes > Kitasatosporales > Streptomycetaceae > Streptomyces > Streptomyces sp. NPDC004126. The sequence goes on along the minus strand of NZ_JBNNPF010000056.1, from coordinate 82 downwards.
TTTGAGCGCACCGGGCGCGGAGCGTCCGGTATCGGGGTCAGGGGCGGAGCCCCTGGGAACGGTGGAAGGGCGGGTAGGGGAC